>DAINPA010000039.1:4299-19455 GCA_036743675.1 Steroidobacteraceae bacterium
GAGACCAGGTCCGGCAGACCATCGTGATTCAGGTCGGCGCTCGCCAGATACAGCGGACCGATGCCATCCGCGACGTACGCGGGCAATGCGAAGGCGCCCGCTCCGTTCGACAGGTAAACCTTGAGATTGTCGGGTCCCAGGGTTTGATCGGGCTGAAGCGCGTTGAGCGCGACGATGCTGGCGAAACCGTTGCCGGTCGATTCGAGCACCGGAGCTATGGGCTCCGCAGCCCGCGGCACCGCCGCGTGGTAGTCCTTGCCGACGAACGCCGCCACGGTGGCGGCGATCTGCGCCTGAGTCACTGGCGCGACGTGGTTGCGTTCTCCGAGCGGCGCCGTATCGGGTCCGATGACCGCGATCCAGATGTTCTCCGAGCCCTTCTCCTCGACGCCGTGCTCCTTCCACTCGGTGAGGCCGCTGCCGCGACCATGGTCGGTGGTGATGATGAAGGTCGTCTTGTCCCGGTATTCGGGCATCGCCTGCATCGTGTCCCAGAGCTGCTTCACGAAGAAATCGAAGCGATGCGCGCTGTCGAGCACCAGGTCGTATCGGCCCTGATGCGCCCAATCGTCGGTCTCGCCATAGCCGACGAACAGGACGCGCGGTTTCGCGGTGACCACATAGTCGAGCAGCGGTATCTGCAGGAGGGCGTCCGGCGGCCCCTCCTCGTCGACTTCGGTCAAGGTCTCATAGACCCGCCGCAGCAGCGCATCGCTTGCGCTCTCGTGCGGCTTCTTGGGCGCCGTCCAGCCCGTTTGCATCACCAGACCGCTGCGCTTCTTGTTGAAGATCTCGTCGAATGCGTTCCAGGTTCCGTAGATCGCCACTCGACCCTTAAATTCGTCGAATTTGTTAAGCCACTCGAACACCGTCGGGTTCGGGTTGGGGCCGAACTCGTTGCGGTCGATGGCAGGGTTCGGAAAGCCGGTGGCCATCTCGTTGTATCCGGGGTACGAGAAGGCCATTCCGTTGATCACCTGCGCGACGCTCCCCACGGCTTGATTGCCGAAGATTTGCCCGCGCTTCGCCACCGTTCCCCACAGGAACGGGAACAGCGCCGCCCGCCGCTCGCTCTCGCTCGCTCGCCAATAGCGCTTGCGCAGATCCTCCTCCGGGAGCCAGCTGCCGCCCGTCGTATCGTTGAGCAAATCCTCCTCGGCGCCGGTGAATATTTCCTGCCAGCGCAATCCGTCGCTGACGATCAGCACCACGTTTTGCGTCTTGGCGGCGAATGCTGCGCTCGCGCACAACAGCCACGCGGCACCCGCGGCGATTATGCGGATCGCCCGATATGATCGGCGCATCATTGCTGCAGCAACACCGCACAATTGGCGGTCCAGCTCAAATACACCTCGTCGCTCCAATCGATGGACCATTCGGAGGTGCGGCGGTCATTTTGTGCGAACACCGTGACCAGCTTGCCGGTTTCGGTTTTGATGCGATAGGTCGAGCGGTTGCCGAGATAGCCGAGCTCCCACACCATTCCCTTGATTTGATTGACGCCGCCCGCCGCCGGATCCTTGCTCAAGCGGATCTTTTCGGGGCGCAGGGCCACCCAGACACGTTGTCCGCCGCCGAATCGACCCACATCGTCGACGATCAGATCGCAGCCGGCCTCGGCGCTGTGCACCACGACATGCCCCGGTTCGTTGCCGCTGACCGTTCCCTCGAACAAGTTGGTGGTGCCGATGAAATCGGCCACGAAGCGATTTTGCGGAAATTCGTAGATTTCCGAGGGAGTGCCCACTTGCACCAGCTGGCCGCGATTCATCACCGCGATGCGGGTCGAGAGCGCCATCGCCTCGTCCTGATCGTGGGTGACGAAGACGAAGGTAATGCCCACCTGATCCTGAATGTTCATCAGCTCGAACTGGGTCTGTTCGCGCAATTTCTTGTCCAGCGCGCTCAACGGTTCGTCCAACAGCAAGACCTTCGGCCGTCGAATCAGCGCGCGGGCCAATGCCACGCGCTGGCGCTGGCCGCCGGAGAGATGGTGCGGCTTGCGCTTCGCGAGCGACCCCAACTGCACCATGTCGAGCGCCTCGCGGATGCGCTTGGTCCGCACGCTCTGCTCGAGCGTCATGCGGCGCAATCCATAGCCCACGTTCTGTTCCACCGTCATGTGCGGAAACAATGCATAGGACTGGAACATCATGTTGACCGGGCGCTCGTACGGCGGCACCGCGGTCATGTCCACCTCATCGATCAGAATGCGCCCGGCGCTCGGGTTGGCGAACCCGGCCAGCATGCGCAGCAGAGTCGTCTTGCCGCAGCCCGATGCGCCCACCAGGGCGAACATCTCGCCCTTGTAGATGCGCAAATTGACGCTGTCCACCGCGCTGAAGGCGCCGAAGGTCTTGCTGACGCCTTCGATGACGATTTGAGGCTTGGCCTCGGGATTCAGCCATGGCCGATCAGCAAGCGATTTTTGCTGCGGCGAGGGCACGCGCTCTAGAACTCCCCCGGCGGAGTCACGCGCCGGCGTTCAGGCGCGAAAAATGGACGCTCCACCACTTGGGCCTTCGACATGCGACGCTCCCAAACCAGTTCGCGGTTCAAATAGATATCGGCCCACACCGTTGTGCCGATCTGAAAATATGGGGCATCGACCATAGCAAGCGCGATGTTGCGTTTGCAAGTCGGCGACCAGGTGGCCGAGGTGACGGCACCGATTTGGCGGCTGCCGTTCGCCTCGGCATACAGCAGCGCATCGTGGGCGGGTTTGTTGCCGACCACATCCAACCCCACCAGCTGCCGGCGCGGCCCCCTCTGCCGTTCGGCAAGCAATGCGCGGCGGCCCGTGAAGTGGCCTTTCTCGAAATCGATGAGCCGGGCGAGCCCGAGCTCGAGCGGCGAGCGATCGCGGCCGGTACGAATGGTCTGTTCCGCGGAAACGAAGTCGATATGGGGCGCCAGGAATCCGGCTTCGATGCGCGCCATGTTGAGAGCCTGCGAGCCGATGGCTCGAATGCCGCGCGAGCGCCCCGCCGCCATCAATTCGTCCCAGATCTGCGGCGCCGCCTCCGGCGCCATCCACAACTCGTATCCCAAATCCCCGGTGAAACCGCTGCGCGAAACGGTGAGTTGCCGGCCGTGCAAGGAAAAATAGCCGATCTCGAACGGCTTCAGGCGTTCGATTCCGGCCAGACCGAGCGCCTTCAGCACCGCGCAGGAGGTCGGACCCTGCATCGCGAGCGCGGCGATCTGTTCGGTCACTTCGCTGACTTCGACATCGAAACCGATGGCCGAATCGAGCAGCCAGTCGATCTGTCTTTCGGCCGTACACAAGCGGTATTCGCCCTCGCCCAGTCGAAACACCGTGCCGTCGTCGAGCAGATGCCCCTCATCGTTGCACCATACGCAATACGCCACGCGATCCGGCTTGAGTTTGGCCAGATCCCGGGTGACCAGATGATTCAGGTACGGCACCGCATCGGCGCCCGCAATGCGGTACTTCACCATCGGCGTCAGATCATAAAGCGTGGTCGCATTGCGGATGGCGAAGTATTCCTGCTCGACCGTGGTGAACACATCGACCGTGGTGTAGCCGGCCCAGGCAACGAAGCTGTCCATTTGAGACAGCGCGCGAGTGCGCTCATGAAACGGCGTTTTGAGCAGCGGCTGTTTGAAATGCGGTACCGATGGTTGCGGTGAGCTCATGTCACGCTGCCTCCTTGAGAACCTGCCGCGCGGCATTGCGTCCGGGAATCCCCATGACCCCTCCCCCGGGATGGCAGCCGGCGCCGCACAGGTACAAGCCCGGCAGCGGTGTGCGGTGCTGCGCGGCACCCGGCACCGGCCGGACCATGAAGAATTGATCGAAGGCGAGTTCGCCATGATGCCAATGGCCGCCGCTGATGCGAAATTCCTGCTCGATATCGAGCGGCGTGAGCAATTCCGCGGCGACGATGCTGTCGCGCAGTCCCGGCGCATGCCGCGCCAGGGTGTCGATGCACAGGTCCGTGAAACGTCCGCGCTCCTGCGGCCAGCCGTTCTTCAGGGCGTAGGGCGCATATTGCACGATGGCCGACAAGACATGCTTACCTGCCGGAGCAAGACCCGCGTCGTTGAACGTGGGCACCGTGATCTCCATGGCCGGAGCGGCTGAATACTCCTCGTACTTCGCATGGTTGTAGGCTCGCTCGAGATACGCGAGCGAGGGGGCGATCAGCAATCGCCCGCCCAGGGCGGCGCTCTGCAAAGCGCTGAACTGCGGCGCGCGCTCGAGCGCCAGGTGCAGTTTCGCGGTCAACCCACGCGCGCGCAGATGATGCACGCGGCGCACGAAGCCGGTATCCAAATGGCGTGCTCCCAACAACTTGAGGAACGTGTTCTTCGGATCGGCGCTCGAAAGCACGGTCCGGGCCGCGATGCGCTCGCCGGACTCGAGCAATACCCCCGCCGCACGGTCCGATTCGACCAGGATTTGCGAGACCGGCGCGGAGGTTCGGATGGTGGCGCCGGCCGCGGTCGCTGCCTTGGCGAGTGCATCGCTCAGTGCGCCCAGGCCTCCGGTCGGTTGCGCCAAGGCGGTGGCCCCCGCCGCTTCGCCAGCCATGCGATACAGGAGCGTCAATACCGTGCCCGGCGAGCGCGGGCCGAAATTCGTGCCGAGCACCGCGTCGAATCCGAGCGCCCCCTTGAGCGCATCGGAGCGGAAATGCTCCTCGAGCAAATCGAAGACGTTCATGCCGCCGATGCGCAGCAATTCGCGCATGTCTTGCCGTCCAAGCTTGCGTATCTGCCAGCCCAAGCGCAGCAGAGCCGCAATGTCGCGCCAGTCGCGGGTCCCCAAACGCGGCGCCACCCTCGACATCAGCGGCACCAGTGCCTGCGCGAAGCGCCGCATCTGCGCCGAATAGCGTCCGTACGCCGATGCGTCCTCCGCCGTCAAATCCGGCCCGGCCGCGAGCGGCAGTCCGAGCGTGAGCGGCGCGCCTTGCGCGGTCAATGCGGTGGTGGGCATCGATTGCGCGGCCCATTTCAAGCCGTGCGAGCTCAATTGCAGTTCATTCACCAGGTCGGCCGGCATCAGATGCAGCAAGTGCGCACAGGCCGACACTTGAAATCCGGGTGCGAACTCCCGCGTGAGCGCAGCGCCGCCGACTTGCGGCCGCGCTTCCACCACCAGCACGGAGCGGCCGCCGCGCGCCAGGCTGGCAGCGCACACCAGGCCATTGTGTCCACCGCCGATGACGATGCAGTCATAGCGCATGCCGGTCGATTGCTGTGTCATGTCGATTGCGTCCGGCCCAAATCCTTGAGCACGGCGCGGGCCGCGTTGGCACCCGGCGCACCCATGACGCCGCCGCCGGGGTGGGTGCTCGATCCGCACATGTAGACGCCGCGTACCGGCGAGCGGTATTGCGCGAAACCCGGCACCGGCCGGTTGAAAAGCAGCTGATCCATGGTCAATTCGCCTTGAAAGATATTGCCTTCGGTCAGGCCCACTTCGTTTTCTATGTCCCAGGGAGTGCGTATTTCCGCGTGCAAAATCAGGTCTTTGAAATTCGGGCTGTGCTGCGCGATGGTATTGATGACCGTGTCGCCGAAACCCCGGCGCTTCGCTACGGTCCACTCGCCGTCGGCGAGTTCATAAGGGCAGTACTGGACGAAGACCGACATGTAGTGCTTGCCGTCGGGGACCATGGTCGGATCGATTTGCGAGGGAATCAGCATGTCGATGTAGGGCGCCCGCGACCAGCGGCCCTCCTTCCAATCGTCGTAGGCGCGCTCCATCATTTCCAAGGTGTCGGTGACATGCATGTCGCCGCGCGTGCACGGCGAGCCTTCGGGAATGGCTGGAAAGCGCGGCAGACCGTCGAGCGCGATATTGAGCTTGCCCGACGAGCCGCGGATCTTGAAGTTCTTCACCCGATGCAGGAAATCGTCGGGCAGATCCTTCGCATCCATGGTTTTCAGAAAGGTGCGCCTGACATCCAGATTGGAAATCACCAACGGCGCATGAATCTCCTCGCCGTCATCGAGCACCACACCCGAGGCGCGGCCGTTCTTCACCAGAATCTGCGCCACCGGGGCCGCGCTGCGGATCGTGCCGCCGCTCGCCTCGAACGACTTGCCGAGCGCGTTGCTGATCGCCCCCATGCCGCCGCGGGCAAATCCCCAGGCGCCGACGGTGTCGTCGATGTCGCCCATGTAATGGTGCAGCAGCACGTACGCGGTGCCCGGCGAGCGGGGCCCCAACGCCGTGCCGATGATCGAGCTGCCGGCAAAATGCGCCTTGACGATGTCGCTTTCGAAATACTCATCGAGAAAATCCGCGGCGCTCATGGTCCAGAAGCGCAGCGTATCGTACATCCGTTGTTCGCCCAGCTGGTGAAAGCGCTGTCCGAGATAAAGAAGTTCCTTGATGTCGCGCGGCTTGAAGGAAGTCGGGTCGGGCGGTTCGCGCATCAGCAGCGGCTTGATGAATTTGCACTGGCGCATGACGTCGCGCGCGTAGCGCTCATAGGCTTCCGCGTCGCGCTTCGAATGCCGCGATATTTCGCGGCGCAACGCGTCGTGGTTGTCGTACAACGCGAGGTGACCCCCGCCCTGCATCATGGTGCAGCCGCCCTCGTATGGAATCACCTGCAGGCCGAACTTGGGCAGCTCCAAGCTGCGCATGATCTCGGGGCGCAGCAGACTGCAAACGTACGAGCAATTCGAGTAGGTGAAGTCCTGATACAGGCGCCGGCTCACCGCCGCACCGCCGATGTACGGCATGCGCTCGAGCACCAGCACTTTCAGGCCGGCGCGCGCCAAATAGCAGGCTGCCACCAAGCCGTTGTGCCCGGCTCCGACGATGATCGCATCGAGACCCTGCGGGCCGCGTTTAACCTTGTCGCTCAAGCAGGCACTTTGTGCGTGGCGCCGCTCGCCTGCAACGTGGCATCCACTTTACTGGCCATGAGGTTCCCCCTGGGATTTTTTTGCGAGTCGATATAGTTTATCCGAGCACCAGTTTATATGACGATATAAGTTAATGCATCGGCGGTCGCCTGAGACAGCCGTGGGTACTTACCCGCAATTAAGTTTTTCAGCCTAAATCAGCATCGAAGCGCGCATTTGAGCCGGTTGTTGCAGCGCCGCTTGCCAACCCATGTGGTCGCATCGTAAATTAAATGCTTATATAACCGGTCGGAGAGAACGCCATGAACAGCCTGCCCGCGATTCAACTCGACCGCGATGCCTTCGTGGGCCAGCCGCACGCTCTGCCGGCCTGGGTCTACAGCCACCCGGAGCTCACCCGGCTCGAGATCGAACGGGTGCTGATGCCGAGCTGGCAGATCGTCTGTCACGTGAACTCCATTCCGCGCGCGGGGGACTATCAGACATTCGATCTGGGCCCCGAAAGCATCCTCGTGCTCAGGGATCGGGATGGCTCCATCCGAGCGTTTCACAATGTGTGCCGGCACCGCGGCGCCCGCTTGCTTGATGGATCGGGTACTTGCCCGGCCACCATCACCTGCCCCTATCATGGCTGGAGCTACCGCCATGACGGCGGCTTGGTCGGTGTGCCGATGCGTGAGACCTTCCCGGGTCTCGACCGTGCGGCTCATGGTTTGCGTTCGGTGCGGGTAGACACGGCCCTCGGGTTCGTTTTCGTGTGTCTCGCCGGCGACCCGCCCCCGGTATCGAGCATCTGGGGCGCGCTCGCTCAGGAACTGGCGCCCTATCGATTCGAGGACATGGTTCCGCTGACGCCGATTACCACGGAAGTATGGGACGTCGATTGGAAGATCGCGATGGACAACTACCTCGAGTCTTATCACGTGCCGATTGGACACCCGGGCCTGTACCGCATGTTCACGCCGGATTACGACGACGTTGCCTCAGTGCCCGGGGTCGCGCGCGGCGTGAGTTGGATGCGCGATCAGCCCTCCTCCCGTTGGTCGGAACGTCTATATCAAAAATTGATTGCCGCAGCGGTCACGCATCTGCCCGAAACCCTGCGTCGCAGCTGGCGCTTTTACAGCGCATTGCCGAACTTGGGGATCGACGTGTTTCCGGATCAGATGGATTTCTTTCAGTTGCTGCCCGGAGGGCCCGGAAAATGCCTGGTTCGCGGCGCCGTGTTCGGCCTGCCGAACGAGAGCCGGGAGCTTCGCGCGGTGCGCTACTTGAGCAATCGCATCAATACGCAGGTCAACAACGAGGACAAATGGCTGTGCCAACGCGTACAGCGGGGACTTGCATCCGGTGGTTACAAGCCCGGCCCGCTATCGCGCCTCGAGGTCTACATGCACGAATTCCACAACCTGCTGCGCGAACGCATCCCCGAATTTCGCCTCGCCAGCGCGCCGCGGCAATTCGCCTAACCGGAATAAAACCCAGCCGGAGTGTCGCTTAGCCGAGATTGATCCAGGCGGACTTCGTTTGGGTGTAGGAGATCAGGCTTTCCACGCATTTGTCGCGCCCCTGGCCCGATTGCTTGTAGCCGCCGAACGGCTGGGTCATGTCGCCATGATCGAAGCAATTCACCCAGATGACGCCCGCCTCCAGATCCCGCACGGTCTTGTGCGCGACCGTCAAATCGCGGGTCCATACCGAGGCCGCCAGACCATAGATCGAGTCGTTGGCGACCTTGAGCGCCTCGGCAATGCCGTCGACCTCGATGGCGGCCGCGACCGGCCCGAAAATTTCTTCCTGCGCGATGGTCATGCGATTGTTCACACCGGAAAACAGCGTGGGATTGACGTAGGCGCCCGGCAAATCAGGGGTATTGCCCCCAAACTCCAGCCGCGCACCCTCGCTCTTCCCGCGGGTGATGTAATTCATCACCCGCGAGCGGTGCGATGCGGTGACCAGCGGCCCAAGGTTGGTCTTGGGATCGAGCGGATCGCCGGCACGGTAGGCGGACTTGCCCTTTTCGATGAATCGGGCAATGAATTCCTTGGCGATGGGGCGATCGATCAAGAGTCTCGATCCCGCGTTGCACACCTCGCCCATGTTGCCGTAGATGCCGTTGATCGCGTACGTCACAGCCGTGTCCAGATCGGGCAAATCGCTGAGAAAAATCTGCGGAGTCTTGCCGCCGCATTCCAGGCTCACGCGCTTCATGTTGGATTGACCGGCATAGATCAGCATTTGCTTGCCGATCTCGGTCGAACCGGTGAATCCGATCTTGGCGACATCCATGTGCAGCGCGAGGGCGGCTCCGGCCGTTTCACCGAGCCCGTTCACCACGTTGAACACGCCGCGCGGGCCGCCCGCCTCGATGAACAGTTGGGCCATCAGCAAGCCCGACAACGGCGACTGTTCCGCCGGCTTCAACACCACCGAATTGCCCGCGGCCAGCGCCGGAGCAACCTTCCAGGCGGCCATCAGCAACGGATAGTTCCAAGGCACGATCGAACCCACGACGCCCAAGGGCTCACGCAGAATGTAGTGAAAGGCGTCCGCTGCGGTGGCCGTCACTATGCCGTCGATCTTGTCGATGAGTTCGCCAAAGTAGGTGAAATTCCTCGCCGCCGCCGGCACGTCGATGGTCACCATGTCGGTGATCGGCTTTCCCATGCACAGGGTATCGAGCAGGGCGAAGCGCTCCGTGTTCTCCTCGATGAGCCGGGCGAAGGCCGCCATTACCGCCATGCGGTCCCGCGGCACCATGCGGCTCCACACCCTCGACTGGAATGTCCGCTTGGCAGCCGCCACGGCGAGATCGATGTCCTCCGAGGTGCCCGCGCTCACTTCACACAGGGGAGAGCCGGTCGCCGGATTGACCACGGTGAAGCGGCCTTTCTTCGCCGAATCGACGAACTTGCCGTCAATGAAATGCCGCGTCTCGTAGCGCAAGCTCGCGGCCCGCGCGTGCCAATCACTGGTGCTCAAGGAAGCCAAAGTCATGCGTCTTTCTCCAAATGTGGGATCGTGCCGAATGGGTGTCCGATGGGGCCGCAGTATAACTTCCAGATTCGATGGGCGGGCGGTCGAGCGCGAGGGCGGGAATCTGCGCAACGAGCTGGCGGCGAAACCAGGACACCGCCGCCGGAATTGCCGCCCTCGAGCGCGTGCAATAGCCAAAATCCATCATCCCCGTTTGTGCCGACTGCGCAGCCGCCAGCGTCGCACGCCGCGTCCAGGGACGCAGCCGTGCAGCCAGGTAACCGATGGCGCGTGCAATGCGCCGGTGCGCGCCGCGACTATAGTCGAGCCTGCGCACGCGGCAACGACCGGGTCCGGTGGGTATCACCTGCATAACCGACACACCGTCGGGGCGCCACTGCAGCAATTGGTTGGGCGCGATGAATCGTTCGTGCCACACGCCGTCTCCGGAGGAGCCAGTCAACCGCCGATATCGCTGCGAACTCCAGCCGCTTGCGCTCTCGGTCTGCCGGACCGTCCAGGCGACCGCCGCCGCCGCCGGGTTCGGCGCCCCCAGAGGCGCGGCGGACTCAAGCCACTGTTCGACGATCACTTTCCAGTCGGCGGCAACTGCAGTTTCCTGAGCCGGCCCCAGCGGCATCAAGCCGTGCGGCGGCTTGCCGTCGAACCAGGCGCCCGGCTCGACCTCGGCCGCTCCCGCCGGTTCGCTCGACCTCACGATCAATAAACCGCCAACGATTCGCATATCGAGCGCACTCAAATCATCGCCCTCGCCGCCGGCGTCGTGCCGACCGTCCCAGTGGAACGCAAGGTCATGAATCCTGCACGCGATGACCCCGTCGAATCGACCGTCCCCGCTCGCAACCAGTGCGTGCGGCGAATGCGGACAGCTGTTGCGAAGCGCATGCACCGTCCCGGAGGAATCGCGCACCAGCAAGACCCGCTCCGCCGCGCTGTCCACCGCCAGATAATCTCCCGGCCGGGGAATCTGCGATTCGTGTCCCGCAACTTGCCAGGCGCCGCGATAAATGCGCTCACGCTCCAGCGCAAACACGAACCGGTTGCCGTACACCCAGTCGGCGATCTGCTGAAGCGCCGCCGGCGGATTGCTCCGCTCTCCGACCGGCAGCGGTGGCTGGGAAAATTGCCCCGGAAAAACCGAGCGCAGATACCCCATGCAGCGCTCTTTGGCCGCCTGCCGATCGATGTTCTCCTCGGATTGGAACGCGAAATCCTGCCACAATATTTCCAGCGCACCGATCAGCCCGAGAGCAATCCCGTCCGGATCCAGGTGCGGTTGATTGGTCTCCTCGATCAGCCGCCCGATGAGATCGCGCACCAGGACCGCAAAGCTCTCGTCCTTGTTACCGCAAATGTCGTAGTATTCCTGCCGCGAGCTGGCTTCGCCCCAAAATGCATACCACACGGAGACTTTGCGGGGGCTGGCGATGTCCGGGTCGAGATAAAGATCCACCAACCTCTCGAGCGCCGCAACCGGTCTCGATCGGAGATGGGCGACCGGCACCAGGAGCTGTTCCTCGAACTCCGCGGCGAGGAACTGCAAGGAGGCGACCAGCATCGCCGCTTTGGAGTCGAAGTAGAATCTGACAATGCCAGGGGACATTTTCGCGATCGCCACCACTTTTTCCACCGTCGTATTCGACGGCCCATATATATGCAGTGCAGAGATGCAGGCATCGATCAGCCGCTGGCGCTGGCGGCTGCGGGAGCTGCGCGCGCGCGCGGGCTTTGGCGCGGCGGCACGGGTTTTCTTGCGCGAAGCCACCTTAAGGCAACCCACGCATGAGTGACCCGGCAGCCCCGAAAATCGACGGCCGCGACATGGACGGCAGCGGCCGTGGGAACGGCCGCGGCGAGTGGCTGAAGCGCCACGGCAAGTGGCTCATCATCTTGCCGCCGATGCTGTACCTGCTGGTTTTCTTTCTCATTCCGTTCGGATTCGCCTTGATGATCAGTTTTTCGGAGACCGCGGTACGCGTGCCTCCGTTCACCGATATTCTATCCGTCAGTCCCGACTGGCACATCCATTTGTCGCTGAATCTCGGTAATTTCCAATACCTTTTCACCGACGAGGTCTACGGACTCTCGTACGTCTATTCGCTGAAAACGGCTTTTTTCTCCACCGTGATATGTCTGCTCCTCGGCTATCCGATGGCGTATGCCATCGCGCGAACCTCGAAGAGCACCCAGAGCGTACTGCTGCTCGTGATCATTCTGCCTTTTTGGACCTCGTTTCTGCTGCGGGTATACGCGCTCGAGGGAATCATACGGGAAACCGGCTTGCTCAATTCGGCGCTGCTGTGGCTCGGCATCATCCATCAACCGCTCAAGATCATGCACACCACCTTCGCGGTCTACCTCGGCATCATTTATTCGTATTTGCCGTTCATGGTGTTGCCGCTGTTCGCCACGCTCGAGAAGCTCGACTATACGCTGCGTGAGGCGGCGGCGGACTTGGGAAGCCAGCCGTGGCGGGTTTTCATCGATGTCACCCTGCCCTTGTCGATGCCCGGCATCATCGCCGGTTCGATGTTGGTTTTCATCCCAGCCATCGGCGAATTCGTGATTCCGACCTTATTGGGCGGCCCCGACAATCTCATGATCGGCCGGGTGCTGTGGGACGAGTTCTTCGGCAACCGCGATTGGCCCGTGGCATCCGCGGTCGCCATCGCCTTTCTGGTGCTGCTGGTCGGGCCCATGGCCTTGTATCAGCACTACAGTACCAAGCAACTCGAGGCGTAGGGCATGCAGGATCGCATTTCCCCGTTCCTGATCTCGGTGCTCGCCATCGGCATCGCGGTTCTCTACATTCCGATTTTGGTATTGATCGGATACTCGTTCAACGCATCCGCACTGGTGAGCGTATGGGGCGGCTTCTCCATCAGCTGGTACACGCAGCTGCTGCACAACCAGCAAATTCTCGACGCGACGTGGCTGTCGCTGCGCATCGCTGTCGCGGTCTCCACCGGTTCGGTGATTCTGGGCACCTTGGCAGCCATTGCCCTGGTGCGGTTCCCGCTGTTCCGCGGCAGGCTTCTGCTCACCGGCATGGTGAACGCGCCGCTGGTGATGCCGGAAATCATCACCGGTATTACGCAGTTGCTGTTGTTCGTATCCATGCTGCAGATGCTGGCGTGGCCGCACCGCGGCTTCACTACCATCGTGATCGCGCATATTGCCTTCTGCACCGCCTACGTCACCATCACGGTCCAATCGCGCCTGCAGACAGCCGATCGATCCCTGGAAGAAGCGGCCATGGATCTGGGGTCGGGGCCGGTGCGCGCCTTCCTCGACACCACGTTGCCCGCGATCACGCCGGCGCTGGCATCGAGTTGGTTGCTAAGCTTCACGCTGTCGCTGGATGATTTGGTCATCTCGAGCTTCGTGTCCGGCCCCGGCGCGAGCACGCTGCCGATGGTGATTTTTTCCAAGGTGAAATTGGGCGTGAGCCCCGATGTCAACGCGCTCGCGAGCCTGATCATCTGCCTCGTGGGCGTCTGTGTCTTGATCGCCGGGTACCTGATGCGCCGCGCCGAAAGTGATCGGCTGCGCGATGCGCAAATGGCGGAGCGCTGATCGCGCTCCTGCCGGCTCAGACAGCGGTGACGTAGCGGGGATCATGTGCCGGCCGCATCCGCGTGAAACCGACGACGCGGTTCAGGTGCGATCTATCGGTGCCGGTCACGTGAACTCCTCGTTCGATCATGGGCTCGATCATTTGGCGGTTTTGATCCGCGTCCAGGTGCGCGTGCGAATGCGCTCGGTCGCGGCGCTCACTTCGGCCGATTTGTACAGCCGCGCTTCGATCTCCGGAGTCGGATACAGCGTCGGATCAGCGAGAATCCGTGGGTCGACCAGCGGCCGGGATGCGAGATTATCGTTGCCGTAGTAAATCGCGTTGGTGATCTCGGCGATGATGTCGGGGCGCAGAATGAAATTGATGAATTGATACGCCGCCTCGGGATGCGGCGCCCCTTCGGCGATGAGCAGCGCCGAAAAGGTTTCGTTCGCGCCCTCCTTCGGTACCGTGAAAGCGAGATTGACGTTGACCCCCACCGCCCTGGCGCGGGCCCGCGACTGGGCGTAGTCGCTCGACCATGACATCGCGACACACACTTCCTGATTCGCGAGCGTGTTCAGGTATTCGGAAGAGTCGAATGAGCGGATGTAGGGTCTCACCTTGAGCAGCAGGTCCTCCGCCGCCTTGAAGTCCTCGCGCTTCGTGGTATTCGGATCCAATCCAAGGTATTGCAAGGCCAGCTGAATCGTGTCCTCCGCGGAATCCAAGAAAGTCACGCCGCAATCGGCGAACTTCGCGACGACCTCCGGCTTGAACAACATGTCGAGGCTGTCGACCGGCGCATTCGGCATCCGCGCCCTGACCATGTCGACGTTATACGCGAAGCCGTTGATGGAATGCAGATACGGCACCGCATGCGCATTTCCCGGATCGTATGCCGCTTGAATGGCGAGGATGCGCGGATCGAGATTCTTCCAATTCGGCAGCTTGGATTTGTCCAGAGGCTGGTACACGCCCGCCTTGATCTCGCGGCTGAAGAAATCGGTCGAAGCGCTCACCAGATCATAACCCGAGCTGCCCGCCAGCAGGCGCGCCTCCATGGTCTCCTCGGCGTCGTAGACGTCGTAGACCACCTTGATGCCGGTGAGCTTCTCGAATTGCTCGATGGTGCGGGGGCCGATGAAATCGGTCCAGTTATAAATATAGAGCCGTTTCTCCTCCGGCGCCGCCGGTTGCGCGCCAAGCCCCGCAGCGGCCGCGCAGAAAAAGCACAATAGGACTCGCGCTGCAGGAATTCGACTGGCTGACATCGCATCAGTTTACCATCCGAGTATTGGCGACGGAGTCTCGCGAGACTCACGGACCTATAAGTATTGCTTGTAGGGGATTCCTGGAGGGAGCTTAATTTGCGTCAACACGGCCGATTGTTTTGCCTGGTGATTGCCGCCTGGTGTCTTTACGTTGCTCTTGCTTCAACCGAGAGCGTGCGAGCTGCGGATACCGCGGTCGCGGGAGCGCGGGCTCGGGATCTCGGGGTGCCGTGGCCTGCCGCGTGGCTTCAGGGCCGGTGCGTTTTGCGACATTCCGGAGTATGCTGAACCAGAGCCTTCGAGCCGGTGGTTCGTTGGCGAAGCTGGTTTTGTGCCCACTTTTCAGGTTCAAGGGATCGGGGAAAAGCATGAATACTGTCATTCCGGACGTCGCCCTTATTGACAACAGCGACGAGCGCGCGCCGCTGGTGCTGGTGCTGGATTGCTCCGGCAGCATGCAGGAACAGAACAAGATCC
>DAINPA010000040.1:0-19228 GCA_036743675.1 Steroidobacteraceae bacterium
CCGACGCTATGACGCTCGGTGCGCGTTGCCGATTGCGTCACATTAAATTGGAGCTGGTAGCGGTAACGAAGTATCGGCGACTCTCTTCGGAACGTCAGGACTTTGGCCTCATTACTTCATGTGACGAAGGTCGCAGTTCCGATAATCAGACGCGGGGATATGTCAACACGCGCATCAATGCCACACTTGATAGCAAAATTTTGAATCATTGAAAACTGCACGCTTACGCGTCGCATCTGTTTTCAGCGACGCAGCGCTTGTCGTTGATTAGATTGCTTAATTCGCAAGGTTTTCACTCACGTCGGCCGCAAGCCAGCTTTTTCATCGGGGAAATGGCTGCGAATGCACCATTTGACCGATATATACACTAGGAATCAACCTCTTGCGATCAAAGGTCTTTGATTTGATCTGCGCCACCGCAAGGCCGCTGCTCGCAAGCTCGTGTTGGCTGTCGTGCTGCGGAGACATTGTGCCCAGTTCTTTTTGGCCCAATACTACCAGCTTGAATCGCAAACCCATCGAAAGGTGGGGACGCAAAGCTTCCGGTCTAAGGGCCTTGGCCTAAGACAGCGGGGTTGCCGGGGTCACCCTGTGATCTCGTAAGAAACGACGGGCGTACGCGCCTGTCGCTTCACTGCAATTAGCTGACTTTCCTTCCCCTGAACATCGGTTTCCGCGCGCCTCGTGCGCCGCGGACGTCGCTTCCTTCATGGCGGCCCCTTCCGTCTGGCACTCGCGCGCAATGGCTCACGACTGCTCGGAGGATGGAATGAACAACCTTATACGCTTGCGCGATGCTCGGCTCTACGGTGTGCTTTCGATCGCATGTATTCTCGCTGGATGTAGTGGCGTCGGTTCCACGGCGTCGACGCCCACGAGCCAATCTGCGCCCGCCGGAGTACCTGCCAGCCCCACGTCGGCGGCAACAACTAATCTCCACAGCAATTCAGCGCTCCAGATCTCCGGTGCGGCTGCGACAAGTGTCACGGTAGGACAGAACTACCGCTTTCAGCCGAGCGCGACGGATGCGGGCAATGATGTCCTGACTTTTGCGATATCGGGTGCGCCCACGTGGACGACGTTCGACTCAGCGACGGGTCGCATCGCGGGGACGCCAACAAGCGCCGATGTGGGTGTCGACAAGGCCATCGTCCTGCGGGTAAGTAACGCCACGACCATGGTGTACCTGGCACCGTTTACGATAACGGTCCTCGCCGCTCCCGTCGTTCCCGTCGTTCCCGCTAGCAGCAGCGGCAATGTCAGCGTCTCCTGGATTCCCCCAACCGAGAACACCGACGGTTCCGTCCTTATGAATTTGGGCGGCTACGTCATCCATTACGGTACCGCCTCGAAGACCTACACCTCAACCATCACGCTCACAAATCCGGGACTGACTCTTTACGTTATTGAGAGCCTCCCCGCCGGTACGTACTACTTTGCCATGACCGCGAGGACGACCAACGGAGTCGAGAGCCGCTTGTCGGCTGAGGCAAGCACGACGATCAGCTAAGGACGCAACGACGCCGGCCGCACGCGCCAATGGGCGCTGCAGCCGCGGACCTGTGCAGGGGCGAAGTGATCTGACGCATCGCAGCTGTCTTGAGATAATCGCATTTCGAACGTCAAGGGGCCGGCATGCGCGGAGTCTAAAACGCGCGCCGCGACGGCGCCCGTCCAGCACACGGTATACGGTTACTGTATGACTCCGGCGCATGCGATCACCGCGCCACCAATAAACAAGCCGTGATCGAGCGCGCCTTTTGATCGTGATGGCGGCCGACGCCCAGAGTGTGAACTAGGTCTCAATTTGACGAATTGGTACCTTCGTTATGTTCACTACCGCACTGTGCCGCGTGCGCTAACCGCGCTGACTACAATCCCCGAGGTATTGATGCGCAGGATGACATTATGTCTCAACAAATAATCCTGCTGATCCAGGAAGATCCCTCGGATGCCGCGGCCGTGCGCGAGACACTGAGTAACTCAATCGATGGGTTGTTCAAAGTCGAATGGCTTAGAGGCTGCACCGAGGGCTTGGAACGATTGGCACGAGAAGCGAACCAAAGAGGGGACCGAATAGCGGCAATTTTGGTCGACCTCTTTCTGCCCGACAGTCACGGGATCGAAACGTTCGATAGGATCTTTCACGCCGCGCCGCAAATACCGATCCTCGTCCTCACAGCTTCGCAGGATGAGGATACTGCCAAATCGGCAGTCCAGCGTGGCGCGCAGGACTATCTCCTGAAGACACGCCTCGACAGTTACCTACTGCCGAAGGCCTTACATAGCATGATTGAGCGGGCGGCGATCGCCGAGGCATTATTCGACGAAAAGGAACGCGCCCAAGTGACGCTCGACTCCATCGGGGATGCGGTCATCAGCACCGACGTTTGGGGCCAGGTGACCTATCTCAATGTAGTCGCTGAAGGCCTGACGGGTTGGTCGCGGAAGGAGGCAGCAGGTCGGCCGCTCGCAGAAGTGTTCCGAGTCATCAATGCCACGAGCCGTGAAGCCGTCCAGGATCCGATGCTGCTCCCGATTTGGCAAAACAAGACCGTAGGTCTTGCCCCGAACTGCGTCTTGATTCGGCGCGACGGCGTTGAAGCTGCGATCGAGGATTCCGCCGCACCGATCCATGACCGCCGCGGGCAGGTCACGGGCGCTGTCATGGTGTTTCGCGACGTGAGCACGGCACGGGCGCTGACGGCGAGAATGTCTTATCTCGCCCAGCACGACAGTCTTACCGATTTGCCCAACAGAATACTGTTGAAGGACCGACTGACCCAGGCGACGGCGGTCGCATATCGTCACCGGCAAAAACTGGCGGTGCTATTTTTGGACGTAGACCGTTTCAAACACATCAACGACTCCCTAGGCCATGCGATCGGCGACCGTTTGCTGCAGTCGGTCGCGCAACGCCTAGTAGGCTGCGTTCGCAGCTCAGACACGGTCAGCCGCCAGGGAGGCGATGAATTCGTGGTCCTGCTGTCGGAGATGATGCTCGCACAGGATGCCGCCATCATTGCTGAGAAGATTCTGTTGACTCTCGCGACGCCTCATCGCATCGACCAGCACGTACTGCACCTAACTGCGAGCATCGGTATCGTTACCTACCCCGACGACGGCACGGAAGTGGAGACGTTGATGAAAAACGCGGATTTTGCGATGTACCACGCCAAGGACGCGGGGCGCAACAACTATCAATTCTTCAAGCCGGACATGAATTCTCGCGCGGTCGAGCGACAGTCCCTCGAAAACGATTTGCGCCATGCTTTAGAGCGCCAGGAATTTGTGTTGCATTATCAGCCCAAAATAAATTTGGAGACCGGTTCGATTATCGGGCTCGAGGCGCTCATCCGCTGGCGCCATCCGCAGCGCGGCCTCGTGCCTCCGAACCAGTTCATACCCGTCGCGGAAGAGTGTGGTTTCATAGTGCCCATGGGCCGGTGGGTGCTGCGCGAAGCCTGCCGCCAAGCCCGAGCCTGGCAGGACGCAGGGCTGCCGCCGCTGCGCATCGCGATCAACACCTCCGCGGTGGAATTGCGCGCCAAAGATTTCGTCGCCGGAGTGCGCGCTATCCTGACCGAGACGGGGCTTGAGCCGCGCTATCTGGAACTCGAGCTCACCGAAACCTTCCTGATGCAGGATTCGAAGTGCACTGCGGACGTGCTTAACGACCTCAAAGACATAGGCGTGCACCTCGCGCTCGATGACTTCGGTACCGGTTATTCGAGCTTGAGCTATGTGAAGCGCTTTCCGATCGACACCTTAAAGATCGATCAGTCGTTCGTGCGCGATCTCGCTACAGATGCTGACGATGCCAGTATCGTCAGCGCTGTGATTAGCATGGGGAAAAGTCTGCATATGCGGGTCGTGGCGGAAGGTGTGGAAACACGAGCACAGCTCGAATTTCTTCGGGAGCATAGCTGCCCCTTTGCGCAAGGCTACTATTTCAGTCCGCCGGTGGTTGCCGGGGAATTCGCCCAATTGCTGGAGCGCAGCGCAGGAAGCGTGACTGAGACCGAACCATCTGATGGAGTAACTCCTCGCCAAGAAAGGCAGCCTCGCGAGCAGGCTGCCTAATGTCGCGGATTGAGTTTGCGGAACGGCACGACAGACGAAAACGCCGTCCTAAGGCGGCATTCCTAGTCGGCGCCGGTTCATGGGCGTGCGGCGGCGCGCCGTGCGAGCGCCGAGTTGAATGTATCCGTCGCAGCCCGAGACGAAGCGTTCCATGCGCGCCTGGATTTAGACAAGCCGCCGGCCGCCTTTGCGTCGCCGGCCGACGACGGACCCCGCGACCCGACTTAACCCTCATTCACACCATCACCAGCATTGAAGTTCCTGCTGTGATCAAGCAATCTCGAACGTGTTCACGCTGACATCCTCGATTTCCACGAAGATCATCGCCGCCTTCGGCGTCATCCTTCTGATCGTGTTTACCCTCGGCGGGCTGTCGATCGATCGCCTTAACATGATTGACGATCTCAGGATCGCGGCGCGCGATTACTGGCTGCCCCGCAGTCAGGCCCTTGGCCAGCTACGTTCCACCATCAGGCTGTATCGACTCGCTGAAGCGAGGGTTGCGATCGGTCAGGGAGGTCGGGATGTCGCGTCCTATGCGGTGCAAGTGAACGACGCTGCTGACGCGCTCAAGAAAGCGCGTGCAAAATATGAACCATTGATCGCCAAGGGGTCAGATGCGGAGCGCTTCATGCGCGATTTCGACCAGGCCTGGGCCCAATATCGAATGACGAGCGTCCGTCTTGTCCGCAGAGTGGCCGCAAACGGCGAGGGAGATCTGCAGGCGGAATATTTCGGCGAGGACACGAAATTCTACGCAGCATCCGTCGCAGCATTGACGAGCGCCATCAACTTCAACGTGCGATCGGAAGTTGATGCCGTCAGTAAAGGCCAAGAGATGTATCGGCTGACGCGCGAACTCGTGATAGGGGCTTTGGTCGTTGCCGCCGCAATGTGCGGGATCCTCGGCGCGGTCCTCGTTCGTTGTGTCTCGATGCCAGTGAAAGTCATGACGGCCGCCATGAATCGGCTTGCCGCCCACGACCTTACGGTCACAATTCCCGGGGTCGAACGCAAAGATGAGCTCGGCGCAATGGCCAAGTCGCTCGCTATATTCAAAGCCGGCCTGATCGAGACCGCGCGGCTCGACGGACTGACCGGACTGGCCAATCGGGGCGTATTTGTCGAGGCGGTGATGCAGGCCAGCACTCGGCACCGCCGCGACGGTCCCGGATTTGCGGTGCTGTACCTCGACCTTGACCAATTCAAGGACGTGAATGACACGCTGGGCCACGCGGTGGGGGACGAGCTGCTTCGCGCGGTCGCCGGGCGCGTCCGGTCTGCTGTTCGAGAGACGGATACGGTTGCCCGGTTCGGCGGTGATGAATTTGCGGTGATGAGCGCGGACATTCGTGAAACGACTGACGCGGCAGCTCTCGGCGACAAACTAATCAAAACACTTGGCGATCCGTTTTCGATTCAAGGGAACGACATCCGCATTGGCACCAGTATCGGCATCGCTGTGTATGGTTCCGAGGTGCTGGACGCGGAGACGTTGCTGTCCCATGCGGACGTGGCACTGTATCGGGCGAAGGCGGACGGGCGCGGCGCGTACAGGTTCTTCACCGACTCGATGGATATGGAAATCCGGGCGCGCGTTACCCTGTTAGCGGAGCTCCGCGAAGCGATCGGCTCCCGGCAGCTCTTTCTCGTATACCAGCCTCAGATCGAGATGGCGACCGGACGTTTAGTCGGCTTGGAGGCGCTGGTCCGCTGGCGCCACCCGCGGCGCGGCATTCTCGGTCCCGGCGGATTCATACGTGAAGCGGAGAACAGCGGCCTTATCGTCGCGCTGAGTCATTGGGTATTGCAGGAAGCCTGCCGACAGGGCAAAACGTGGCTCGACGCCGGCATCTTGCCCGCCGGGATCGCTGTGAACCTATCGGCGTCGGAGTTCAACACGCCGAGCCAGGTGGAACAAGTTATCGCGACGACGCTTGCGACCACGGGATTCCCAGCCGCGAGGCTCGAAATCGAGCTGACCGAGACCGTCCTCATGGCCGCATATGGCGACCATCATGATGTTCTCGCACGGCTTCGCGCGCGTGGCATCAGACTTGCCATAGACGATTTCGGTACCGGGTTTTCCTCCCTCGACTATCTGCGCCGGTTCCCCGCCGATCGGATCAAGATTGACCAAAGTTTCATACGGCATCTCGACACGATGTTGGGAAACGCGGCTGTCGTCAAAGCGACTATCGGACTCGCCCGCGAAATGGGCATCGCGGTCATCGCCGAAGGCGTCGAAACCGAGAGACAGGTTGAGCTGCTAACGGCTTGGGGGTGCCGCGAAGCGCAAGGCTTCTACTTTGCGAAGCCGCTGACGCCTGCAGAGCTCGCGCCGCTGCTGCGTAGCGGTGGAATTCTTGGGCCGCAATTGAACCGGAAAGGAATCGCGGCCTGACATCAATGGAGTGCGCGCCGGGACATGGCAATGACCCAAGGGGTCAAAATTCCAGCCTCGCCTCACCATGCTGCCACGGTATCGAGGCAGCCGGGCTATCGCAGATGGGTAGCTTTATGGGGGTCTTCGTGATTTCGTGTGGGTGATTCGGCAGCTTTCATCGGGACCTGGAGCTTGATTTCAAGTGGTTTGGTAGCCGTTGTGAAGGCGTGGAAAGTTGGCATGATTGGGAGATGCCAAAACCACGCAAGTTCCGCCGGCGCGCAATCTCGCGCCAGAGATCGGGGATGGCGGCGCTCATTTCAGGGCGGTCGGCTTGGCGTCGGGCTTCAGTGTTCTGCGCAGCACCGCGGCGTCCTCGCGACCGACGGTCGCCTGGTAATACCCGCGGCGTATGCCGACCTGCTCGAAGCCAAGGGATTGGTACAGCCGTGCCGCGGCGGTATTCGACGGCCGGACCTCGAGAAAGACCTCGTACATGTCGGCGTTGCGCGCACGATCGAAAAGAGACAGCAGCATCTTGCGCGCGAGGCCGCGGCAGCGGTACTCGTCGCGGATGCAGACATTGAGCACGTGCGCCTCGCCGGCGCCTACCGACATGATGCCGTAACCGGCCATGTCGCCTCCCACATCGACCACGCGGCACACGTAGCCCACGCGCAGACAGTCGCGAAAAATCCCTTCGCTCCAAGGAAACTGGTAGGCGGCGCGCTCGGTCGCCCCGACCGCCGGAATGTCCAGTTCGTACATCGGCCGGATTTCGACCGCCGCGAATTCGCGCTCGCGCTCAACGCTCGACACGGGCACATACCTCGCGCGCCAATTTCAGATCCTCCCAGGCTTTGCGCTTGTCCGACGGCGTACGCAGCAAATAGGCCGGGTGATACGTCACCACCAGCGGCACGCGCGATTTGCCGAAGCGGTGCTCCTGCTGGCGCAGCCGCGCCAACGGCGCGTCGACGTGCAGCAGATTCTGAGCGGCGATCCGGCCCACCGCCAGCATGATCCGCGGATTGAGCAGCTCGATCTGCCGCTCGAGATAGGGCAGACATGCCGCGCATTCGCTCGCCGCCGGATCCCGGTTGCCGGGCGGCCGGCACTTCAGAACGTTGGCGATGTACACCTGCTCCCGCGCCAATCCTATTGCCCGCAACATGGAGTTGAGCAATTGACCGGCGCGGCCCACGAAGGGTTCGCCCAGGCGGTCCTCGTCCGCGCCGGGCGCTTCGCCCACGATGAGCCATTGCGCCTGGCGGCTTCCCGTGCCGAACACGGTTTGGGTGCGCGTCTGGCTCAATGCACAGCGCGTGCAGGCGGCAACTCGAGCGCGCAGCTGCTCCCAATCGCACAGCGCCGGCGGCGCCACGGCACGCCGCAGCGTCCACGACTCGAGCCCCAAGGCCGCGAGGTAATCCTTGCGCTGAGCGCTGTTCATGCGCGCGGCGGGACCCTGCGCCTGCGCAGCTTGCGATATGCCCACACGGCCGGGGCGGAGGCGGCATAGCTGCCGAATATCAGCAGCAGCGTGATCGCCGGGTATAAAAAGATGAATGCGAAGGCGAGCGGCACGAACACGATTTTCGTGAAGCGCACGCGGGCTCCGGCATCGACCTGTTTGAAGCTGTTGAATGCGAAACGGCTGATCATCAGCGCCCCGGCGCACGCGGTGACGACGAACGCCAGAATGAGCCCCGGCAGCCCGATGTTGACCCGATCGCTCGCCAGCCACACCAATGCGGCGACGATGGCGGCGGCCGACGGGCTCGGCAATCCCTCGAAGTAATGTTTGTCCTGGGTCGCGGAACGCGAGTTGAAGCGCGCCAGTCGCAGCGCCGCGGCTGCGGCATAGAAAAAACACACCAGCCATCCGAGCCTGCGCCACAGTGGGCCGTACTCTGCGATGCGCGCCACGCCCCATTGGTAGGTGACGATGGCCGGCGCCACCCCGAATGACACCATGTCCGAGAGGCTGTCGTACTCCTTGCCGAATGCGCTTTCGGTGTGGGTCCAGCGCGCAACCCGGCCGTCCAGGCCGTCGAATATCATGGCCACGAACACCGCGATGCCGGCGTGTTCGAATTTCAGGTCGATCGCGGCCACCACCGCATAAAAACCGGCGAACAGTGCTCCGGTGGTCAGCAGGTTCGGCAGCCAATACACCCCTCGCCGCCGCTCTTGTGGATCTTCGCGCTCGATCATGTGCCGCCATAATACCAGGGGGCCTGATGTAAGATACGCGGCCATGCGCTTATCTCAATATCCGATCTCGACCCTCAAGGAAGTGCCGGCCGACGCTGAAGTCATCAGCCATCAACTCATGTTGCGGGCCGGCATGATTCGCCGCTTGGCCGCCGGGCTCTATACCTGGCTGCCGCTCGGTTTACGGACCCTGAAGAAGGTCGAGCGCATCGTACGCGAGGAAATGGACCGTTCGGGCGCACTCGAACTGTGCATGCCGACGGTCCAGCCGGCCGAATTATGGAAAGAGTCCGGCCGCTGGAGCAAATACGGACCGGAATTGCTGCGATTCAAGGATCGCCACGATCGCGATTACGCCTACGGGCCCACCCACGAAGAGGTCATTACCGACATCGCGCGGCGCGAGCTGCGCAGCTACAAGCAACTGCCGGTCAATTTTTATCAGATTCAGTCCAAGTTCCGCGACGAGATACGCCCGCGCTTCGGCGTGATGCGCGCGCGCGAATTCCTGATGAAGGACGCCTATTCCTTCCACAGCGACGAGGCGGGCCTGGCTCAAGGGTACCGCGCCATGTTCGATGCCTACACGCGTATCTTCACCCGCATGGGCTTGAAATTTCGCGCGGTGCAGGCCGACGCCGGCAGCATCGGCGGCAGCGTGTCCCAGGAATTTCACGTGCTTGCCGATTCCGGCGAGGATGCCATCGCCTTCTCGAACGGCGACGATTATGCGGCGAACGTCGAGACGGCCGCGAGCGTGGCGCCGTCCGCGCCGCGCGCTTTGGCGGCGCAGCCCTTAGGCAAGGTGCCGACCCCGAACGTACGCAGCATTGCCGAGCTGTGCGCGTTCCTGGGGGTCGTCCCCGCTCAGTGCGTGAAAACCCTGCTGGTGGAGGCAAGCGAAGGCGGCCTGGTCGCGTTCGTGCTTCGCGGCGACCACGAACTGAACGCCGTCAAAGCCCAAAAGAGGCCCGGCGTCGCCAGTCCGCTGCGCATGGCAAGCGCCGAGCGAGTGCGCCAATTCACCGGCAGCGAGCCCGGCTCGATCGGTCCGATCGGTTTTCCCGGCACGGCCTATGTCGACCACGCCGCCGCGCATTTGGCGGATTTCGTGTGCGGAGCCAACGAGAAGGATGCGCATTTTACCGGTGTGAACTGGGGCCGCGACCTGCCCGAGCCGTGCTCGCACGACATCCGCAACGTTCAAACGGGGGATCCGAGTCCGACCGGTCGCGGCAGCCTCGAAATTACGCGCGGCATCGAGGTCGGCCACATTTTCCAGCTCGGACAACTCTACAGCGAGGCGATGCAGGCGACCGTGCTCGACGAGCAAGGCAAGGCGCTCACCATGTTCATGGGTTGCTACGGCATCGGTGTCACCCGGGTGGTGGCCGCGGCGATCGAACAAAATCACGATGCCAACGGCATCATCTGGCCGGAGCCGCTGGCGCCGTTTGTGGTGGTCCTGGTGCCGCTCAACTATCAAAGATCCGAGGGCGTGCGGCAAGCGGCCGACCGGCTGTACCAGGAATTCAACGAGGCGGGCATCGATGTGTTGCTCGACGACCGCGACGCCCGGCCCGGAGTGAAGTTCGCCGATTCGGAGCTCATCGGCATTCCGCACCGCATCGTGATCGGCGAGCGCGGCTTGAGCGCCGGAAATCTCGAATATCGGCACCGGCGCGAGACCCAATCGACGGAAATACCGACGGCGGATGCCGTAGCTTACATAAAGGCAAAATCAACTCATCCAAGGAGCTGAAGCGTGCACTGGCGGCTGCGCCAACATTTTACTTCCGCCGTCGGCGCCCTGGCCGTGGGTTTGGTATTTTCGAGCGCGGCGAATGCGGACCAACAGCGCGACCCGGAACTGAAGGAGCTGCTGCAAAAGATCGTCGCCAGCCGGGATTGCTTCGTCGACAAGTACGAATCCGAGGTGTGGTACAAGGCGATGGAGCCGCGGCTGCAGCACTTCGTGCCATCGCACGAGGAGCGGGTCAACATTCTCGATCACGTGTATTGCGAGGCCAAACGCGACCCCACGCTGGAGCTTCCGCCCGACCTGGTGCTCGCTCTGATCGAAGTCGAAAGCCGCTTCGACCCATGGGCCGTTTCGCCCGCCGGCGCCGTCGGCCTGATGCAAGTCATGCCGTTTTGGCCGAGTGAACTCGGGGTGCAGAATCAATTGGTGCGCGTCGCACCCAATATCCGGATGGGCTGCGAGATCTTGCGCTATTACCTGCGCGCCGAACACCGCAATTGGTCGCGAGCGCTCGCCCGCTACAACGGCAGCGTCGGCCGCAATTCGTATCCGGCCTTGGTGATGCAGCGCTGGCAGCGCGCCTGGCGCTTCTGATCCTGCGCGAGATACGGATATGCGCGGCCCGCGGCAATATGACCGCCGCGACTGTTACAAGATTTCAAACTGCGGCGGCGGCAGCGTATCGCGCTCGAGTTCGAGTTCTAGCACGGTCTCGACCCGCGCCATCTTCGGGCCCTGGTGCAGCCACTGGCGCAAGCGCTCGACCGCCCCAGCCGGCCCCTGAGCCACCACCTCCACCGATCCATCCGGCAAGTTTCGGGCATACCCCGTAACGGCGAGCCGCTCGGCTTCCACGCGAGTGCTGTGGCGGAAGTACACGCCCTGGACCTTGCCGGTAATGTGAAATCGACGGATCACCTGGGGCAACGATGCACTCGCTTCAGGCAGATCCCGCTACTGCGAGGCCGGAGCGCCCATGTGCCCGGAGGCACTCTGCTGCGCGCTTTCGAGCGCTTCGGTGGCATGGCGCTTGGCCTGTTGAGCCGCCAGGCGCGCACGCACGTACTCCTGCGCTTCCAAGTGTTTTTGGGCCCGGGCAATCGCCGCCTGCGCCGCGTACAAATCGGGTGAGTTGGCGTCGGTCGCGCCGGCCGAGCGGGCGGCCGCGATCGCCTGCCGGGCATCGCTCATTTCCTGAACGGGAGGCCCGCTCGCGCAACCAAGGAGGCAAACGACACCGACAACGACGGCAATGAGGCGCAACATAACGGTCATGGACACTAACAACAGCCGGCAGGGCCGTCAAACGAGCGCCACTGTACAATTTGCGCATCACTGCAAATAATCCGTTGCGCCGGCGCAGCACCCGCGACACGCCGACACGGTTTCCCACGGGACTTACCGATGAATGAAATCCTAGTTCTGTATTATTCACGCCAAGGAAGCACCGCCGCACTGGCTCGACAGGTGTGTCGAGGCGTCGAGACGGTCCCCGGCATGCAGGCAAGATTGCGCACCGTGCCCGCGTTGACCACCACCGTTGTGCCGCTGGAGCCGCCGGTGCCGAACGAGGGCCCGCCCTACGCTACCCCTGATGACCTCGCCGCCTGCCGTGGCTTGATTCTCGGCAGCCCGACGCGGTTCGGAAACATGGCGGCCCCTTTGAAGCACTTTTTGGACGGCACCAGCGCGCTGTGGCTGAGCGGCGCATTGGTGAACAAGCCCGCCGCCGTGTTTACCTCCACCCAGACCCCGCACGGCGGACAGGAATCGACCCTGCTGTCGATGATGCTGCCGCTACTGCATCACGGCATGTATCTGGTCGGTCTGCCCTTTACCGAACGAGGCCTCACCGACACGCGCAGCGGCGGCACGCCCTACGGCGCAAGTCACGTCGCGGCGACCAGCGGCCACGGCGAATTGTCCGATATCGAGCGGGATCTGGCCCGGGCCTTGGGCGCCCGCGTGGCCGCCTTGGCTTCCCGCCTCGCGGCAGGCGCTTGAATCCCGCAGACCACGTGCGGACATTGACCCTATGCCTTTGGGCGGCGGTCGCGCTGAGTTTGTTGTCTTGGATCGCCGCGGGTTACCCCTGGCTGATGTGCGTGTCCGCGGTCGGGCCGTTGCTGGCCCCACTGCCAGGGCTCGCGCACGGCCGGCGCCGAACCTACGCCTGGGCGACTTTGTTCGCCGTCCCCTACCTCGTATTCTCCCTGACCGAACTGCTGGTGAACCCCGCCGCGCGATGGGTGGCCTCCATCAGCCTGCTGCTGGTCTTCGGCTGGTTCTGCACTATGGTTTTGTTCTTGCGTGCTTCTCGAGTTCGTCGCGAATGAAGGGAATGGTGAGGCGGCGCTGCGCCACCAGGGACGCTTCGTCCAATTCATCGAGAATGTCGAACAGCGAGCGCAGGTCGCGCGGCATGCGTTTCAGAAGATAATCCAGGGTCTCCGCCGGCAATTGCAGTCCGCGCTGGGCGGCCCGCAGCCGCAGCGCCTCGGCGCGGCCGGCTTCGTCGAGTTCGCGTACCTGGTAAACGATGCACGCCGCAGCACGTGAACGCCAGTCGTGCAGCCGCCAGTCGATGTGGCGCGGCGCCGAGCGCGCGGCGAAGATCACGCGCGTATGCAGTTCGGATGCCTCGTTGAACAGGCGGAACAGCGCTTGCTCCCATTCCAGATCGCCCGCCACCGCGTCGACATCGTCCACGCACAGCACACTGCAGTTCTCGAAACCCGACAGCGCCTGCGGCGGCAGTGCGACGGAACGATCCAAGGGAAAATACGCCGCGGTGGCGCCGGCCGCCGCGCACACGGCCTGCAGCAAATGCGTCTTCCCGCAACCGCTATTGCCCCACAGCCAGATCGGATCGCGATTCGAGCCGTGCAAGGCGGCCAACAGTTCGGCGTTCTGCCCGGGGGAAAAACTCGCGAATACCGCGTTGGCGCGCAATCTCACGCCGAGCGCAAGCTGCTTCATGGGTGTCTCGATCCGCCGGCATGGATTGCGCGGCGCGAAACCGCCTCTTCCCAGGCTCCCCTGCCATAACGCAACACGTAATCGATCCCGCTGATCACCGCGATCACGAAGGTCAGGGAGCCGAGCATCACCAGCACCCAGTTGGGGGGCACGGCGAGCCCCTGTTTGGCGGTCACGCCCAGAATGAACGTCGCCTGACACAAGGTATTGAGTTTGCTGATGCCCGAGGGACGCATTGCAACCGGGCCGATGCAAATCCGGTAAGCGATCGCGCCGAGCACGATGACGACGTCGCGCCCGACCGTCACCGCCGTCAACCACAGCGGCACGAACCCCAGCATGGCGAGCAGCACGAATAGCGTGGCCAACAACAGCTTGTCGGCAGCCGGATCGAGGATCGCGCCGAGCGCGGATTGCCAGCCGCAGCGCTTGGCGAGAAAGCCATCGGCCGCGTCGGATGCCGCCGCGACCGCAAACAACCCCAATGCCGTGTTGAACTGTTGGTGCACGAGCGCCAACGAGATCGGTATCACCAGCAGAATCCGCAAGGAACTGATGAAGTTCGGGATCTGGCGGAACCTATGGGACACGGCGGGCTACCGGCGCAATTGGAAGCGTTGAACTCCGTTATCGCCCGCGGCGATCGGCTGCAAACGGCCATTCAAGGCAAGAGCATGCTGCAGCGGTTCCGGGCCGCCTCGTGTGGTCAGCCGGAAGCGCACCGTATCGCCGCTCAATGTCTCCACACCGACATGAGCGATGAAGGTCAAGGACTCGAGGTATCCCTGCACGAGCGCATAGTCCCGAAGATCGCTCACTCCGCTGACCTCGATATCGACCGTGCCCAGGGCGCCGCTGACCGCGAAAATGCCGGCGTAAGTGTCGGCGGCGCGGTTGACGCCCTCCAGGACGCCGGAGAATTCGCTGCTGCGATCCTGGAAAAGAAAAGTCCAGCGCACCCCCGCCGCAAGCGTCGCATTGGTGGCACGGCCGATCAGCGTACCCTCGCCTCCCAGGCGGTGGCCGAGATCCGCGAGGGTGCTTGCGGCGGCGCCGGTCAGCGCGGCGTAGTCCAGGTGATCCTGCTGCAATTCGGCGGCGGTCGGCCACCGCAGGGGCACACCGCGCACCGCGGCCGCTGCGTCCAGCGCCGATTTCAATTCGGAGGCATCGTCCGCGGTGACCACTGTGCCGGCCTGCGGGCCGCTTTGCACGGCGAGCCAAACGACGGTGGAGGGGCGTTCGCGACCCCACAGCGGCCGGCCGTTTTGTGTCAGCCAACGTTCAATGGCGCCCCCGTCGAAGGCCACCCACAGTTGATTGTCGGCCGCCTCCCGATATTGCTGGACGTAGCGGCCGGCATTGTTGATGAGCGGCGCCAGCGCCGGGTCCTCATCGGCGGTGCGGCGCCCGGTGACGCGCACCAGAACGATCCGCAGCGCCGCGGCGAAGGCCGCCGGCCGCGCCGCCTCGGATTGATTGGCAACCGGAGCGGTCGCCTGGTAAAGCTCGGCTCGGGTGAGGGCACGGCCGGCGTCGGCCAGGCCGAGGGCGGCGCAGGTCAAGCATACAAATGCTCCAAGACGCAAATATCGGGGCCAATTGTCGCTGTAACCCTGTGCCATGATGTAATCACGTAAGCCCTTAAGTTCCCTGATGTAAAATACCACAGCCAGCGGACCTGCCGTGTCGGACGTCCACATATGAAGGAACCGAATGATTGAGCGAGCGCCCGTGACCTATCGCGAGGCCGGGGTCGACATCGACGCCGGCGATGAACTGGTCGAGCGGATCAAACCCGCGGTCAAGCGTTCCATGCGCCGCGAAGTGTTGGGCGGCATCGGCGGCTTCGGCGCCCTGGTGGAGATCCCTCTCGATCGCTATCGGCGCCCCGTGCTGGTATCGGGCACTGACGGTGTCGGCACCAAGCTGCGCCTGGCCATCGATACCCAGCGCCACGATACGGTAGGCATCGATCTGGTGGCCATGTGCGTCAATGACGTGGTGGTTCAGGGGGCCGAACCCCTGTACTTCCTCGATTATTTCGCGACCGGAAAACTCGATGTCGATGTCGGCGCGCGCGTCATCGCCGGTATCGTGGACGGCTGCGTGCAAGCCGGGTGTGCGCTCGTCGGCGGGGAGACGGCGGAAATGCCGGGCATGTACCACGGCAAGGATTACGATCTGGCGGGCTTCTGCGTGGGCATCGTCGAAAAGGATCGCATCATCGACGGGTCTGCGACCGTGGCGGGCGATGTGGTGCTAGGGCTTCCCTCGTCGGGGCCGCATTCCAACGGCTTTTCCTTGGTTCGCAAGATACTTCAGGTCGGCGGCGCCGACGCCCGGCCCATGGTCGACGGTGCCGCCCTCATCGACCTTCTCATGGCGCCGACCCGCATCTACGTCAAGCCGCTGCTCGCGCTGCTGCGCGATTTGCCGGTGCACGGGCTGTCGCATATCACCGGCGGCGGGCTCCTCGACAATATTCCGCGCGTGATTCCCGATGGCCTGGAAGTGGTTCTCGAGCGAAGATCCTGGCCTCGCACGCCGGTGTTCGAATGGCTGCAGGCGCAAGGCCGGGTCGCCGACGAGGAAATGTACCGGGTGTTCAACTGCGGCATCGGCATGACCGTTCAGATCGCGGCGCGCGATGCCGACCGGGCGATCGCGCTGCTGCGCGATGCGGGACAGCCGGCGCTGGTCATCGGTGAAGTGCGCAGCGGCGTGCGCGGTGTCGTCATTACTTGAGCGTCAATCGACAACGCGTACCGATCGTCATACTGATCTCGGGGCGCGGCAGTAACATGCGCGCGCTCGTGGAGCGCAGCCGCGAGGCGGCGATGAGCTACGAGGTGGTGCAGGTGCTGTCCGACGCGCCCGCGGCCCCCGGACTGACATTGGCGCGCGATCTCGGGGTTCCCGCGTGCGCCTTGACTCCGTTAAAATCCTCCGATCGCGGCGCGCTCGAGCGCGAGCTGGCCGCCGCCATCGACCAATGTTCGCCCGCACTGATCGTACTCGCCGGCTTCATGCGCATCCTGTCCGCGGATTTTGTCGCACGCTACGCGGGACGCATCTTGAACATACACCCTTCGCTGCTGCCGAAATTTCCCGGCCTGCACACGCTTCGGCGCGCCATCGAGGCGCACGAAGCGCAAGCCGGCGCGACCGTGCACTTCGTGACCGCCGAGCTCGACGGCGGGCCGGCCGTCATCCAGGCAAGCGTCAAAGTGCAGCCGCACGACGACGCGGTCAGCTTGGCGGCACGGGTTCAGATCCTGGAGCACCGGATCTATCCATTGGCGGTTCAGTGGTACTGCGAGGGTCGCCTGCGCTGCGCGGACGGTATGGCATGGCTCGACGGCACGGTGCTTGCAGCCCCTATACAGTACGCCGATGTAGAAGCCTCGAGAGATCACTGAATGCCGGCACGAAGCTTGTGCACTTGTCTGCTCGCGATGACGTGCGCGGGATTTGCGACGGCGCAGCCGCCATCGGCGCAGCCGCCGTTGGCACCGAGCACGGCGCCGTCATCGGCGCCGGCAGGCGCGCGCGAGGCCGCGGAAGCCGGAATTGCGCCGTTTTCCGCGCATTACGTGGCCGAATGGAAGAACATCACCGTCGGCAGCAGCGACATTGCGCTCAAGCGCGACGCCGAGCCCGGACACTACGTCTACAAATGGACCATTTCCGCGCGCGGCATCTTTCGACTGGTCTATTCCGACGACGTGACGCAACAGAGCTGGTTCGAGGTGATCGACCAGCACGTCCGGCCGGAAAAATACCTGGCCGAACAAGGCTCTTCCCGGGTCATTTTCAATTTCGACTGGGCCGCAGGTCACGCGCGGGGCTTTTCCGAAGAAAAGCCGGTGGACCTCGTGCTCAAGCCCGGGATCCAGGACCTGATGTCCATCCAGATCGAGGTCATGCTGGCCCTTAAGAACGGCAACCTGCCCAAAGTCTTCTATATCATCGACAAGGATCAGATCAAGGACTTCGCCTATGCGCAGGAAGGTCCGGCCGTCTTGAAAACCGCGATCGGGCAGTTCGACACCGTCATCGTCTCGAGCCGGCGCACCGGCAACGATCGGGTGCTGCGCATGTGGTTCGCGCCCTCGTTGGGCTACTTGCCGATGCAGGCCGAGCGGTCGCGCGGCGGCAAACTCGAATTTGCGATGCGGATCAGGAGCTGGAAGCAGTGACAGGCTTCTAGGTCTTCGGCAGGGTGACGCCCCGCTGACCTTGATATTTCCCGCCGCGATCGCGATACGAAGTCTCGCAGACCTCGTCGGACTCGAAGAACAGCATTTGCGCGACGCCCTCGTTGGCGTAGATCTTTGCCGGCAGCGGCGTGGTATTGGAGAATTCCAGCGTCACATGTCCTTCCCACTCCGGCTCGAGCGGAGTGACGTTGACGATGATGCCGCAGCGTGCATAAGTCGATTTTCCCAAACAGACCGTCAGCACCGTGCGTGGAATGCGAAAGAATTCCACCGTGCTTGCCAGCGCAAAGGAATTGGGCGGAATGATGCAGACCGGTCCCTTGAAATCGACGAATGATTTTTCGTCGAAGCTCTTCGGGTCGACGATGGTCGAGTTGATGTTGGTGAAGATCTTGAATTCATCCGCGCAGCGCACGTCATAGCCGTAACTCGACGTGCCGTAGGAGACGATCTTGTGGCCGTCGGATACCCGCACCTGTTCCGGCGAGAACGGTTCGATCATCCCTTGATCGCGCGCCATGCGCCGGATCCACCGGTCGCTCTTGATGCTCAAGTCGCTTCCACGGTGATTTTGGGGAACATCGCGCTGTAATCCTTGTTCAAGGTCGCAAGGCGCGCCGCAGCGCGCCGCGCCATCTGCAAATAGGCGCGTGCGCGTGCGCTGCCGGGCTCGGCCACGACCGTCGGCGCACCGCCGTCCGCCTCTTCGCGGATTCGAATGTCCAACGGCAATTCGCCGAGCAACTGCACCCCATATTGCTGCGCCATACGAGCGCCCCCGCCGCTGCCGAAGATGTGCTCCTGGTGGCCGCAGTTGCTGCATACATGGATGCTCATGTTCTCCACCACGCCGAGCACGCGAACCTCCACCTTCTCGAACATTTTCAGGCCCCTGCGCGCATCGAGCAGGGCGATATCCTGAGGCGTGGTGACGATGATCGCGCCGCTGACCGGCACCCGCTGCGCCAATGTCAATTGGATATCCCCGGTGCCGGGCGGCATATCGACCACCAAATAGTCGAGTTCCCCCCATTGGGTGTCGCCCAGCATCTGGGTCAAGGCCTGGGTGACCATCGGCCCGCGCCAAACCATCGGCTGTTCGGAATCGACCATGAAGCCGATCGACATCACTTCGACCCCGTGAGCGCGCAGCGGGGAGATGTGTTTGCCGTCCGTGCTCTGCGGCTGCTGGCCTGCCAAACCCATCATCTGGGGTTGGCTGGGGCCGTAGATATCGGCATCCAGCAGACCGACTCGCGCGCCCTGAGCCGCCCAGGCGAGCGCCAGATTGGCCGCGGTCGTCGACTTGCCGACCCCGCCCTTTCCCGAGGCCACCGCGACGATATTCTTGATGTTGGCAAGGGGCTTGAGAGTCCGCTGGACCGCATGCGCCGTGATTTCGGCCTTGAGATTGAGATCGAGGCGCGCGTCCCCCAATACCGGCCCCAAGTAGCTTTGCAGGGCCGGCTGCAGCTCGGACCGGTAATCCGCGCATGGAAACCCGAATTTGAGCTCGATGGTCGCCGCGTTGTCCCGCACCGAGACGGATTCGATCGCTTTCGCCTGGGCCAGGGTCTG
>DAINPA010000041.1:0-7015 GCA_036743675.1 Steroidobacteraceae bacterium
GGTGTGAGAGGAGTCGCAGGGAATTCGCTGTAGCGAGATGCTTACCCATTGCCAGTAGCAGCGCCATGAACGGATCCGGCTTGAGTTTGCTCGCCGCATCGGTCCTGAGTGCGGTCGCAGCGGCCGCCCATGGCGAAAGCGCGCTTTGCCCCACGGATGATACCGGCGCTCTCTAATCAGGGGCTTTCGGACTGGCGCTCCTAGGTGAGCGCCAATCCGAACTGCGCCGCGATCAAGCCGGATTGAGCTGCCGCTCTCGATGGTCCGATCGAAGTCGATTGATTCAACATTTGATTCTCTCGTTCTTTGGGTCGTACAACGGACGCAGGGACGCGGTGGCGGGGTAGCGGACCCCCGCCACCTCGATCTCGTAATCGTCGGCACCGATCGCGTCGCCCGCAGTGCCCTTGGCAGCGCCGGCGGCAGGCGCGGGCAGGGCCACATACCCGAGACCCACGGCCGCACCGAGCGTGTGGCCGTACATGCCCGAGCGAACGAACCCGACGATCGAGTCGCCCCGCCAAATCGGTTCATTGTGATAAAGCAGCGGTTCGGGCGACTTGAGTTTGAATTGCACCAGACGCTTGCGCACTGCGGATTCCCGCTGCCGCAGCAGCGCCTCGCGCCCGATGAATCCACCGGGCTTGTCGAGCTTCACCGCAAAGCCCAAACCGGCTTCCCACGGCGTGTCCTCATCGGTGATGTCGTGCCCCCAGTGCCGATAGGCCTTCTCCATCCGCAGCGAATTCAGCGCGTGATAGCCGGCATGCACCAAGCCATGGCGCACGCCCTCGGTCACCAAATCGTCGTACACGCCCTGCATGAATTCGGTCGGCACGTACAATTCCCAGCCGAGTTCGCCGACGAAGGTGATGCGCGAGGCGCGCACCAACGCATAACCCAACTCGATCACCCGGCTGGTCGCGAACGGAAAGGCCCGATCCGATACATCGTCCGGCGTCAGCGACTGCAGGAATTCGCGCGCCCGCGGACCCATCAGCGACAGCACGCCCATGCCCGAGGTCACATTGGTCAGCACGCAATGCGCTTGCGGGTCGATGTGCCGCTTCAGCCAGTTGAAATCCTTGCTTTCAGTCTCCGCGCCCGACACGATCAAGTACGCGGTCTCGGTGAGCCTGGTCACGGTGAGATCCGCCTCGATCCCGCCTCGCTCGTTCAGCCATTGGGTATAGACCATCTTCCCCGGGGCCACGGCCACGTCGTTCGCGCAGACGCGACTGAGCACACGGGTCGCATCGGCCCCTTCGAGCCGAAACTTGGCGAACGAGGACTGGTCGAACAGGCCCACCGCATTGCGTACCGCGCGATGTTCGTGGGCGCTGTGCTCGAACCAGTTTTGCCGGCCGTAACTGTAGGCGTAGGACGGTTCGACGCCCGCCGGAGCGTACCAGTTGGGCCGCTCCCAGCCGAATGCTTCGCCGAAGCAGGCGCCCGCCCGCGCCAGGCGATCATGCAATGTCGATTTACGAACGCCCCGGGCGGTTTCGTATTGGCGAAACGGCCAATGCGTCGCATACAGCAGACCGAGGCTCTCCGACACACGCGCCCGCAGGTATTTGCGGTTGATCTGGAACGGCATATTGCGCCGCACGTCGACTTCCCACAGATCGAGAGGCGGGTGCCCGTCGCGGATCCATTCGGCGACGACCTTGCCGACGCCGCCGGCCGATTGCAGACCGATGGAGTTGAGTCCGGCCGCGACAAAACAATTCTTCAGTTCGGCCGACTCGCCGAGGTGGTAGCGCACATCCGGCGTAAAGCTTTCCGGGCCGCAAAAGAATTTTTGAATGCCGGCGTGCTCGAGCGCCGGTATGCGGCGCATCGCATCCATCAGCACCGGTTCGAAGTGGCTGAAGTCGCCGGCGATCTCGCCGAAGGCGAAATCCTCGGGAATCCCATCCGCGCCCCACGGGCGCGCATGCGGCTCGAAGGCGCCGACCAGCAGTTTGCCGGCGTCGTATTTGAAATAGCTGCAGTGGTCATAGTCGCGCAGTACCGGCATATCCGAATGCAATCCCGGCACATCCTGGAACAGCACGTAGTAGTGTTCGCAGGCATGGAGCGGTGCGGTGACGCCGATACTCGCGGCGAGATCCCGGGTCCACATGCCCCCGCACAGAACCACGTAGTCCGCTTCGATGCGGCCGTGCCCGGTATCCACGCCCTTCACCCGCTCGCCGTCATGGCGGACGGATGTGACCTTGACGTCTTGGAAAATTCGCACGCCCCCGGTGCGCGCGCCCTTGGCGAGCGCCTGAGTGATGTCGACGGCATTCGCGTAGCCGTCGCTCGGTATGTGAATGCCGCCGATCACATCCTCGAGGTTGGCGAGCGGATAAAGCGAACCAATTTCGCCGGGGGATACGACATTGACGGGCAGGCCGAATACCTTGGCCATGGAGGCGTTGCGCTTCAACTCCTCCATGCGCCCCGCGGTGGTCGCCAGCGACAATGAGCCGCATTGTCGATAGCCCGTCGCCTGACCGGTTTCGGCTTCGAGGCCCCGGTACAGCTCGCCCGTGTAGCGCGCGAGCTGGGTCATGTTGATGCTCTGGCGCAGCTGGCCGACCAGCCCCGCCGCGTGCCAGGTCGTGCCGCTCGTCAGCTGTTTGCGCTCGAGCAGCACCACATCGTTCCAGCCCAGTTTGGCCAGGTGATAGGCGACCGAGCAGCCGATGACGCCGCCGCCCACGATGACGACCCGTGCCCGGGTTGGCAGATCGATCGTCACGCTCTAAACCCTCATCCGTGAATTGTCGGCATCGAATGCCGGGGCCGCGAGCACGCGCGCCTGGCGGCGCTCCCCCTGGATGAGCACCTCAAAAACGCTGCCCGGTGCCGAGTGACTCGACTCGACGCAGGCGAATGCGAGACTCTTGTTGACGCGATGCCCGTAGCTCCCGGAGGTGGTGATGCCGATGCAGGCCTGCGCGGCGAGCACCGGTTCGGCGCCGCGCGCGTCGGTGTCGGTCGAGTCGATTTCGACGTAGACGATCTTCAAAGGCCGCGGCGGCTGCGTGAGCGTCGCCGCCTTGCCCACGAAGTCGCCTTTGTTCATGTTGAAGAACCGCGCCATATCCGCTTCGAGCATGGTCAATTCGTTGGTCAGCTCGGTCGACCACGCCTTATAGCCTTTCTCGATGCGCATGCTGTTGACCGCGTACAACCCATAATTCGCAATGCCGAATGCGCGACCGTGTTCCCAGATCGCAGCGTAAAGCGCGGCCATCGAGCCGATCGGCGCATGCAGCTCCCAGCCCAGTTCGCCGACGTAACTCACTCGCAACGCCCGCACCGGGTGACCTGCGACGCTGATTTCGCGCGCGGTGAGCCACGGGAATTCCTCGTTTCCCAGCGGCGCATCGGTCAACTGGCGCAGCAGCTCGCGCGAACGCGGCCCGCTCAACACCAGAACGCCGCGCTCCTCGGTGACGTTGTCGATCCGCACGGCTTCGTTCGGCCGCAGGCTCTGCCTCAGCCAATCCTGATCACGCAGTTCCGCGGCGGCGGCGGACAGCGCATAGAAGCGATCCTCGCCCAGGCGACTCACCGTCATCTCGCCGTAAATTCGGCCGGCCGGAGAGAGCATGTGCACCAGCGCGATGCCGCCGACCTTGCGCGGTATCCGAGCCGCACAGACCCGATTCAAGAACGACTCGGCGTGAGGCCCGCTGATGTGGTACTTGGCGAATCCGGTCAGATCGAGGACGCCCACACGCTCATGGACGGCGGCAACCTCATCGCGGACCACCTCGAACACGTTGTTGCGCCGGTAACTGCAGTCTTCCTCGCGTCCGTCCGGAGAAAACCATTTCGGGCGCTCCCAGCCGAAGGTCTCGGAGTGTACGCCGCCGCGCGCGCGCAGCGTTTCGTACAAGGGGCTCGTCTTGCGCGGCCGGCCGGCCATCTCTTCTTCACCGGGGCGCCGGGTGGTGAAGGTGAGGCGATAATCCAGAAACACCTTGTCGCGCACATACGACGTGTCCGCAAACGGACCGAAGCGGCGCGGATCGAACTCGGTCATGTTGATTTCCGAATCGCCGTGCAGCATCCACTGCGCCAGGTATTTGCCGCAACCACCGCCCTGCGCAATACCGAACGATGTGCCGCAGCACATCCAGAAGTTTTGCAACCCCGGCGCGGGCCCCAGTAGCGGCGCGCCGTCCGGGGTGTGCGGAATCGCGCCGTTGATGACGCGGCGAATCCCGGCTTCGCCGAATATGGGCATGCGTTCCATCGCCCGTTCCAGCCACGGCGCGATGCGATCGAGTTCATCGGGGAACAGCTCATTGGAGGATTCCCACTCCGGATATCCCCGAGGCGCCCACGCCTCGTGCAATCCGGTGCTCTCGTAAACGCCGATCAATCCGGATTTTTGCTCCTGTCGAAAATAGCCGGAGGTATACGAATCGCGCATCACCGGAATCTCGCCGTCGCGCTCGACGAAAGCCGGAATCGGATGGGTCACGATGTAATGGTGCTGCATGTTGGTGATGGGAGCATCGCTGCCGACCATGGCGGCGACCTCGCGGGCATAGCAACCGGCCGCATTGACGACCATCTCGGCGATGATCGTGCCTTTCTCGGTGATTACTTGCCACTCGCCGCTGTCGCGCCGGCGGATGTCGGTGACGCGGTTGTGGCGCACCACGGTCGCTCCCAAATCCCGCGCCGCTTTCGCAAGCGCATTGCACAGGCCGGACGGATCGCCGTGTCCGTCGTCCCGGGTCCAAGCAGCGGCGAGCACTCGGTCCGTGGTCAGAAACGGATTCAGGCGGCGGATCTCATCCGGACCCACGATATCCATGCTGAAACCGATGATCTTCGAGAAGCCGTAGATGTACTTCAGCCAGGCGAGCTCGTGCGCATCGTTCGCCAACCGCAACCCGCCGCACGGGTGCCAGCTGACGTACTGTCCGGTGAGGGCCTCCAGACGCGGGTACAACTGGTTGCTGTACGCATGGATCTTCGCGAGGTTGTAGCTGCCGGTGATGCTGGGACATTGCCCCGCGGCGTGCCAGGTGGACCCCGAGGTGAGCTCGCTCTTCTCCACCAGAATCGTGTCCGTACAGCCTTCCAGGGCCAGGTGGTACAGCAGGCTTGCGCCCATCATCCCGCCGCCGACGACGACGACGCGTGCGTGTGTTTTCATTGAAGACCGATGAGTTGTTTAAAGGAGGGCATTGGCCACAATAAATTGGTCCTCATCGGCAGGCAACCGAGTATTTTGGTACCTTCCAACCAATGATGATCGCCACTGCGAAGGTGGCAACGGCCGGAAGCAGCAACGCGATAATCCCCAAAATGACGAGAACGATTCCCTCGCTCAGGAAAAGTCCCCACTGCTCGTTCAGCGAGCTGGCCACTGCTGCCTGAATTTTCTTCAAGTTCTCTGGATTGATCGCCATGGTCGACACTCCTCGATGTGGCCGCGTCGGGAAACTTGACCTTTGCGCAACACAATTGGTAATTAGACCAAGTTACTAATATAATAATAATTATGCACTTATAATACTTATTTAATGTATTACTTTAGTACATACGGCCTTCGCGGCACTCGCTTGCACCGCGCTTAAGGCGGTGCGGCCCGCGGATTAAGTACACTGCGGAATCATTTGACGCGGATTCATTCAACAGCGAACGGAAGGTTGGCACCCACATGGCGAGAGGCGGAGGCAGCGGATTTGGACTTGAGGATTTGCCGAGGATATCCCACGGCAAGGGATCGTATCTCTACGATGAGGCGGGCAAGCGTTACATCGACGGTTCCGGAGGCCCGGCCGTGTTCAGCGTCGGGCACAGTCATCCGGAGGTCAATGCGGCGGTCGCACGCCAGATGGATGCGGTAGCCTACGGCTACCGGTATCTATTCACGAGCTCGGCCCTCGAAGACCTGAGCGAAATGATGCTGCGAGTTTCCGGAAACTGCTTCACCGATATTGTGTACGGAGGAGACGGTTCCGAAGCGGTCGAGTCCGCGCTCAAGGTGGCTTTGCAGCATTTCGCCGCGCGCGGCCTGATGAAGAAGCGCCGCTTCATCGCCCGCGACAGATCGTGGCACGGCGACACGCTCGGTGCGCTGTCGATCTCGGGTTTCGCCGCGCGCCGCCGTGCGTTCGAGGGCAGCCTGCTCGACGTCGCATTCGTTTCCGCCGCGAACTCCTACCGGCTGCCCGACGGATGTTCAGCGGCTTCCCTTGCCGGCTTTCTGGCGGCCGAGCTGGAACGAACCATTCTCGACCTGGGACCGGATACGGTGGCGGCATTCGTGTTCGAACCCATCGTGGGGGCCGCCGGCGGCGTGATGCCGGCGCCCGCGGGATATGCGGCCGCCATCCGGGCCGTGTGCGGCAAATACGATGTATTGCTGATTGCCGACGAAGTGATGTGCGGCGCCGGCCGCAGCGGCACGTGGCGGGCCTTGGAGCATGACGGCGTGGTGCCCGATATCATGTGCGTCGCCAAGGGATTGGCGGGCGGCTACATTCCGCTGGGAGCGACTCTGGTTACCGCGGGCGTGTCGGCTCCCATTTTCAGCGAACATGGCGCGTTCATGACCGGTCACACATTCTCCGGTCATACGGCCGCTTGCGCGGCAGGACTTGCCGTACAGCGCATCATCGAGCGCGACCAATTGCTCGAACGGGTTCGCACGGCGGGTGCTGCATTCCAAGAAGCCGTGCGCGACTCGCTCTCCAAATTCGATGAGGTCGGCGACGTGCGCGGACGCGGTTTCTTCATCGGAATCGAGTTCGTGCAGAACCGCAAGACGCGTGCGCCGTTTGCGCAGTCCAGGGGATTTAGCTACGACGTCGGCCGACGCGCATTCGCCGACGGTCTCATATGCTATCCGTGTTCGGGCAATGTCGATGGCGCGGCCGGCGACACCATCATTCTGGCGCCGCCCTACAATGCGAGCGACGGGGAACTCGAGGAGATCGCATCGAAGTTGGCCCGCGCGGTCGGCGCGGCGCTCGGCGCCGGATGATGCGCA
>DAINPA010000041.1:7115-14965 GCA_036743675.1 Steroidobacteraceae bacterium
CCGGGGGCGGCGCGTACGACTCAAGCCAGTGCGAGTTCGGCCGCGACCAGATCCTCGAGCGCGGTGCCGACGCTCTTGAATATGGTGATCGCTTGCGAACTCGTGCGCTTGAACGATCCCGAGGCGAGATCGGATAATTCCCCGCGAACGGCGCTTTGATCGATGACGCCGCGTGCGATGGCGCCCATGATTTCACCGGATTCGCCGAGCGCGCCGCCGCGAGTGTCGACATACAGCTCGGCGCGCGCGAGCGCCTCATCGTCGGTCTCGCACATCTGCGCGGTATAAGCGCCGACCAAATCCAGGTGCTGTCCGGCTTTCAGCCAGGCGCCATGAACGAGCGGCTGGCGCGAGAGGGTGGCGCAACTGACCACGTCGGCCCAGCCTACGGCCGCCTCGAGATCCTCCGTGCATTCGATGGCGACGTCGGGTCGCGCCAGGGACTGCGCCAGTGCACGGGCGCGATCCGCATGCCGCCCCCATAGGCGCACCTCGCGAATGGGCCGCACCAGCAGGTGACTTTCGATGAGGTGCGGAGCGAGCCTGCCGGTGCCCACCATCAGCAGCCGCGACGCACCGGGCGACGACAGGTGCCGGGATGCGAGCGCGGACGCGGCGCCGGTACGCCGCAGAGTCAATTCTTCGCCGTCGAGTATGGCGCGGGGTTGACCGGTCGCGGCATCGAGCAGCAAGTAGATGGCGCACACGGCCGGCACACCCTTGCGCGGGTTATCGGGATAGACGCTGGCGATCTTGATCCCGAGCGCGCCGCCCGGATTCCACGCCGGCATCATCAGCAATGTCCCGCCGCTTTCGCCCGGGACCGCGGACTCCACATGATGCCGCCAGCGAGTCGGCACCGAGCACGGCTTGCGAAACGCGGCGTCGAGCGCATCTATGAGAGCCCGCCGATCCAGGCGGCGGGCAAGTTCGGCGGCATCGAGCTGTAGCATCTGAAATTCCCGAGAATTCACCGCAGTCGGTGCATTAGATCACATTGACTTCGCGCAGCGGCGCATTCGCCGGCAAGCGCGCATAGGACAGGGGAGCGAGATCGAGCGAACGGTAGCGGCCGAAACAGATGTATTCGGCGAGCCCTCGGCCGATGCCGGGCGCTTGCTGCAAGCCATGGCCGCTGAATCCGCTCGCCAACAGCAGATTCGCAATGCCGGGGACCGGCCCGACGAACGCATTTTGGTCGAAGGTGTTGTAGTCATAGTGTCCGGCCCAGGCGGAGGTCATGCGCACCGCCTCGAACGCCGGCACGCGGTGCGCCAACACCGGCCACGCATGGCTTTCGAATAACGCAAGATCCACCTCGAAATCGTCCGGCGCCACATCGGGATCGGGATTCGTGGGCGGCCCGCACAGGAATCGATCGCGATCGGAGCGAAACCAAAGTCCCGAGGGGTCGATGACCAGCGGGCAGTTTGGGATCGGTACGGGGCAGGTGAATACGAACACGCTGCGCTTGCGCGCGAACACCGGCAGATCGACTCCCGCGCTCGCAGCCAGTTCGCGGGAGCGCGTGCCCGTGGTGTTCACGGCGTAACGGCAGGCGATGCGGCCGGCTGCTTGTAAATTCGCGGCGAGGATTCGTCGATCGGCAGACTGCTCGAATCCGACCACGCGGTCCCGCACATAGCGCACGCCGCCGCGCTCATTCGCACCGCGCAGCGCGGCGAGCAGCGCATGACCGTCGAACCAGCCCTCCACGCCGGCGGTATCGGATCCGGCCGCGAGATCCGCGGTGTTGAGCCACGGGTAGCGCCGCGCAAGCGCCGGTTGCTCGTGCAGGGTTACCGGGACCGAGGCCGACCGTTGAATCGCCACCCGATCCGCGAGCGCGGCTCGGCCTTGCGCAGTGGCGAGGAACAGGTAGCTCGATTCGACCAGCCCCAAGTCTTGGGCCAACCCGGAGTGCGCCCAGCGCCGCGGCGCATCGCGCAGGAATTGCATGCCGAATGACGAAAGGGCGATGTTGAGCGGCGTGGAGAACTGCTGACGGATGGAACTCGCGGAGCGCGTGCTCGCGGCCTCGCGGTAGCTCGGATCGGGTTCCACCACCAAAATGGAGCCGCGAAATTCGGGAGTGGAGTGCAAAAAGTAGGCGCACGCCGAACCCATCACGCCGCCCCCCGCGATCACCACGTCGAACTCGGTGCGCAACCCGCTTGACTCCTTAAGGTTTAAGCGCGAATGCGCAGATTCTTCTGATCGTAGAGCGGCGTGAGCGACGCGCGCGCGCTCACTCGCCCATTCGCAAGTTCGATTTGATAGCGACCGGCGTTGACGTATTCATCGCTGCAGCCGTCCGGGTTCACGACATAGCCGAGCGCAACGGCCGCGCCCAGGGTATGACCGTACATGGCCGAGGTAACGAAACCGACCCGTTCGCCGTCGCGATAAATGGGTTCATTGTGATAAACCATGGGCTGCGGGTCCTGCAACAGGAACTGGACCAGCCGCCGTCGCGGCAAACCCACATCGCGTTGCGCCGCGAGCGCCTCGCGCCCGATGAACCCACCCGGCTTGTTCCAATCGCAGGTGAATCCCAAGCCCGCCTCGAGCGGCGTGTCCGCGGACCCCATGTCATGCGACCAATCGCGATAAGCCTTCTCGATCCGCAGGGAGTTCAGCGTGTGATAGCCGCAGTGGCGCAGCCCGTGCGCCTTGCCGGCTTCGATCAACGCGTCGTACACCGGCAGTGCGAAAGGAGTCGGTATGTAAAGCTCCCAGCCAAGTTCGCCGACGTAGGTGAGCCGTATGGCGAGCGCGGTCTGATAGCCGATGCGAACCTCCCGGCAGGTCGCGAAGGGAAAACCGGCGGGCGAAAAATCGTCCGTCGATACGGCGCCGAGCAGCACCCGCGCGGCGGGTCCTTGGACGTTGAGCATCGCGTACGCGTCCGACAAATCGCTCACGGTGCAAAACGAGCCGTCGGGAATATGGTTGCGAATCCACCCCTCCACATGCGTTTGCGTGAACGCCGCCGTGACCACCAGGAACCGATCGGCGGCGAGGCGGGTGACCGTCAGGTCCGCTTCGATGCCGCCCGCGTCGTTGAGAAACTGCGTGTATACGCAGCGGCCGATGGCCACATCGACATTGGCCGTTGCGATGCGATTGAGCACCCCGGACGCATCGCGACCCTGCACCCACAACTTGGCGAACGAGGATTGCTCGAACAGACCGACGCGCTCGCGCACCGCCGCGTGTTCCTCGGCATTGTTTGAAAACCAGTTCTGGCGGCCCCAACCGTAGGCGTAGGAAGGCGCTTGCCCGGGCCGCGCGTACCAATTCGGACGCTCCCAGCCCGCCGACTCGCCGAAGCACGCGCCGGCGGCCGCGAGCCGGTCGTGAAGGATGCTCTTTTTGACGGCCCGCGCGCTCGTCCACTGGCGAAACGGCCAGTGGTCTTGATAGCCGATGCCGAGCGACTCGACGATCCGGTCCCGCAAATACCGGTCGTTATCCTGCCAGGGATGCATGCGCCGCAGATTCACCGACCACACATCCATGGGCGCCTGCCCCTCGAGGATCCATTGCGCCATCACGAATCCGGCTCCGCCGCCCGAAAGGATGCCGAGCGAATTGAATCCCGCGGCCACAAAGAAGTTCTTGAGGTTCGGCGCCTCGCCCATCAGATAATTGTGGTCGGCGGTGAACGACTCGGGTCCGCAAAACAAGAGTTTGATCCCGGTCTCGAGCAGGCAGGGCACACGCCGCATCGCCTTTTCGATGTACGGGTACATGCGCTCCCAGTCGGGCGGTATCTCGCCGAAGCGAAAATCCGGCGGCACACCGCCCGTGGCCCAGGGTCGCGCCTCGGCTTCGAACAGGCCCACCATGATTTTGCCGGCTTCTTCGCGAATATAGGCCGAGTTGCCCGGATCCCTCAGAATCGGCAGCATCGGATGCACGCCCGGCACCGGTTCCGAGATGAGGTAATAATGCTCGGCCGCCTGCAGCGGCACGTTGACTCCGGCCATGCGACCGACCGCCCGAGCCCACATGCCGGCGCAGTTGACCACGATCTCGGCCCTGATGTTGCCGGCCGCGGTCCTTACCCCGGTGGCGCGGCCCTGATCGGTGAGGATCCCGGTAACCCGCGTGTTCTCGAAAAATCGAGCGCCGCCGAGTCGGGCACCCTTGGCGAGCGCCTGCGTCACGTCCGTCGGATTGACGCGGGCGTCATTCGGAAAATAAAACGCCGCCTCGAGGTCGCCGACATCGGCCAGCGGCCACATGTTTTTGACCTCGGCGGCGGTGATTTCATGCGCTTCGACGCCGAAACAATTGGCCATGTGAATGCCGCGGCGCATCTCTTGGGCCTTGTCCGCCGTCATCGCCAGCTGAATGGAGCCGCAGCCGATGAGCCCGGTTGCCTGCCCGGTCTCCGATTCGAGCTTGCGATAAAGGTCCTGGGAATATTTGGCGAGCCGAGTCTGCGTTTCGGTGTCGCGAAGGGAAGTCAGAAGTCCCGCCGCATGCCAGGTGGTGCCCGCCGTGAGCTGCGCCTGCTCGAGCAAAATGACGTCACGGCATCCGCGCTTGGTGAGGTGATACGCAATCGAACAGCCGATGACTCCGCCGCCGATGATGACGATGCGCGCTTGTTGCGGCAGATTTTTGTCGCTCATGTGATGCCCGCTAACCTTGGTTGTACCCGCCGCGATCCGCACGAATGACCCAAAGACTCGCGAGGTAATAGACCATTGCCGCGACCCCGGCCGCCGGCAACGAAGCGGTCAGGTACGCGTAAGGACCTCGCGACAGGTAAGTCAGGGGATTGAGCAAGCTCACGTAAGTGCAGCAGCCTGCGGCGAGCGCGAGCATCGCGGCCGGATTGATGCCGCGCCAGAAATAATAAGGCCGCGCGGCCTGCACCTGGTAGATCGCGCGAATATCGATGCGGCGGCGCCGTAGAACGAAGTAGTCGGTGATTTGGATGCCGCACAGCGGAGCGAACGCGACGCCGATCAGCGCCAGAAAATTGCCGAATTTGGCAAAGAAGAGCTCCGGAATGAATATCCCCACCAGTGCCACCGGCGTGATCGTGATCAACAACAAGGTCGTCCACGAGCGCCGCTGCAAGCCCGAGAAGTTACGCAACCCGATGGCCGACGCGTAGATGCCGGCGGTCGTCGTGCCGAAATTCGCCGCCGTGACGAATGCGAGCGAGACAATGGCGTAGGCGGGCCCGCCCACGGTTCGCAGCCACTCGGCCGGGTCGGATGATTTCAGCACCAACACGCCGGCGAGCCCGATGAGGCTGAGCAGCGGCACCGGCGCGCCCATGCCGAGCAGCACCGGCAACACGATCGTACGGCCGTTGGGCGCCATGCGAATCATGGCGCCAAGATAGGGCCACCAGGACAAGGTCGCGCTTATGCCGAGCTCGACGCCGGTGGTGTAGTTCCACAGCCGGTTACGGCTCGCCAGTGCGGGATGAGCGTCGATGAGCTCGGGCCAACGGTGCGACACCAACAAGTACAGCATCCAGAGTCCCACGAACACGTGCGCGAACAGGATGTTCGACACCATCGATACGCCACTTGCCCCGCGGCGCAACGCGGCGAATATCACGCCGCAGGCAAACAGCGTCAGCAGGGGCACCAGGATCGCGCTGCGGGGTCCCGACCCCAACAGGCCGAGCGCCACGCCGAGCTGCACCGCGGACTTGGCGAAGAAAATGATCAGCAGCGAATTCCAGCCGATGACGGAGATGCCCTGCAGCACCGCCGGCAGCATCCACCCGAGGGATCCGAACTGCGGCTTGGTCGAGGCGATCGAATCGATGCCGAAACGCACGCAGGTCGGTCCGGCCGCGAGCAGCACCAAGAGCATGCCGATCAGACAACCCGCGGTGAGCGCCACTCCGCCTTTGACAAAGCCCAGGTAGCCGCCCACCGACTCGCCGATCAAATAGCACCAGGTTGCCGCCGCGGTCGTCGCGAGCGTCAGGGTGAGTCGTGCGCCGCCCCAGGTCCGTTCGCCGGGAAGAAGGGGCCATGCGCTTTCATCGGCGAGCAAGTTCTCGCGGACGCTCATGCCCACCAACCGATTACGAGCAACAGTATCGGAATGGCGATTCCGATGAGAATCATCCAAAACCAGCTCAAGCCGTCGAAGTCCGAGCGCGCCGCGCCCGCCTCCAGCGCCGCAATGCGCGCCTCGAGTTCGGCGGGCAGCGCCTGCCCCGGGAGAGAATTGCGCGCCGGTTCAGGCAAGGGTTTTACCGGGGAATGCCTCTGCGTCGGCGTAGGGAAACCACCAGAAATCGTGCGCCTTGGCCGCATGGTCGATCATCGAGAGTTTGGTGTGCCGGAAGGTGTCCAAACCTTCGGAGCCGAGCTGCCGGCCCATCCCCGACTGCTTGCGGCCGCCGAATGGCCCCGCATCGTTATCGAGCAGCGGTGCATTGACCCACACCATCCCCGCCTCCAGCTCGTTCACCGCACGCATCGATTCGTCGAGATTGGTGGTGTACACGGTCGCACCGAGCCCGTATCGGGAGCGGTTGGCGAGCATCAACGCCTCATCGAAATTTTTGACCTTGCATACCGGCGCGACGGGTCCAAAGGTCTCATCGTTCATGATGGGAGCGTCCGGCGCCACATCGCCCAGCACCGTCGGCTCGACGAACCATCCCTTCTTGAGATGCGCGGGCCGCCCGCCGCCGGTGAGCACCTTGGCGCCTCCGGTGTGCGCACGGCCGAGTATCCGCAGATAACGCGCCAATTCGCGCTCCGAGGCGAGCGGTCCCATGTCCACGCGCTCCAGGCCGTTGCCGACCCGCACCCGCGAGGTGTAATGCACCAGCCGATCGACGAATTCGGCGTACACCTGTTCGTGCACGTAGAAGCGCTCGGCCGCCGCACACACTTGGCCGCAATTGAGGTAGGCGCCAAAGGCGGCGCCCCGTGCGGCGATGTCCACCGGCGCGGAGGGCATCACGATGAACGGATCGTTGCCGGACGTTTCGATCAGGGTTCGTTTATACAGACCTCCGCAAGTCTGCGCGACGCGCCGGCCGGTCTCGATTCCGCCCGTGAATGCGATCATGTGGGTGTCGGGATGCTCGACCAGCTGCTTGCCGGGGGCCGCGCCGCCGGTGACGACCTGCACCAGCCCGGCCGGCAGCGCATCGAACGCGGCGACGAATTGCAGCGTGGTGAGCGTCGTCAAATCGGACGGCTTGATGATCACGGCATTGCCGCTCGCGAGCGCGGCGGCTGCCTGCCAGCAAAGCAGGCACAGCGGATAATTGAATGGCAATATGATCACTACCACGCCGAGCGGATCCTTGGTGGTGAAGTGAAACTGACCGTCCACCGCGGCCCCCAGCACCTTGCCGTTTTCGTGGCGTGCAACCTCGGCGTAATAGTCGATTGCGCTCGCCGACCAACCGACCTCATCGAAGGACTCCTTGTACGGCTTGCCCATCTCGCGGGTCAGCATCTCGGCCACCAGCGGCCGGTCCGCCATCACCCGTCTCGACACTTCGTGCAGCAGCTCTGCGCGCCGGTGATGGTTGACCGTGCGCCAGGCACGCTGCGCCGCATTGGCCGCCGCAACCGCCTGGTCGATATCGGCGGCAGTCGCGTCGGCAATCTCGCCGATGCGCTGCTCGGTAGCCGGATCGATGACGCCGATCGAAGTCCCGCCGCTCGATCGCATCAGTCCTCCGGCAATTCTTTGATGGCCACTCAGGCGCGTAAATGCCGCGATCGCGCTCATGCAATGCTCCTCAGGTCAATACGCCACTCGGAACTGTAACGTACAAAATGGCATTCGAGATAGATTTCAAGGGACGAGGGTGGGGGAGACGAGCTTGAGCGAGCGGC
>DAINPA010000041.1:15065-18951 GCA_036743675.1 Steroidobacteraceae bacterium
CACGACGCCTCCCGCACGGTGCGCTGTTTGCATTCATGTTGAGCCTTGCGGCCATGATGCGCCCTCAAAATCACCTGGGCGACCCAGTTCGCCAACGTCTACTACGATCCCGGCGCGGATCAACTCGTGGTCACGATGATGTACAGCGGCACGAATCCCAATCACACCTTCTCATTGAAATGGGGACGATGTAAAACCGCGGCGGATGGCTCGCCGCAGATTTCCGCCAATGTGATCGACAGCCAATGGCAGGATGCGGAACAAAACGATTACCAAACAACCACGCGTTTCAACCTGGGAAAATTGAAATGCTGGCCGGTAAACGTCACCTTGAGATCGGCTCCAAGATACATTTACCAGCTGCAGATTCCGGCGCCTCCCGCCTCCATGCAGCAATAGCCCCGCGACGGATCATCGGCCGCGAGTGGACTACGTACATATCCGAATCCTCCATCCGCGGGGCGCAGCGCATACTCCAAGCGACTGCGCGAGGAACGGAGAATGTGCCGATCAGGCGCCGAGAGAGCAATCGATGGGTAAGCGAGCGGACCGCGAAGCGGTGGCCTCGCGGGCTGCGGCGGCAGATGCGCCGGTGCGCATACCCGTGGCCATCTCGGCCCGCCACGTGCATCTCACCGAATCGGTCATTGAGACCCTGTTCTGCGACAAATACCGGCTGCATACCCATGCGGACCTGGTGCAGCCCGGACAGTATGCCGCCGAAGAATCGGTGACCTTGGTCGGTCCCCACGGGCGGATACCGCATGTACGCATCGTCGGGCCGCCCCGCTCGGTCAATCAGGTGGAACTATCCCGAACGGATGCCATCACGCTCGGGATCAACGCGCCGGTGCGCGAGTCCGGAGATCTTGCGGGAACGCCCGGTATCGTGCTCGAGGGTCCCCGAGGATCCGTGAAGCTCGAATCCGGCGTCATCTGCGCGCTGCGCCACGTCCATATGTGTCCCGAGGAGGCCGCCCGCCTGGGTTTCAAGGATCAGGATCGGATTCAAGTGGCCGCGCAAAGCGAAGATCGGCAAATGCTTTTTCAGAATGTGGTGGTACGCGTATCCCCGACCTATCGGCTGGAAATGCACTTGGACACCGATGAGGGAAACGCGGCGGGCCTGCGCTCGGGACACCACGTCCTACTGCAGCAATCGACCGACGCTGCGGCGAAGCCCGGACCGAGTTCGGCAGTCGATCGAAACAAGCGAACGTAGAGGCGTGAGAAGATCATATTATAGCGTTAGATATCAGAACGTTGTTACTATTACTTTACCTTATTTATAATCTATTAACCGCGCGGCGCGTCGTTACGGCGCATCCACATCGTATCCTTTGGCGCGCAGCTCATCGAGCAGCCCACCCCGCCGCAGCAGTATATCCATGTTGACCACCGCCAAGGTTGTCCCTCCACTCTGCAAGCGCCGCTCCATGGACTCGAGCCAGGTCCGATGCAAGCGAGCGATGAGGTCGCCTGACGCCGAGCCCGCGTCAAGCGCCGCCAGACAGGCGTCTACTTCCGCCGGCTCCGGCAAGTTCTCGATGCGCTCCACGTTGCCCGTCGCCCATGCCTGGGCGCGGTCAATCAATCGCGGTAAGCCGCTTTCAATTGTCACCAAGGACGCTTCGACACAGGTATTTTCAGTGGCGGGCTGCATGACCTTGAGCGCGTCCAGCAGATCGCCGACGCCGGCAATCTTCACTTCCTCGACGCGAACGCCATGTTTTCTTGCGAGCGTGCGTACGGCGGCGCCTAAATCCAAACGCGCCGATAAACCGACCTGATGAAATGCGGCCTGCTGCAGGAACGCCGTGGCGACGATCGGTCGGTATCGTTCCCACTTCGTCGAGTCCTCCGTGAACTTGGTTCGTTGCAGCGCGAACCTTGCATGCAGGTTCGCCGGCATCACATCCTTGAGCCGCTTACCGCCACCGACCATCAGCACGTCGCGTTCGGTGAGCAGCAGCCACAGAATTCTGACGATGCCAATTTCGAGGGGTTTGGGCACCAGCACCATGCTTGTCGTGCCGAGCACTTGCTCCACCTGCTTCGAGCGCCAAGTGATGCCTTTGGGCAAGGGGGAAATGCTGCCCAAAATCCACAAGTTCGCGCTGCCGCGATGCACATGCCACATTCCAGGCCCGGTGCGTTCGCCGGTCACGACGAGTTCATCCAACTGGGTCGATGCCTGATCCGCTCCACGCGCGCTCGAGGCCCAATTGCCGGAGAGCAGCAGGGCTGCGATGAATAATAGTGCTCTTGCGGGTGTCGGCGTTCGCATCGATTCAATTCTACCCGCGACCACGGTGCGCACCACTGCCAGCCGTTGCGCGAGCCGCGGCGGACATCGATGCGTGATCCGCGGCCAGGGGCCGCGCGCCCTTGACCGGCGTCCCCTCAATCGCTCTGCGCCAGGATCGCCGAGACCGTTTCGGCGGTTACACCCTCGATCTCCAGCATTTTCCGGCGGCTTGCGGCTCCCGAAACGACGCGCACATCACGTTTCGCAATGCCGAGGCGTCGGGCAATGAAATCGATCAAGGCGAGATTGGCGGCATTTTCGACCGGTGGCGCCGCGATGCGGATCTTGACCAGACCGTCATGCGTTCCGGCAAGCTCCGTCGCGGAGGCGCGCGGTTGTATGTAGACCTCGATGCGAATTCGCAATTCACCTCATCCTTGATTTCAAGGTGATTGACTCGCCGTCCACCACAAACCGCCCGAAACCTTGATGGTGGATGGTCTTGGAGTTGCGCCTCGCCGGATCAATCCAGGCTTTGAGCGCTTCCAAGACGAAAAGATTATAGGTGCCGACGAGACGCGTGTTGACCACTGTGCATTCGAAATTCGCAAAGCATTCGGCTATCAAGGGTGGGGCAACGCGTTCCGCGGGAATCGGGGTCAACGCAAACCTCTCGAACTTCGCGACGTCGCGGCCCGAGCAATTGCCGACCTTGACCACCGTGTCGGCAAGGTCAACCCCTGGAATGGCGATTACGCATTGTTTCGTGCCCTTCAACGCCTTAAAACTGTAATCGCCGTTGCTGACGACACAGCCGATCAGAGGGGGCTCAAATTCGACCATCATGTGCCACGACATCGCCATGACATTGACGCGTCCATGATGGGCGGTGGTCAGCAGCACCACCGGGCCCGGCTCGATCAATTGGTAGACTTTCGACAACGGCAACGCTTTCATCACGCCCACATCGGCGCCCCGTCGAGGCCGAAACCCTGAAGGGGTGCGCGATTTGGCAGGCCGACGAGAACTGGAGACGCGATTACTCACGGGTTGCGGTGAATTCCTGGCGGAGAAGTTCGGCAATCGATAAGGTACAGTTTGGCAAGTAGCCCTCAGCAGTGCAAACCCTGCGCCAGCCGATGGGGATCGACCGAGCCATGCAAGTCATCTCTTTTAAGAGCACCGTTTTGTTCAAGCGCGGAATATGGCTCAGCGCCGCCGCGTTGGTCGCGTTTGTGATGGTTCCTTCGGTGCTCAACGGCAGTCTGTGGCGAAACCCTGTGCCAAATTGGGGTGCGGTATGCATTCTCGGCGGGATTTTGGCGTATTTTCTTCACAAGACGCCGATCCATCGTCTTGCCGACGAGGTGGTGGATTGCGAGGATCACCTGAAGGTTCGACGAGGAAAGACCGAAGAGATAATTCCTTTTACAAACGTTTCCGAGGTCAAGGTCGCGAGCAGCAGCGGTCTGCATCGGATCACGGTCCGTCTCGATCAACCCACGAAGCTCGGAGGGCAAATTGAATTTCTGCCCCAAGCAAGCCTTTGGTCCAATCTTTCCGGGGTTAAGCGCGTTGCCGCCGGCCTGACGGATCGTGCGAATCAGACGCGAGGCGGACGCGCGGTCGGGTAAGGGG
>DAINPA010000042.1:0-8780 GCA_036743675.1 Steroidobacteraceae bacterium
GGGACGCCACATTGACCAAGCCCGAATTTGCCACCCAATCCCACGGCGATGTCATGGAGTCCCAGGCAACCGCGGTCAATCCCGCGATACTCTCGACAACGATCGCCAGTCTCTTCCCCAGCGGTGTGGTGGCGGCCGAGCTGCGAGCGCCGGGCGACGCATCGCTGCTGCTGCCCGAGGAGGCCGCGAGCGTCTCCAACGCGGTGCCCAAGCGGATTCAAGAGTTCGCCGCCGGGCGCTTGTGCGCGAGGCGCGCACTGGCCAAGTTCGGAGTCACTGATTTCCCGGTCCGTGTGGCCCGCGACCGGCAGCCGATGTGGCCTGAGTTTCTGGTCGGAAGCATCACCCACACGGTGGGCCTGTGCGCGGCGGCGGTGGCCGATCGAGCGCACGTGATTGCCCTGGGGCTGGATAGCGAGGTGGTCGGGGCCGTGAAAGCGGATCTGTGGCCGAGCATCTGTGCTGCCGCGGAGCTGGCGTGGGTCGATACCCTGCAACCCGGGGAGCAGGCGCAGGCTGTGGCCATGATCTTCTCGGCGAAGGAGGCGTTCTATAAGTGCCAATATCCGTTGGTCGGCGAAAGGTTGAATTTTCACGATGTGTGCGTGAGGCCGCTCGAGTGGAGCGCAGTGCATGGAGCGTTTGCCGTCGCGCCCGCGCGGCCGATTGCGTTCTTCAATCGATTCGCAGTGTCCCTGCGCGCGCGCTCATCTGCGGCGGGGCCGATACTGGGGGCTTATCGCTTCCACGAAAGATTCGTGTCCGCCGGTGCCTTGCTGCTGGCGTCGCAGGAAGCGTCCGCATCGCCCGCAGCATCCCCAGGGGCATTGTCCCGCGCCTGCTGCCCCTAATAGGCTTTGTCGTCGCGAAGCACTTTTATTATCGTGAGCAGTATAATTTTTATGTCGAGCATCGGGGACCAGTGCCGCAGGTAATCAAGGTCGAAATTCACGCGCGCTTGCATCTCATGGAGCTGCGAGGTCTCGCCGCGGCAGCCGTTGACCTGCGCCAGTCCGGTAATACCCGGCAGGACCTTGTGGCGGACCATGTAGCCTTTAATGAGTTTGCGGTATTCCTCGTTGTGCGCAACCGCATGCGGGCGCGGACCCACCAGGCTCATGCGACCCTGCAGCACGTTGATGAGCTGCGGCAATTCGTCCAATGACGACCGACGCAGCATAGCGCCGAAGGGGGTAATCCTATCGTCGGCTTTGGACGCCTGTCGAATGTGCGCACCATCTTCGGTCACTTTCATGGTGCGGAACTTGTACACCACGATTTCCTGCCCATCCAGGCCGTAACGGCGCTGTTTGAAGATGATCGGTCCGGGAGATGACCATTTGACCAGCACCGCGATGAGCGCGAGGAGCGGCAGGAGAAGCAACAGGATGATGACCGACAGCGCGATGTCGGTCAGTCGCTTGGCGGCTCCGCGGTAGCCGTAGAACGGTGTTTCGCACATGGCCACGACCGGAATGCCGTGAACCTCGCCGGAGCGCGCTTGGATCAAGTCGAATACGAAGATGTCGGGCACGTAATAAATGGACGCCGTGGTATCGCGAAGATCGTCCAATAAATTCATCACGCGCATCAAATGTCGAATGGGCAGCGCGATGAAAATGACGTCGGTGCGATGTTCCCTCGCATATTGGCCGAGGTCGCTCAGTGCGCCGATGAGCCGGGAGTCGGATTCCACGCCAAGGCGGTCGCTGCTGCGGTCGTCGAAAAAACCGGTGACCTCCAGGCCCATGGCAGAGTTTTTGTTCAAGCGCCGCGCGAGTTCCAGGCTGGTACTGTTGTAGCCCGCGATGATGGCGCTGCGAGCGTCGGATGCGTTCGTCAAAAAACGCCGCATGAGCTCTTGCATGCCGAGCGTGGTGACGATGAGCGCAACCGGGGTCAGCGCGGCCCATGTCAGAAATACACGGCGGGGGTAGGCTTGTAACTGCGATTTGGTGACGTAGGCGATGGCGAGCAGCAGCGCCAATATCAAGAACCATCTGAAAATCACATCGACAACGGCCGAAATGCGCGGCGACGTGAATTGCGTGTTCGTTTCGCGCGGCGGCTGGATCAGAACCAAACACGCGACAGCCACGATGACGATGGTGGCAGAGGAGGGGTCGAAGGCGTCGCCGAATAGAATGATGGTCGCGTACAGCGCCGCGACGGCAACGATGGTGGGCATCACCGTCTGCAGCGTCGCCAATGCCATGATCAGAAAGCTTTGCTTGAACAGCGCCGGTTGGGTCATCTGGTATCCACTGAGTCGCGAACGACAGTCACCATATTCTACGTGAGTGGCATAACCGTGACATGCAGATTAAACATTATCCATCTTCTCCATTGCCGCATGCCTGAGGTGGTTTCTCCGCTAATGGCAACGGCGCCAATGCTATTCTAGTCATATATGTCCCCTGTTCCATTGCTCGATCTCAAGGCCCAGTACGCGCAAATTCGCGATGAAGTCATTCCGATCATCGAGAGCGTGTGCGCAAGCCAGCAATTCATCTTGGGCGAGCACGTGCGCGCTCTCGAAGCGGAGATCGCGCGATACTGCGGCGCATCGGTTGGAATAGGTGTGTCATCGGGCACGGATGCGTTGCTTCTGGCTCTGATGGCCCTCGAGATCGGCCCCGGTGATGAGGTCATCACTTCACCCTATACCTTTTTCGCAACTGCGGGGACCATTGCGCGGGCCGGAGCGCGCCCCGTGTTTTGCGATATCGATCCTCAGACCTTTAACATAATGCCTGCTGCAGTGCAGGCATTCATCGATGATGAGTGCGTGCCGGACAGCAAGGGGCTCGTCAGGCGCGCCACCGGAGGCCGGATCAAGGCGCTCATGCCCGTGCACCTGTATGGGCAGGCCGCCGACATGGACCCGCTGATGGAGATCGCGCGGCGCTATCGTCTGCGGGTGATCGAAGATGCGGCGCAGGCGATCGGCACTGAATATAAAAACGGCGTGCGCGCGGGATCGATCGGCGACGTTGGCTGCTTTTCATTCTTTCCAAGCAAGAATCTCGGCGCATTCGGCGATGCCGGATTGTGCACCGCCAATGATGCCGATCTGGCGGAACGTATGCGCGTGCTGCGCGTGCATGGCGGCAAGCCGAAGTATTTTCATGCGCTCATCGGCGGCAATTTTCGCATCGATGAACTGCAGGCGGCGGTGCTGCGCATCAAATTGAAATACTTGGACGGCTGGACGCAGGCGCGGCAGCGTAACGCCGCCTACTACGATGAGGCGTTTGCACGGGCGGGATTGGGTTCCCGGGTGATCACCCCGCGAGCGGCCCCCGGCGGCCGGCACATCTTCAACCAGTATGTCGTGCGTGTTGAGCGCCGCGATGCCCTGAAGACATTCTTGGGCGAGCGCGGTATCGGCACCGAGATCTATTATCCGCTGCCGCTGCACATGCAGCAGTGTTTTGCCTATCTGGGCTACCGGAACGGCGATTTCCCGCATTCCGAACGGGCTGCGGCAGAAACTCTGGCATTGCCGGTCTACCCGGAGCTCAGCGAAGAGCAATTGGCGACTGTGGTCGCCCGCACGGCGGAATTCTTCGCCTGATCGAGCGCGGGCCGCGAACGGCTCAGGTTTTCTTGAAATCGTCGGGCAGCAGCTGGTGCCGCGACAGCAGCTTGTAGAAATCGGTTCGATTGCGCTTGGCCAGCCGTGCCGCCTGGCTCACGTTGCCGGCGGTGATCTGCAAAATCTGCGACAAGTAATTGCGCGTGAATTCGTCGCGCGCCTCGTCGAAGGAAGGCAGGCGGACAGGATTCCCGCCGAGGGATTGCTGCACCAATTCCGCGGTGATGATCGCGCCACTCGAGAGGGCGACGTTTTGCCGCACGACGTTGTATAGCTGGCGCACATTGCCCGGCCACTCGGCGGTCGCCAAAAGCTCCACAGCTTCCGGCGCGTAAATCCTTCTCTGGCCGCTTTCCTTGGCGATTTGCTCGAGAAAATGAGCGACCAGCAGCGGGATGTCTTCGCGCCGGCGCCCGAGGGGCGGCATCTCTATGTGTACGACGTTCAGCCGATAATACAAGTCCTCGCGGAATTGTCCGTCGACCATCATTTGGTGCAGGTCGCGGTGGGTGGCGGAAATGACGCGCACGTTGATCGGTATCGCCTCCGTGCTGCCGACGGGACGGATCTGATTTTCCTGCAGCACCCGCAGCAGCTTCACCTGCAAGCGCATCGGCATGTCGCCGATCTCATCGAGCAGCACCGTGCCGCCGTCGGTGGTCTCGAACAGCCCCTTGTGCGCGCGAGCAGCGTTGGGCAATGCGCCTTCTTCATGGCCGAAGAGCTCGGATTCCAGGAGATTTTCCGCCATCGAGCTGCAGTTGATGGTGGCGAACGGTTTGTTGCGCCGGGGGCTCGCCTCGTGAATCGCGCGGGCGAGCAATGCCTTGCCGGTTCCGCTCTCGCCGGTCAGCAGCACGCGGGCGTCCGTGCCGGCCACCATGTTCGCCTGCGCCAATTTGTCTTCCATCAGCTGATTGCGCGTGATGATGTCGGCGCGCCAATCCTCGTCCACATGCGCGAAGCCTGAGACCTTCAGCGCCTTCTGCACATTGTCGAGCAGCTCTTGTTTGTCGACCGGTTTGGTCAGAAAGCCGAAGGCGCCGCTCTGGGTCGCGTGAACCGCGTCGGGAATCGTGCCGTGCGCGGTGAGAATGATCACCCGCAAGCCGGGCCAGCGGCTTTGCAGCTCCTTAAGCAGGCCGATTCCGTCCATCTGATCCATGCGCAGATCGGTGATAACCAGATCCGGCCGGAACCGAGTGCAGGCGGCCAATGCCGCTGCGGCGCTCTCGACCGCTTCGACTTCGTAATTCTCGGCGCGCAGCCTGATGGTCAGCAGCCGCAGCAGCCCGGGGTCGTCGTCGACCACCAGGATCCGCGCCTTGCGTTTTTGCGGGGTGGAGCCGTCGCGCGAGCCGGTCTGCAGGCCGAACGACAGGGGGGTGATGGCGGCGATCGAATGAGCGTTCAATGCGGTCTCTCCAGGTGACTTGGGCTAGGGCGTGTGCGAATCCGCCGCGCCGCGGTTGTTGATCGATCCTTCGATGTGCGTGATCGCATCGAGCTTGGCTCGCGCCTCGTCCAATGCCTTGCGCAACTTTGCGTTCTCGTCGGACTCCGCCTGCAGGCGGCGGTTGGCGGCCAGCAGCTTATCGCGCGAGTCATGGGACTCATCGTCACGCAAGCGCTTGTTCTCGGCCTGCAGAACCAGCATCCGATCGACCTCTTGCAGCTCCACCTGGGCCAATAATCGCTCAATGGTCAGCAGAGTCTCAGGCCTTGCGAGCAATTCCGACAACTGTCGCTGTGCCGCGACGGCATCGGAGCCGCCATGGCCGGGCGTGGCGAGGGCGAGGGCGTATTTGAGGCGATTGCTGGTGGTGGGCGAGAGCGTCGCCGCATCCTTGGCCGACTGGAACAGTTCGGCCTGCCGTGCCGGGTCCCCCTTCGGCAGCTCGCTCATCAGCTCGAGCAGGGACTCGATCGATGCCATATCGGTCGCCGAGTTTGCCGGCACCATCGGCGAGGCAGGTTTGGGATTTGACATAGTGCAGCCGAACAGCGCCCAACCGCACACACCATAGAGTGTGCATGCGTATGCTGCAATGCGCAATGTCCTAGGCTGCATGAGCCTTTTCACGCGCGGCGGTCACCGACTGGCGCAGGGGCAGACGAACGCAGAAATGAGCGCCGCCGGTCGGCGATTTGAGGATTTCGATGCTTCCGCCGTGTGCGTTGACGAATTCCGTGACCACCGATAGCCCAATGCCGGTTCCCTTAACATGGCCTCCCTGCGGCGTTTTGCCCTGGTAAAATGCTTCGAAAATCCGGTTTCGTTCGTTGTCGGGAATCCCGGGACCGCTGTCCATGACATCGAGCACCAGGTGCTCTCGCTCGCCGCGGGCGCGCATCGAAATGGTGCCGCCGCGCGGCGTGAATTTGATCGCATTCGAGAGCAGATTGTCGAGGATCAAGCGAACTTTGCCGCGATCCGCGAGCGGCGTCAGGTCTTCAGCCTGCACATCGAGCCGCACGCGCTGCGCAACCAGGGTCAGCTGTTGATTTTCCAAGACCGATTTGATCAATGGACGCAGCTTGAATTCGGACACTTCCAAGCCGACGCTCTTGGCCTGCCAGGCGCTGAAGGACAATAGATTTTCGATTAGCCGCTGCAGTTTCATGCTGTTCTCGCGCAGGATCGCCGTGACTTCTCGTTGAGCGCTTTGCAGTTCGCCGACCGCTCCGTCCATCAGCAGCTCGGTTCCCTCGCGGATATTCGCCAAAGGCGTCTTCAATTCATGTGACATATGTCTCAGGAATCGATTTTTTTCTTGCGCCAGATCCAAAAGGCGCACCCGCAGCCACTCCAATTGAGCGGCCAACTGCTCCAAGTCCGCCGGCCCGCGGATGACAATGGGCCGCGAGAAGGTGCCACGGCCGAGTTCGCTGATCGCCCGGTCGATGGCGCGTATGGGCCGGCCGAACAGATACGTGAAAAGCGCCACCACCGCGAGGGTCATCGGCACCAACAGCAGCGTTTGCCAAAAAAGCTTCTGCTGCGCGAGCTGCGTCGCGAGCCGCAGTGAGCCCAATTCGCGGTCAATTTGCGCGCTGACCCGATTCGAGATGGTGGATGCCAGCTCCGACATCTGCGGATACGAATTGATCAATTCGGCCATGCGCGGCGAGCTCGGCTCGGCGGATTTCAGGTCGGCCCAGAGACGATCCGCGTCCGACCGCAGCGCATGTGCATCCAATTGCGACTGCCCATCCAGCGGCAAGGTGAGCAGTTCCTCGATCGTGCTCACGAACCGTTGCTGGTTGCGGGCGTAGACCTCGAGCAGTTCGGTGCTCGGGATGATCTGGTAGAGCCGTGCGGTTCGTTCAAGGGCTCCGATCTCCTCGAACAGGCGCTGGTTGTTGCGCGTATCCTGCATTCCATGCACCACCAACTGCTCGCTGCGATTCGACAGTCGATTCATCTGCACCGCCGCGTTCACGATGGCAAAAAGCAGCGGTGCCGCCACGATCGTGAAACCGATCAGCATGAGGCCGCTCAATGACTTGGGTCGGGGCAAACGCATGGCAGGCATTCTAGCTTAAGGCACCCGGTAACGGCGTGCTGGCATGGTACCTGTAGAATTCCATCGATGAACGCGCAAGCACCTTTTTCCGAGCTATCTCCGGAGGCGGTATTGGACGCGCTCGAGGTCCTCGAGTATCACTGCGATGGGCGCGTATTGGCTCTCAACAGCTACGAGAATCGGGTGTATCAGATCGGAATCGAGGACGGCGAGCCGGTGGTTGCCAAGTTTTACCGGCCCGGTCGTTGGCGGGACGCGGCTATCGCCGAGGAACACGCCTTTGCGGCGGAGTTGGCGGCGCATGAGATTCCGGTCGTCGCGCCGCTGGTGCGACACGGCACGACTCTGCACTTTCACAGGGGGTTTCGCTTCGCCGTTTTTGCGCGCCGCGGTGGACGTTGGCCGGAACTCGCGACGGCGGATGACCGGGAGTGGGTGGGCCGCTTTCTGGGGCGTATTCACGCCGTCGGCCGTGCCGCCGCGTTCCACGAACGCGCGCACCTCAGCATCGAAGAGTTGGGCATCAGGGCGCGCGATTTCGTGCTCGAGGGCGCCTGGATGCCGGATTATCTTGCCACGAAATATGCGGACCTGACTGAGGCGCTGCTACAGGAAATCGAGGCGCAAGCGAGCAATTGGGGCGGCGCGCGCCAAGGGCGCATCTTGGGCGACTGTCACCGCGGCAACATCCTTTGGACCGAACTTGGCCCGCATTTCGTCGATCTCGACGATTGTGTGACCGGCCCGGCGATACAGGATCTATGGATGCTGCTGGCGGGAATGCAAGAGGAGATGCGCAAGGACCTCACCGATATCTTGAAGGGTTATGAGCAGTTTCTGGCGTTCGATCGGCGCGAATTGGCGCTGATCGAACCGTTGCGCGCCTTGCGTATGATCCACTATTCCGCGTGGCTGGCGCGGCGCTGGGACGACCCCGCATTTCCGCGGGCCTTTCCCTGGTTCGCCGAGCCCCGTTACTGGGAGGAGCACTACCGCGCTCTCGAAGATCAGCTCGCCGCGGTGCTCGGGCCGCCGCTCGAGTTGTGATCGGCCGGGTATTTCGCGATCATAGGTCAATGATGAAGGCGAGAGTGCTGGTGCTTTGCGCGGCGGCGATCGCAGGCTGCCATGGCGATTCGGGCCAGGCTCCTCCGGCCAATCCCGCTTCCCCAGGGCAAGCGGCGCCCGCCGCGGCCGCGCGCAAGCCGATACCTCAAGAATCGACCGCGGGCATGGTCGAAGCGGCCATCCAAGGCAAATCGCAAGCGCCGGTCGCGCTCAAGTTCGACCTATTGCAGCGGCCGGCCGTGGGCCAGCCGCTCGAGATCGCGATTGCCCTGCTGCCGCAATTCGCCGCCAGCCCGGTGACCATCGATGTCAGCGGCTCGGAGGGCCTGCAGTTGGCGGCCGGCGATGCGCAAATCGAGTTTCCCTCGGTCGAGGCGGCGCAGGTGTACCGCCGCCGCATCGTGGTGACGCCGAGCGCGGAAGGCGTGCTGTTCGTGACCTTGAGCGTCCACCTCAAACACGATGAAACGACCGAGACGCGGGTCTTTTCCGTGCCGATCATCGTGGGCACGACCGAGGCCGCGAACGAGGCGAGCGCAGTCAAGCAAAAGAAGTGACCAAAGAAATAGAACCAAAGAATATAGAAC
>DAINPA010000042.1:8880-18184 GCA_036743675.1 Steroidobacteraceae bacterium
GAATACCGCTATAATAGGCGGTTTCCTTTAGGGCTCACTGTGACGCAGAAACTTCGCAACATCGCCATCATCGCGCACGTCGATCATGGCAAGACCACGCTCGTGGATCAGCTGCTACGCCAATCCGGCACGCTCGATGCGCGCAAGGATGTGCAGGAGCGCGTCATGGACTCCAATGCGCTCGAGCGCGAGCGCGGCATCACCATTCTCGCCAAGAACACGGCGATCACCTGGGGCGACTATCGGATCAACATCGTCGATACGCCGGGCCATGCCGATTTCGGCGGGGAAGTCGAGCGGGTGCTCGCCATGGTGGACTGCGTGCTGCTGCTGGTGGACGCGGTGGACGGACCCATGCCGCAGACCCGGTTCGTGACGCAAAAGGCGTTCAAACATGGATTGCGGCCCATTGTGGTCATCAACAAGATCGATCGCGACGAGGCGCGTCCGGGTTGGGTGCTCGACCAGACTTTCGATCTGTTCGATCGCCTCGGTGCAACCGACGAGCAGCTTGATTTCCCGGTGATCTATGCATCGGCGTTGCGCGGCTTTGCGGGACTCGATTCGACGGTGCGGGACGGCGACATGCAGCCCCTGTTCAAAACGATTGTCGAGCATTGCCCGCCGCCCGACGTGGACGTCGACGGTCCGCTGCAGCTGCAGGTCGCGCTGCTCGACTACTCGAGCTATGTGGGCGCGATCGGCATCGGGCGCATCAAGCGCGGCACCCTGCGGCGGGGCATGACGGTGACCGTGGTTGGCCGGGACGGCGGCCAGCGCAGCGAGCGAATTACGCAGATATTGGGTTTTCACGGCTTGACCCGCGTCGAGGTCGAGTCGGCGGGCGCAGGCGACATCGTCGCGTTTGCCGGGATTGCCGAGCCCAAGGTGTCCGACACGCTGTGCGATCCGGCCACCGTCGAGCCGTTGCCGAGTCTAATCGTCGACGAGCCGACCATCAGCATGACCTTCGAGGTCAATACCTCGCCGTTCCTGGGACGCGAGGCCAAATTCGTCACCAGCCGGCAGATTCGCGAGCGGCTGGAGCGCGAATCGATACACAACGTGGCGCTGCGCGTCGAGCCGACCGCCGACCCGGATAAATTCGTGGTCTTCGGCCGCGGCGAATTGCATCTCGGCGTGCTGTTGGAAAACATGCGCCGCGAGGGTTATGAAATGGCGGTGTCGCGGCCGCGCGTCGTCATCAAAACTATCGATGGCGTCGCCCATGAGCCCTACGAGCAGGTCACGGTCGATGCCGACAGCGACGCGCAGGGCGACGTCATGTCGGCTCTTGGAAGCCGCGGCGCCGAACTCAAGGACATGCAGGCCGATGGCCGCGGCCGGGTGCGCCTGGATTATATGGTTCCGTCACGCGGACTCATCGGCTTTCAGACCGAATTTCGCACCATGACCCGCGGCACGGGCCTCTTGCACCATGTCTTCGATCACTATGGACCGGTGGTTCAGCGGGAACTGGGTCAGCGTCCGCAGGGCGTGTTGATCTCGAACGGGCAGGGCGTCGCGCTGGCCTATTCCTTGTTCAGTCTGCAGGAGCGCGGCCGGCTGTGCATCGGACCGGGCGAAGAGGTTTACGAAGGCATGATCATCGGCCTCAACAACCGCGACAACGATCTGGTCGTCAATCCGCTCAAGGGCAAGAAGCTCACCAACATGCGTGCGGCCGGCAAGGATGAAAATGTCGTGTTGACACCGCCCATTCGATTCTCCCTGGAACAGGCGATGGAGTTCATCGACGACGACGAGCTGATCGAGGTGACGCCGACTTCCGTGCGCCTGCGCAAGCGCAATTTGCGCGAGAACGAGCGCAAGCGGTCGGAGCGCGAAACGGCGGATCAGGGCTCTTAGAGGGCGAAGCTCCCGGCGGATCGTGGCACTCGGTTTAATTTAACCGATTATTGGGCGAATCGAGACGCCGGTCACGCCGAGATTGCGGGATCTCCCTAATTATTCACTCAATCCGGGCTGCCCAGGCCCGGCGATCGAGTGCGGGAGATCCGAGGAGTGTCACGCGACAACGCCGCCGCCATTTTAAGTGAGCCACCACTAGCGCAGGAGAGCTTCAATCGCCTGCTCGAGCGCCAGCTGACCGACGCGCGCGCGGGCGGCGGCGAGATCGATTTGCCGACGCTGCTCAGAGCCGTGAGCGCGCACTATGATCGACTCGACTCCGAGCGCCGCGGCATCGTTCGTTCCATGCAGCTGATGTCGGACGAGGCGCAGGCGCTCACCCGCGAGATCCGCGAGCAGTCCGCGTCGCACTTGCAGGCGATCCTCGACAACGTCAAGGATGCCATCATCACGGTCGACGATGCCGGTCATCTCGAGACCTTCAATCCCACCGGCGAGCGGATATTCGGCTACTCTCAGGCGGAGATCCTGGGCCGCACGCTCGATTTCCTGCTGCCCGACATCGATGCGCGCGGCACGCCGGATTTTCTCGAACGCTGCGCCGCGAAGATCGACGACACCCACATCGATCTGGCCGCCCATCAGGCGTGGGGACTGACCAAGAGCCGGACGCGGGTCGCGGTGGAAATTGCGGTCAGCAAGGCGCGGCTCAATCAGCGCGACGGCTACATCGTCTGCATTCGCGACGTCACCGAGCGGCAGCTCGCAGAGCGATCGATGCGCGAAAGCGAGGCCCGCTACCGGACCTTGGTGGAGCACGCGCCGGAAGTGATCGTGGTATTCGATGTCGATCGGGGCAAGTTCGTCGACGTCAACGACAACGCCTGCCGCTTCTTCAAGTTGGACCGCGCCACTCTGTTGCAGAGCGGCCCGGACAAAATCAGCCCGACGCTTCAGCCCGACGGCAGTCCGTCGTTCGGCGCGCCGCGCGGCTATATCGACGGAGCGCTGGCCGGCGGGACGCCGGTGTTCGAGTGGGTGCACTGCGATGCGCTCGGCCAGAGCATGCCCTGCGAAGTGCGCTTCGTGCGCCTGCCGAGCTCCAATCGGCCCCTGATCCGCGCCAGCATCATCGACATCACCGAGCGCAAGAGGAGCGAGGCCATCGCGGCGGGCGAACGCCGGGTGTTCGAGAAGATCGCGGCAAATGCGCCGCTTCCGTCCGTGCTCGAGGCGATTTGCGAAGTGATCGAACGCGTCATGGCGGGCGGCTTTTGCGCGATCAATTTGTTCGACCAAGAACATCAGTTCTTGAGTTTCGGCGTGGCGCCGAATCTGCCGCGCGAATTTGTCGCCGCCATGGACCGGGCGCCGGTCGGTATTCGCTACGGCTCGTGTTCCGCGGCCGTCTACCTGTCCCGGCAGGTGTGGGTGGCCGACATCGATACCGACGCGTTCTGGGATTTTAGGCGCGCGGCGGCGCAGCATGCCGGCCTGCGCGCCGCCTGGTCGGCGCCGATCGTCGCCTCGGACGGCAAGGTCGTCGGCACCTTCGGTGTCTACCAGCGGCAGCCCGGGGTGCCGGCGGCGCGCGATCGCGAGCTGATGTCGCGCATGACGCAGATTGCCGGGATCGCGATCGAGAGGCGCAGCGCCGAGGATGCGCTGCGCGACAGCGAGGCGAAATTCCGCGGGCTGTTCGAGAGCGTGATGGAAGGGGTGTACCGCAGCACGCGCGACGGCCGGTTGCTGGTGGTGAACCCGGCATTCGTGCAAATGCTCGGCTACACGAGCGCCGAAGAGTTGTATCAGGTTTCCGTCGGTTCCTTGTACTGGCATCCGAACGATCGCGACACCTACGTGCGCCGCATGGAGAGCGATGGCGAGGTGCGCGACGTCGAATCCCAGTTGCGTCGCAAGAACGGCACCATGCTGGTGGTCGTCGAGAACGGCCGCGTGGTGCGCGACAAGCAGGGCCGGGTCGTGGGCTATGAGGGCACGATCGCCGATATCACGGAGCGCAAGAAGGCGGAAACCGCGGTGTTTCAGGCCAAGGAGCGCGCCCAGATCACGCTGCAGTCGATCGGCGATGCGGTCATCACCACCGATTCCGCGGGGCGCATCGACTACATGAATCCGGTGGCCGAAAGCTTGACCGGATGGGAGAACCGCGAGGCGCAAGGCGAGCTCATCGGCAGCGTGCTCACGGTCGTCGACGAGACCACGCGGGAGGCGAGCGAGAGTCCGATCGCGCGCTGCCTGCGCGAAGGACAAATGCTCGGTCTTACCGAGCACACGGTGCTCGTGAACCGCCGCGGACAGGAGATCGCGATCCAGGATTCGGCAGCACCGATTCGCGATCGCGCCGGCAACCTGATCGGCGCGGTCATGGTCTTCCATGACGTCAGCAAGGAACGCCGGCTGCACCGGGCGCTGCATTACCAGGCAAGCCACGATGCGCTCACCGGGCTCATCAACCGCCGCGAGTTCGAGAATCGCCTCACCACGGCCGTCGAATCGGTGCGCCAAGACGCGGATTGCCGGTATGCCTTGCTGTACCTCGACCTGGATCAATTCAAGCTCGTCAACGATACCTGCGGTCACCCCGCGGGCGATGAGTTGCTCAAGCAGATCACCGGCGTGCTGCAGTCGCGGGCGCGCATCGGCGACACCCTGGCGCGACTGGGCGGCGACGAGTTCGGCATTCTGTTGCAGGGTTGCGCGCTCGATCAGGCGTTGCGGGTGGCCGAAACGTTTCGTCAGGCGATTCGCGACTATCGATTCATTTGGCAGGACGGCGCGATGGCGGTCGGCGCGAGCATCGGCATCGTGGAGATCACCGGCGACACCCCTACGGTCGCGAGCGTGATGAGCGCCGCCGACGTCGCCTGCTACTCGGCCAAGGACCAGGGCCGCAATCGCGTGCAGCTCTACAAGCCCGACAATGTACCGGAGCGGCATCGCGAGATGCACTGGGTGTCGAAGCTCACGCGTGCCTGCGAGGAGAGCCGGTTCGAGTTGTACTACCAGCCCATCGTGTCGATCGGAGCGACGGCTCACGAGCGCGAGCACTTCGAGCTGGTGCTGCGGCTGCGCGACGAGTCCGGTTCGCTGGTGCTGCCGGCCGAATTCATACCGGCGGCCGAGCGCTATAATGTCATGCCCGCCATCGATCGCTGGGTGGTGCGCCAGGCGCTCGATCATGTGGTGCATCGGTCCGCGTCCGGCGTGAAGCCGTATACCGTTGCCGTCAACCTGTCGGGCACTTCGCTCAATGACGAGCGCTTTCTCGAGTACCTGATCGCCGAGCTCAGCGCCCACGAACTCGCGCCGGGAGCGATGTGCTTCGAGATCACCGAGACCGCCGCGATCGCGAATCTCGGCAATGTCGTTTATTTCATGCGCGAACTGAAGACGCGCGGCTGCCACTTTGCGCTCGATGATTTCGGCAGCGGCCTATCCTCGTTCATGTACTTGAAGACCCTGCCGGTCGACTATTTGAAAATCGACGGTCAATTCATCGAGAACGTGTGTCGCGATCCGGTGGATCGCAGCATGGTCGAGGCGATCAGCCAAGTCGGCAAGGCGATGGGCATTCAAACGATTGCCGAGCGGGTGGAGTCGGCGCAAGTGTTGGCCGAATTGGGCCGGCTGGGCATCGGCTTCGCACAAGGCTATTACATCGCCGAGCCGCGCTCGAGCTTGGCTTTTCCGTATGCTCGGGACAAACGCCCGCCCTGAGCGCTTGCGCGAAGCCGCTCAGGCGTCGGCGGTGATGGTCCATGCTCAATAGGTATATGCCGGGCGATGACAGGTATCAAGAGACGTATCGATCATTGAAATGTAATTCTGACTCCGCCGAATACGGCACGCGGTGCGGCAGGGCTCTGGAAGCGATTGTCGACTCTGGGGTCGTTCGGTCCGGCATCTGCCGGAATACCCGAGGCGCCGACGCCGGTGGGATCGCTGAACAAGCCGTAAGTTGCGTAGCGAGTGTCGAACACGTTCTGCACGGAGCCGAAAATCTGGAAGCGTCGGTTGACCCGGTAGGAGGAGCGCAGGCTCAACACGTGATATCCGGGCATGGGCGCATTTTGATTGGATTCATCGCCATGGTAGTACTGGGTGGTCACCAGCACAAAGGATCCGCCCACGGTCCAGTTGCCGCGGATCGTATAGTCGGCTCCGGCCTTGAAACGCTGCCGGGGAATGCCGGGTAACTGATCCCCCGGTTGCACGTGGATCTCGCCGCCGGCGTCGTGGAACGGATTGAAAGGGGAGAACAGGATCAAGGGCGAGCGAAAGGTGGCGTCGATGAAGCTGTATTGGGCGTACGCCGACCAGGCCCGGTCTTGATAGGTCATGCCCGTTTCCAACCCCTGGCGACGGGTGGAGCCGATGTTTTGAAAATAGCCCCTGCTGGCCGAAGTCGCTACGGCATAGATGTCATTGTCGAGGGTCGTGCGAAACACGCCGGCGTTCCAGTTGAGACGTCCCGAAGCGGCCGGCAGCAGCTGTCCGCGCAGCCCGAGTTCCGTCGTCTGCGAGACAACCTGTTTCAGGTTCGGCGGGTCGCCGGCCAGGCTCGAGGGCAGCAGGCACGGCCGCTGCGGATCGGAGCATTCGATCTCGCTCGCGGTGGGTGCGCGATTGTTGATCGAATAGCCCGCATACGTGGTGAGATTCGCGCCCAGCTTGTAGGTGCCTCCCAAGGCCGGATTGAAATGAGTGTACCGATTGATGCCATTGAGATCGCCGCCCAGCCGGTCGGATAAATCGACCTCGGCGATGTTGTAGCGCCCGCTTGCGGTAATGGCGAGCGCCGGCCCCGCATCCCAGGTATCGGTCGCAAAGAAGCCGTAATAGTCGTTGGTCGCCCGCAGGCTCACCGGTGTGGCCGAGTACCCGGAATTTTCCGGCGTGTAGACGTACAGCCCGGACGGCAGCACCGTGAGCGAGGGGTTGATCAGACCGACCTCGGTGGCGGTGGAGAAATCGATCCGCGCGGAATCGACGCTCGCGCCAAGCGCAAACTGATTGTGGCGGGCGAATAGCGGCTGCGTGCCGGTGAGCTGCACCGATCCGCCGAGACTCTGCGAGTGAATCCACTCGAAGTCGTTTTCGCCCATTGTGTGCGCGCCGCCGTTCGAAATGTCGGGCAGCGACCCGCCGGCTGAATTCGTGAGCGGGGTCGCTCCGCCGGGCTGGCACAGCAGACCTGCATCGACAGGCGAGGTGCAGGAAGTGTATCCGGTGCTATTGCCGTTGACGATGCTTTGGCGGAGGTTGCGAAAATACGCGACGCCCTGCAAGCCGAGCGCGCGATTCAGGTCATAGGATGCATTGAGCGTCACAAAATCCAGGGAGTTGACATTCGATTGCGGACCCGTGAAGACCTCTTCCCGGCTGACGGCAAGAGATTGCACCGGCGCCGCGCCCTGGCCGAATAATTGGTTATCGGCCCGCGAATAGCTCAAATCGAGCGCCGCGCCCTCCTGGTGCAGGCTGATGTCCAAGTAGTACTGACGCAGCGAATCGTGCGAGAACCACCGCCAGCCGTCTTGATCGAGTACCCGCGCGGCGGCGTACACCCCGAAAACGCCGCGATTGATCCCGGCTTGCGCCGAACCGGTGCGTTGATTGAAGGATCCGCCCGACAATTCGCCGTCGGCACCCTGGAAGGTAAAGCCGTTTTTCATGCTCACGGACATCGCGCCGCCCAGTGCGTTCAGGCCGTAGAGCGGACTCGAGCTCACGATGTCGACCCGATCGATGGCGATGTCCGGAATCAGATCCCAATTGACGGTATCGCCGAAGGCCTCGTTGATGCGCACGCCGTTCTGATACACGGCCAATCCTTGCGGGCTTCCCAGCACCGGAGAGGCTTCGAATCCGCGGTACAGGATATCCGGCTGAAATGGGTCCGCCAGCGTGTCGTCGATGTTGATGCTGCTCAAGCGAGTGCCGAGCGCCCTTATCAGGCTTGCCGTGCCGTCCTGCGCCAAGTCGGCGGAATACACGCTTTGCACATTGCCCGGCACCTTATCGGCATCGATGCGGGTGCCCGGCAGCGGCGTAGTGCCTATGACCGACACTTCCGGCAGCGCCGGTGCCGGTGGGTTCGAATCCCCCACCGCCCATGCGCTCGCGCAACCGCCGCCGACGAATGCGATGAGGGCGAACGCGGCCAAAGAGCGCCGCGCAACCGCTACCGACGGGCTGCTTTCATTGAACATATGAAATCATGCGGATTTACTCTGACCCATGCGGTATACAGTAATGCATTCCAATCGACACTGGATTTACGTCCGCTTCGGCGCCGCGTACAGTTTGGTCATGGCAGACAGGTTCATCGGGCATCAATCCTTCAAGGGTCGAGGCGTGGGATCAAACCCTGCCGGTCGCTTCGACGCGCTGTCGTTCGAGTCCGCGGACGACGGTTGGTATCGGGATGAAACTCCCGAAAGCCTCAACGAAATCGTTTTGCCGGACCGTGCGCGCGGCATCATCACGACCAACGATTCGCCCGACGTGGGATTCGATTGCTCGATCAATCCCTATCGCGGTTGCAGTCATGGATGCGTGTATTGTTTTGCCCGCCCCAGCCACGCCTATCTCGGCCTCTCGCCGGGATTGGATTTTGAAACGAAGCTCTTCTACAAGGCCGAGGCGGCAAGCCTTCTGGAAGCCGAACTCGCCAAGCCGGCATACCGCTGCAAACCCATCGCGCTCGGCATCAACACCGACGGCTATCAACCCGTGGAAAAGCGGCTGGAGATCACCCGCAGCATCCTTGCCGTGCTGGCGCGCTGCCGCCACCCGGTGAACATCGTCACCAAGAGCGCGCTCATCGTTCGCGACATCGATTTGCTCGCCGACCTCGCCAAGGACCGGCTGGCCTCGGTCATGCTCAGCATCACCTCGCTCACCGACGAGATCAAGCGCACGCTCGAACCGCGGGCGGCATCGCCGCAGGCGCGGCTGCGCGTCATCAGGCAATTGGCGCAGGCGGGAATTCCGGTCGGAGTGCTGGTCGCTCCGGTGATACCGGCGGTGACGGATCATGAGCTCGAGGGCATTCTGGCGGCCGCGAGCGAGGCGGGCGCGACCGCCGCCGGCTATATATTGCTGCGCCTTCCTCACGAGGTGAAAACCCTGTTTCGCGAGTGGCTGGATGTGCATTATCCGGATCGAGCGAGGCACGTGATGTCGCTGATCAATCAAGCGCGCGGCGGCAAGGATTACGACGCGCAGTTCGGGCAGCGCATGGTCGGCACGGGTCCTTATGCGCAGCTGCTGCGCACGCGATTCGGCCTCGCCGCGCGCAGGCTCGGCTTGTCTTCCGCGAGCGATCGGCACGCACTCGACACCTCGAAGTTTCGTGCGCCCGTGCCCGCGGCAGCGCAGTTGACGCTCGACTTTTGAGATCCAC
>DAINPA010000043.1:0-18121 GCA_036743675.1 Steroidobacteraceae bacterium
CGCCGCGGCATCGTCCGCCAATGTCACCCCACACGTTCCGAAACCCAGCGCCATCGCCAAGGCAACCAGCTTCTCTCCATGCTTCGTCATACGAATTTATCTCCCTATGCACCTAAATAGTCCCTGCGAATGCAGCCTCGCGTCGGACGGCCACCGCCCGGTGGCGCGGGTGCGCCCCACCGGGCTTGTGCCGAACCCCTTCCCTTAATCCACTCGTTCCCCGTGGAGCGAAATATCCAAGCCTTCGCGTTCCTGTTCCTCGGTGACGCGCAGACCAATGGTCATGTCGATGATTTTCAAAATGATAAAGCTGGCCACAAAACCGTAAATCAGCGTGGTCCCTACGCCCCACAGCTGGGTGACCACCGATCCATCGGCACCGCTGATTTCCTTGCTGGCGAAGACACCCGTGAGCAAGGCACCGATGATGCCGCCGATACAATGCACACCGAACGCGTCGAGCGAATCGTCATAGCCCAGCGCACGCTTCAGCGTGGTTGCTGCGAAGAAGCAAACGACCCCGGCAACCAGGCCGATTACGACTGCGGGCGTGGGCCCGACAAAGCCCGACGCCGGCGTGATCGCGACCAATCCTGCGACGGCGCCGGAGGCGATGCCCAAGACACTGGGTTTACCCTTGACCATCCATTCGGCGAACATCCATCCCAATGCGGCCGCGGCGGTTGCAATCTGTGTTGCGGCCATCGCCATGCCCGCGCGCCCGTCTGCCGCGCCGGCGGAGCCGGCGTTGAAACCAAACCAGCCCACCCACAAAAGCGAAGCGCCGATCAGCGTCAACGTCAGGTTATGCGGTGCCATGGCTTCCCTGCCGTAGCCCACGCGCTTACCGAGCACCAAGCAGCTCGCAAGGCCGGCAATACCCGCATTGATGTGCACCACGGTGCCGCCGGCGTAATCAAGCACGCCCTTCACGGCAAGCCACCCGCTGGGCTCCCAAACCCAGTGAGCGATCGGGCAATACACCACGAGTGACCAGACCGACATGAACACGAGCATCGCCGAGAACTTCATGCGGTCGGCAAATGCACCCGCAATCAGCGCCGGTGTGATGATCGCGAACGTCAGCTGAAACATCGCGTAGACGGTTTCAGGAATGGTGAGCGCCAAATGCGACACCGTGAGCTTGTTCGCGTCCTTCATGAACGCCATGCCGTTCAATAACGCGCGGCTTGAGCCTCCCAAGTAAGGACTGCCCGGCGTGAATGCCCAGGAATATCCGATCAACCACCAGAGGAGGGTGACCACGCAAGTGATCGCGAAGCTCTGCATCAGAGTGGCCAGCACGTTCTTCTTGCGGACCATGCCGCCATAGAACAGAGCGAGGCCCGGTATGGTCATCATCAACACCAGCGCCGTGGAGGTCAGCATCCAGGCGGTGTCGCCGGAACTGATCTTATCAACGCCAATGAGTTGCGGTTCCGTAGGCGCAGGCGCGGCATCTGGCGCGGTCGCGGCGGCGGGCGCTTGCTCCTGGGGCGCCGCGGATGCCGCCGGGCTGGGCGTGTCCTCGGCCCACGCAGCGGGAATCGAGAACGTCAACAAACTCAAAAGGACCAATCGTAGCAGTGTAGTCTTCAATGCGAATCCCCCTCTGGTTCTAAATTGCACTGGCACCGCTCTCACCGGTGCGAATGCGAACGACTTGCGTGAGGTCGGAGACGAATATTTTCCCGTCGCCCACTTTGCCGGTCTTGGCAGACTTGATGAGTGCCTCGATTACCTGGTCGGCTAAGGCGTCCTCGACGGCAATTTCGATCTTGGTTTTGGGTACGAACTCGACGGCGTACTCGGCACCGCGATAGATTTCGGTGTGCCCGCGTTGCCGCCCAAAGCCACGGACTTCGGTTACGGTGACACCATGCACGCCGACGTCATGCACCGCGGCACGGACATCGTCCAGCTTGAATGGTTTGATAATTGCGGTAATTAGTTTCATCGAACGACATCCCTCCTGCGCGATTTAGAGCGGGCCCCCAATAGCATCGAGGGCGCTTTTTGTGGTAAGCATTTCTTGTGCCAAATTCGAAGATCCCATCCCGATCAAGTGGTTACCGCGTTACGGGACAGTCTTCTGGTTTCCTGCCGCACCGGGAAGGCGCATTGATCAGGATGCATGCATCGGTATGCGGCACAGGATCGCCGCTGCGGATGCTGCTGTCGCCGCAATGGGTCTAAGGTTTGGTCTTGGGCGATTTCAGGGCGCTGTCCACGGCCGCCTTGTACTCCGCCGCGTCGAGTTTGCGCGGGCGATCCCAGCCCGACACGGTGACTTGCGGCGGCCGCGTCAGCGTGAGATTGGCGTCGGGTGCGTTCGCGCTGATCGTCGAACCGGCGCCGATGGTCGCCCCCACGCCGATGCGCACCGGCGCCACCAGCATGCTGCCGGAACCGATGAATGCGCCGTCGTCAATTTTCGTGGGCCATTTGTTGGCGCCGTCATAATTGCAGGTAATGGTGCCGGCGCCGATGTTGACGTCCCGGCCCACTTGGGTATCGCCCAAGTAGCTCAGGTGGTTCGCCTTGCTGCCCGCACCGACTTCGCTGTGCTTCACTTCGACGAAGTTGCCGATGTGCACGCCCCTGTGCAGGACCGTTTCGGGCCTCAAGCGCGCGAAAGGCCCAATCCTGCAATGCTCATCGACTACCGCCTCATCAATGACGCAGTTAGCCTGCACCTCGGTATCGGCGCCCAGGCTCGAGTTACGAATGATGCAATTGGGCCCAATTTTGACGCGCGCGCCCAAGCGCACCTTGCCCTCCAGCACCACATTGACATCGATGAATACGTCGCTCCCGAGGTCGATGTCGCCGCGAATGTCGATGCGCGCCGGATCGGCGAGCGTCGCGCCCGCCAGCATCAATTCCTCGGCGCGGCGGCGTCGATAGGCGGCCTCCACCTGCGCCAGCTGAATTTTGTCGTTGACGCCCATGACCTCGGCCGCGCTCGCCGCCGGCACCGCGTCCACGCGATTGCCGGCTTTTACGGCAGCCGCCACCACGTCGGTCAAATAGAACTCGCGCTGAGCATTGTCGCTGCCCAGGCCGAGCAGCCATTGCCGCAAACGCGCGGCGGGAGCCGCCATGAGCCCGGTGTTGACCTCGCGAATCCGCCGCTGTGCCGCATCGGCGTCATGGTGCTCGACGACCGCGCTCACGCGGCCATCGCCGTCGCGCACCATGCGTCCGTAGCCTGTGGCATCGTCGAGATCGACGGTGAGCACGGCGAGCGCACCCTCAGCGGCGCGCTTGATCAATTTCTCGAGGGTCGAGGCACCGATCAGCGGCACGTCGCCGTACAGAACCAAAACCGTGTGGTCGTCAGGAATGACGGCCATCGCCTGCATCACCGCATGACCCGTACCCAACTGAACGGCCTGCAGGATCCAATCGAGATCGTCATGCTGCAGCGCCGCCTGCACCTGCGCCCCGCCGTGGCCATAGACCACGCATATGCCCGCGGGCTCGAGCGCCCGTGCGGTGCGGATCACGTGCTGCAGCAGGGGCTGCCCAGCCAGCGGCTGCAGCACCTTGGGCAAGTCCGAGCGCATCCGCTTCCCCTGCCCCGCGGCGAGTATGACGACGGAAAGCGGCATGACGGTTCCTTGGGGCAAGAATTCCTAGCGCTTTTGTCGCAGGCGCTCGATCGCTCGCAATTGCGCGACCGCCCGCGCCAATTCGGCCTGAGCCTCGGCGATATCCATCTTGTCGGCGCGGCCCCGTATGGCCTCCTCGGCGCGCTGTTTCGCTTCCAGCGCGGCCGCCTCATCCAGGTCGTGCGCGCGCGCGGCCGTGTCGGCGAGCACCGTCACGAGGTGCGGCTGGACTTCGAGCGCGCCCCCGCCGACGTAGAACGACTGCTCTTCCCGGCCCTCTGTCTGCACGCGAACCTCGCCCGCCTTGAGCGTGGTCAACAGCGGCGCGTGGCGCGGCGCAATGCCGAGTTCGCCTTGCGAACCGGGGACGAACACCATGCTCGCGTCGCCCGAGAAGATCTCTCCTTCGGCGCTGACGATGTCGACATGAATGGTGTGGGCCATGATAGCTCTCAGGCCAGCGTCTTGGCTTTTTCGACCGCTTCTTCGATGGTGCCGATCATATAGAAGGCCTGTTCGGGCAGATGGTCGTATTCGCCCGCGATGATCGCCTTGAAGCCGCGGATCGTGTCCTTCAAGGGTACGATTTTGCCGTCTTGGCCGGTGAACACCTTGGCGACGTTGAACGGCTGCGACAAGAAGCGCTGGATTTTGCGCGCGCGGTACACGGAGAGCTTGTCTTCCTCGGACAGCTCGTCCATGCCGAGAATCGCGATGATGTCCTGCAGTTCCTTGTAGCGCTGCAGGACCGCTTGCACGCCGCGCGCGGTGTCGTAGTGCTCGTCGCCCACCACCAGCGGATCCAATTGGCGGCTGGTGGAGTCGAGAGGATCGACTGCCGGGTAGATGCCGAGCGAGGCGATCTGCCGCGACAGCACCACGGTGGCGTCCAAGTGCGCGAAGGTGGTCGCCGGCGACGGGTCGGTCAAGTCGTCCGCGGGGACGTAGACCGCCTGGATGGAGGTGATCGATCCGGTCTTGGTCGAGGTGATGCGCTCCTGCAGCACGCCCATTTCCTCGGCAAGCGTCGGCTGGTAGCCCACCGCCGAAGGCATGCGGCCCAACAGCGCGGACACTTCCGTGCCCGCCAGGGTGTAGCGGTAGATATTGTCGACGAAGAACAGCACGTCGCGGCCCTTGCCCGAAGCCTGCTTCTCGTCGCGGAAATACTCCGCCATCGTCAAACCCGTCAGCGCGACGCGCAGACGGTTGCCGGGCGGCTCGTTCATCTGGCCGTAAACCATGGCCACCTTGGAGTTGGCGAGATTGTCCTTGTCGATGACGCCCGACTCGATCATCTCGTGATAGAAATCGTTGCCTTCGCGGGTGCGTTCGCCGACGCCCGCAAACACCGAGAGGCCGCTGTACTGCTTGGCGATGTTGTTGATGAGTTCGAGCATGTTCACGGTCTTGCCCACGCCCGCGCCGCCGAACAGTCCGACCTTGCCGCCCTTGGCGAACGGCACCAGCAAATCGATGACCTTGATGCCGGTGACCAGAAGATCTTGACCGCCGGCCTGCTCATCATAGGCGGGTGCCGGACGGTGGATCGGCAGGGCGTGGGCGGAGCTTACCGGCCCTCTCTCGTCCTGCGGCCTGCCCAGCACGTCCATGATGCGCCCCAGCGTGGCCGCGCCCACCGGTACCGTGATCCCCTTGCCCGTGCCCGTGACGGCGAGGCCGCGGCGCAGCCCTTCCGAGGGCCCCATCGCGATCGTGCGCACGATGCCGTCGCCGAGCTGCTGTTGCACCTCGAGAGTCAAATCCACGTCGTCTAGCTTGAGAGCGTCGTAGATCTTGGGGATCTGATCGCGCGGGAATTCCACGTCGATGACCGCGCCGATGATTTGCACGATTTTGCCGCTGGACATGCTTGATAACCCTCTTAGCCTTAGACCGCCGCCGCGCCACCCACGATCTCCGAAAGCTCTTTGGTGATCGCGGCCTGACGGGCCTTGTTGTAAATGAGTTGCAGCTCGTCGATGAGCGAGCCGGCGTTGTCGGTTGCACTCTTCATGGCCACCATGCGCGCCGCCATCTCGCAGGCGACATTCTCCACAGCACCTTGGAACACCTGCGATTCGATGTAGCGCATCAGGATTCCGTCGAGAATCGCGACCGCATCCGGCTCGAAAATGTAATCCCAGCGCTCCTGCAATTCGCTCTTGTCGATGGTCTCGAGCGGCAGCAGCCGCGAAACCACGCCCTTTTGACTCATGGTGTTGACGAATACGTTGTGCGCCAGCAGCAGTCGATCCACCTTGGTGTCGCGATAGAAATCCAGCATGACCTTGGTGGGGCCGAGCAGATCCTTCACGTGCGGCCTGTCGCCCAAATGAGTGGCCGAAGCGCACAGTTCGACCCCTGCCAAGCGGCGAAAGAACTGCACCGCCTTCACGCCGATTGCGCACACGTAGACCTTGGCGCCGGCGGTTTGCGCGTCGCGAATCGCGCCGAGAGCGGCTTTGAACAAATTCAAGTTGAGCGAACCGGCGAGGCCCCGGTCGGTGCTGATCACGATGATGCCCACCGAGCGCACCGGACGCTCCAAGGTGAAGGGATGCTTGTAATCCAGATTCACTTGGCGCAGGTGGCCGACGATCTTGCGGATCTTTTGCGCGTACGGACGCGCCGCGCGCATCCTCTCCTGCGCCTTGCGCATCTTGCTCGCCGCCACCATTTCCATGGCCTTGGTGATCTTCTGAGTATTCTTGATACTCGCGATCTTGCCTCGGATTTCCTTTGCGCCTGCCATAGTGTTCTCTTTTTGGAGCCTTCCCTTACAGCGTCGCGAAGAATTCGTCGCAGCACTTTTTGAGCGCCGCTTCGACTTCCTTGGACAGATCCGGCTTGCCGTTGATGGTCTTCAGCAATTCGGAGCACGTGGCGCGCGCGAAGGACTGCAGGCCGGCCTCGGCCTCCACGACCTTGCGGCGATCGACCTTGTCGAAGTAGCCGTTGTTGCCCGCGTACAGCGACAACGCCATCTCCGCCACCGACATCGGCGAGTATTGCTTCTGCTTCATCAGCTCGGTGACGCGCTGGCCGCGCTCGAGCTGCCTGCGCGTGGCTTCGTCCAAGTCCGAGGCAAACTGCGAGAAGGCGGCGAGTTCGCGGAATTGAGCCAGCGCCAAGCGTATTCCGCCGCCCAGCTTCTTGATGATGTTGGTCTGGGCCGCGCCGCCCACGCGCGACACCGAAATCCCGGCGTTGATCGCCGGGCGCATGCCGGCGTTGAACAAATCCGTTTCCAGAAAAATCTGGCCGTCGGTGATTGAAATGACATTGGTCGGAACGAAGGCGGTCACGTCGCCCGCTTGGGTCTCGATGATGGGCAGGCCCGTGAGCGAGCCGGTCTTGCCCTTGACGCGGCCGTTGGTGACCTTCTCGACATACTCCTCGTTGACGCGCGCCGAACGCTCGAGAAGTCGGGAATGCAAATAGAACACGTCGCCCGGGTAGGCTTCGCGACCCGGAGGCCGGCGCAGCAGCAGCGAGATCTGTCTATAGGCGACCGCCTGCTTGGACAAATCGTCGTACACGATCAGCGCGTCCTCGCCGTTGTCCATGAAGTATTCGCCCATGGCGCAGCCGCCATAGGGAGCCAGGTACTGCATGGCGGCCGGCATCGATGCGGATGCCGCGACGATGATGGTGTGCCCCATTGCGCCGTGCTCTTCGAGTTTGCGCACGACGTTGGCGATCGAGCTCTGCTTCTGTCCGACGGCGACATAGACGCATTTAACGCCCGTGCCCTTCTGATTGATGATGGTATCGATGGCCACCGCGGTCTTGCCGGTCTGCCGGTCGCCGATGATGAGCTCGCGCTGACCGCGGCCGATCGGCACCATGGAATCGATCGCCTTGAGACCGGTCTGCACCGGCTGCGACACGCTCTTGCGGAAAATCACGCCCGGCGCCACCCGCTCGAGCGGCGACTTCAACTTGGCGTTTACCGGACCCTTGCCGTCGATCGGCTGCCCGAGCGCGTCGACGACGCGGCCCAGTAGCTCCGGGCCCACGGGCACCTCGAGAATGCGCCCGGTGGTCTTGACCTCCGAGCCCTCGGAGATGTGCTTGTAGTCGCCCAACACGACTGCGCCCACCGAGTCCTGCTCCAGGTTCAGAGCCAGACCGAAGGTGTTGCCCGCGAACTCCAGCATTTCGCCGTAGCGCGCGTCGGCGAGGCCGTGGATACGCACGATGCCGTCGGTGACGCTCACCACCGTACCCACATTGCGCGCGTCGGCGTTCGATTGGAATTTTTCGATGCGCGCCTTGATCAGGTCGCTGATTTCCGATGCCTTGATGGACATATCAACCCTCTTGCTGCGAACCCTTCTGCGGCCCGCGTAAGCCTTAAGTTCTAGCGTGCCAATTCCGTTCCGAGACGTTCCAAGCGGCCTTTCAACGAGCCGTCGATCACCAGATCCCCGGCGCGTATCACCGCCCCTCCCAGAAGCGTCGGATCCACCCGGTTCTGCATGCGCACCCGGCGCTTCAGGCGCGTGTCGAGCGCCTGCCTGAGCTTCGCTGCTTGAGCGGCGTCGAGCGCCACGGCGGAAACGACTTCGACGTCGACGGTATTTTCGATTTGGGCACGCAGCGCCTGGTAATGAGCCGCGATTTCCGGCAACAGCAGCAGGCGGCGATTCTCGGCGAGCACCGCCACGAAGTTGCGCATGGCCGCATCGAGCCGGTCGCCCGCAATGCCGGTGATGAAATCGACCAGGCCGGCCGCCGACCATCGCGGATTGCTGGCGAGCGCCGCCACACGCGCATCCGCGACGATCTCGGCCGCCGCCTTGAGTCCTTGGGACCACTCGGCAAGCGCACCGGCGGCTCGCGCATATTCGAACGCCGCCTTCGCATAGGGCCGGGCGATGGTCGCCCGCTCAGCCATTCGCCACCTCGGCGGACAGACGATCCAGCAGCGCCGCATGGGTCTTCGGATCGATCTCGCGCTCGATCAAGCGCGCGGCGCCTTGCACCGCCAACTTGGCCACCTCTTGGCGCAGGTCCTCGCGCGCGCGCGTGCTCTCGCGCGCCGCTTCGTCGTGCGCCTGCTTGACCAGGCGCGCGCCTTCCGAGGATGCCGTGCCCTTGGCCTCCTCGACCATTTCGTTCGAGCGCTTACCCGCCTGTTCGATGATCTGCGCCGCGCGATCGCGCGCTTCGCGGATGATTTCCTTGGAGCGCGTCTCGGCTTCGGTCAAGTCCTTTTCGCTCTTGGCGGCGGCGGCAAGTCCCGCTGCGATCTTGCGCGAACGCTCCTCCATCGGCCCAAGAATCATCGGCCACACGAATTTCATCGTGAACCAGATGAGCGCGATGAACACGAGCGTCTGCACGATCAACGTGAGATTGATGTTCACAGTCCCCTCCTAGCCAGCGCGGTTAGCGGCGCCAACTTCAGTGCGTCAGCCCGGCGGTGAACGGGTTCGCGAACGTGAAGAACAACGCGAAGCCGATGCCGATCATGGCGACCGCGTCGACCAGCGCGGCCACGATGAACATTTTCACCTGCAGCATCGGGGTCAGCTCGGGCTGGCGTGCCGCGCCTTCGAGAAAACGGCCGCCGAGAATGCCGAAGCCGATGGCGGTGCCGAGCGCGCCCAGACCGAACATGATGCCAACGGCGAGTACGGTCATGGCTTGGACGTGTGCGAAATTATCCATTCAATCCTCCTAAACGAAACTAATGCGGAATTGATGCAGTTATCGGACTCGAGACATCAATGGTGCTCTTGCGCCATCGCCAGGTAGACGACCGTCAACACCATGAATATGAAGGCTTGCAGCGTGATCACGAGCAGATGGAACACCGCCCAAACAAACGCCAGCAGGAATTGCATGACCACGAAGAACCAGCCGCTGAAGCTCGCCAATTGCTCAACACCACGCAGCGACAGAACCGCGAGAAGCAGGAAGATCATCTCGCCGGCGAACAGATTGCCGTACAAGCGCAGCGACAACGATATCGGCCGCGCCAGCAGCGGCACGATCTCCAACACCAGGTTCGCCGGAACCAGCAGCACCTTCACGAAAGGATTCTTGGCGGTGAACGGCTGCATGGTCAGCTCGCCGAGAAAGCCGCCGAGGCCTTTGACCTTGATGCTGTAGTAGATGATGAGAACGAAAACCGTCAACGACATCGCGAAAGTGGTGTTGAGATCGGTGCTGGGCACCACCTTCAGATGCCCGATGCCCACGCCGTGCGCGATCCACGGCAGAAGATCGACCGGCAGGACATCCATGGCGTTGAACAGGAACACCCAGCAGAAAATCGTCAACGCCAGGGGTGCCAGCAGCTTGTTGGTGCCGTGAAAACTGTCCTTGACCTGGGTATCGATGAACTCGACGATGAGTTCCACGAAGTTCTGAAATTTGCCCGGCACCCCGGCGGTGGCGCCGCGCGCGGCAAGAAAGAAAGAGCCGCCGAACAGCACCGCCAGCAGCACGGAGAAGAACACCGTGTCCAGGTGAATGACCGAAAAGTCCATCACTCCGGCCGGTTCCTTGTTGGAAAGGAACGTCAGGTGGTGAAGAATGTATTCGTTCGCGGTGGTGGGCTGTTCTGCTGCCATTTAACGTTCTTTGCGCTCGCTCAATTGCCTTAATTTCAACTACTTGGCCGCGCCCGCGGGCGGGCGTCCAGGCCCAAGCGGCGGCAGTGCGTTGGCGAGCGCAACCCAGAATACGAAGAAGGTCGCGATGTATGTGCCGAGCATCGCCAGCGGAACCACCTTCATCGTCTTCAGCACCGCCACGAACAGCACGATCACCAACGCGATCTTGGCCGTCTCGCCAACCAAGAACGCACGCATCACGCGTTGCGGATCCGCGGCCGAACGGCCACCGACGCCGAGCAACGCCATTGCAAGACTCGCGGCGCTGCTGATCCCGCCTCCCAGCGCCGCGGAAAGTGCAGCCTGGGAATCCGCGATCAGCCAGCATGCCAGCGCACAAATCAAGGTCACGGCCGCCTGACCCAGCACGACGCTGAAGGCCAGCCGCCGCGCCAAGGCTAAGTCGATCGCGATCACGTTAAATCCCGCTCGTAGCGCGAAGCGCGCAATCCCGACCCATGGAGGATACGAACGCTTCGCTTTTGCTTTACATGTCCGAAAAATGAACGAAAGTCCAAGCGCAGCCAGCCCCGCGGCCGGCGCAGCCCGCGCATTATAGGGACGCGGCCTTGACGCATCAAGGTCGATTGATCCGGAAAACTACTTATGTGATGTGCGCCAAGATGCCTTCGAGCTCATCGAGGCTGTTGTAGGCGACCACCAACTTGCCCTTGCCGGACGCGGTGTGCCGGAAGGCAACCTTGGCGCCGAGCTTGTCGGCCAATTCGAGCTCCAGACGGCGAATATCGGGATCGACGGGCGGCGCGCCCCCGTCCTGCGGCGGCGGCGCGAGCAAGCGGCGTACCAACGCTTCGGTTTCGCGGACCGAGAGGGCCTTCTTGGCGACCAGGGTCGCCACTTCGATCTGCTGGCGGCGCGACGTCAAGGAGAGCAGGGCGCGCGCATGGCCCATTTCGATGCTGCGCTCCTCGACCAGCTGCTTCACCTCATCGGCGAGCTCCGTGAGCCGCAACAAATTGCTGACCGCGGCTCGCGAGCGGCCCACCGCCTCCGCCGCCGCTTGATGAGTGAGGCCGAACTCCTCGATCAAGCGCGCCAGGGCGCGCGCCTCTTCCAGCGGATTGAGGTCCTCGCGTTGAATGTTCTCGATGAGCGACATCGCCAGAGCGGCCTCATCCGGCACATCGCGGATGACCGCCGGGATTTCCGCGATTCCGGCCATCTGCGCCGCCCGCCAGCGGCGCTCGCCGGCAATGATTTCATAGCGTTGCGATTCACCGGCGTTGCGGCCCGCAAGCGGGCGCACCAGAATGGGCTGCACCAACCCCTTGGACTTGATCGAGTCGGCCAGATCGCCCAAGGATTCCGGGCGCATGTCCATGCGCGGCTGGTACTTGCCGCGCTGCAGGAGGTCGAGCGGCAGATTGGCGAGCCGGTCGCCCGCCAGCGGCGGCGCAGGGGCGTCGGCGCGGCGCGCAAGCAGGGGGCTCAACTCCGCAAGTCCACGACCCAAAGACGGCTTTTTGCCGGACATGATGCAATCCCCAAGAACGGTGGGGTGGATTATACGGGCGCGGCCGGCAGATCGTCGCGACGAATCATTTCTCCGGCCAGCGCCAGATACGCCAGAGCTCCGCGCGACTCCTTGTCGTGAAACAGCGCAGGCTTGCCGAAACTCGGCGCCTCGGCCAGACGCACGTTGCGCGGGATCATGGTGCGGAACACCTTCTCCCCGAAGTGCTCGATCAGCTGCGCCGACACCTCGTTCGACAGATTGTTGCGCGGATCGAACATGGTGCGCAGCAGCCCTTCGATCTGCAGTTCCGGATTGATGTTGCTGCGGACTTGCTCGATGGTTTGCACCAGGGAGCTCAAGCCTTCCAGCGCGTAATACTCGCATTGCATCGGCACGATCACCGAGTCAGCGGCAACCAGCGCGTTCAACGTCAGCATGTTGAGCGCGGGCGGGCAGTCGATCAATATCACGTCGAAATCCTCCCGAATCGGCTTTAGCGCATTGCGCAGCTTGAATTCGCGCCCCGCCATCATCGTCAACAGCCGCACTTCCGCGGCGGTGAGATCCTGATTGGCGGGCATCAGCATGAATCCGCCGTATTCCACCGGCACCAAGGCCTCCATGGCGCTGCAATCGCCCAGCAGGACATCGCAGCTGGTGCGCGACTGGGCGTTCTTCTCGATGCCGCAACCCATGGTGGCATTGCCTTGCGGATCGAGGTCGATCAGCAACACCCGCCTCTTGGTGGCGGTCAAGGAGGCCGCCAGATTGACCGCGGTGGTGGTCTTACCCACTCCGCCTTTTTGGTTTGCGACAGCGATGACCCGCTTCATGTTCTGCTCGATGTGGGCCGCGCCGACGATACGGCTTTGGCCGGCGATACGCGCCTGGCCGGCGAGAGTTCCACAATATGCCGCTCGTCGTCCAGCCCGGGCAGAGCGACCCGATGGACGGCCGACACGCGGAAACCGCGCGGCAGCGCCGAAATCTCCTCGACCGGCCGCCTGCCCTTCATGGCGAGCATGCGACCGTCCGCCGCGCACAAATGACCGGCATGTGCCACGAAATCCGCCAGCGAGGACAGGGCGCGCGCCACCACCGTATCGAAGGGTTCGGCGGGATGATAATTCTCGGCGCGCGCAGTTACCACCTCGAGGTTGGCGCAGCCCAATCTTTGCGCAGTTTGCGCGACGAAGCGGGCCTTTTTGCCGGTCGCTTCGATCAACCAAAAGCGGCGCTGCGGATTCACGATCGCGAGCGGCAGGCCCGGAAAACCGGCGCCCGTGCCCACATCGGCGATGCGCAGGCCGCGCAGGAACGGCTGCAGGCTCAAACTGTCGATCAGGTGTTTGCGCAGCATGCCGGGGCGGTCGCGGATCGCGGTGAGATTGAATTGCGCGTTGGCGATCTCCAATTCATCGACCAGGCGCAACAGCGTCTCGGCCTGGGCGGCGCCCAGCGTCAAACTGAAATTGACCGCACCCTCGACCAGCAATTCACGTTCGGAGTCTCTGCTCATCGGTCACGGTCCGGTGGCGGCAAATAGGCTGATCGACAAGGCGGCCGCCGGCGTCCCCGATGCCGGCAGGGCGGCGAGGTGCGCGCTGAAGCGCGTCATGCCGTCGCGGCCCTCGCAACCGTCGAGTGTTTGCTCGCCCGGCGCGCGGGTTCCTTGCCACTGTGCGCACGCCGCGGCGAATAACTGGACTGCGCTCTGTGCGGGCAAGCGTACCGATGCATCGATGCGAATCAAGCGATCGTGGCTGAAACACAGCAAATACTCGTCCGGCCGTCGGCCGACGAAAGGCGGCGGCGCGCCGTCGGGCGCATAGCAATCCTGATGCAGGGCATCGCCGCCGCCCTGCGCCGCGTCCTGGAACAGCAGCACCTCGTGCAGCGCGAGCGGACTATCCTTCAACAAGGTACCGAAGGGCAGGACCATCAATCCGTGCCAATCGTAGGCGGCGTCGGGCGCCGCTCCATGCGGCGGCACGGATTGGGAAATACAGGCGCAGAGCGCCGCAGCGCCGCTCAAGGCGAGGAGGGCGCGCACCCCCCGCGCAAGCGCAAATCGAGCCCGGCCACGCCCAAATGCAATGCTCAGACAGGTTCCTAGGCGGGCGCCAGCCGATGCTCGAGTTCTTCCAACTCAACCGCGGCGTCCGGATCTTGCGCGCGCGCACTTTCGAGCGCCCGGCGCAACGCCGCTGCTGCGGCATCCTTCATATGCGCGCAGGCGTGCCCGTACTGCGCCCTCCAATCCGCGATCAACTCCGGCTCGAGCATATCGTAGTCTCGATCATCGACGATCGAGTCGAGTACTATCGCGCAAAGCGCTAGCTGCTGTACCCGGGGCCACGACAGGCGGGGAGCGGAATATCCTTCCGCGAAGCAGCGGTGCAGGTACGCCGGCGGATCGGCGCTCGCGATGTCGTCGAGCATGTCGCTCACATCGTAGGACTTTAGTAGGTGCTCGAAGCGTGCCATTGAATCCATTATCCTCGCGGATAGGGAACATAGGAATAATGAGTCGAATTTATTTATCGCTGGTGATTGCGGCGCTGTTGCTGATGGGTTCCGCAGGCATTGCCGGGACGCACGTCGAGCGGGGCAATTTGGTTTTTGACGACGTTCCCGATCTGCCGGCCGATCCCGCGGATGCGCTGCACGCTTATTTAGCCGCGCGCGAGGCGACGCCCCAGGGCTTCACGCCCAAGGGCCAACTGCTGATCGTCACCCGCTTCGGAGATGTCGATCAATTGCACCTGGTGGATCATCCGGGCGGCCAGCGCCGCCAGATCACGTTTCTGCCCGATCCCGTTGCGCACGGCGCGTTCTCGCCGGATCCGAATCGCAGCGCATTCTTGTTTACGCAAGACCCGGGGGGCAATGGCGATACGCAGATCTATTACCAGCGCATGGGAGAGGCCGCGGCGCACCGGTTGACCGACGGCAAGTCGGTGAACGCCGGTGCCCTGTGGTGCAACTCGGGACGCGAAATCGCGTTTTTCAGCACCGCACGGGATGGCGTGTCCTTCGACATCGAGATCGTGGACCCGGAAAGCGGCGCCTTGCCGCACCTCGCCGTCAGCGGCGACGGCACCCCCTGGTATCCGCTCGACTGGTCCCCGGACGACCTCAAGCTGCTGGTGCTCAAATATGTATCCGTCGCCGAGGGTTATTTGTACGTGGTCGATTTGAGCAACGGCCAAAAGCGCGAAGTGGAACCCGGCGCCGCCAAAGCGGGCATCGCCGACGCGAAATTCTCGCGCGACGGGCAGGGCGTGTATCTGATTTCGGACCGCGACGGCGAGCACGCGAAGCTGCGCTACGTCAATCTGTTCACCGGCGAAAAGACGGAGATGTCCGCGCACATTCCCTGGGACATCGAGCGCTTGGCGGTTTCCGCAGACGGACACTACTTGGCCTTCGTCAGCAACGAGGGCGGCCTCAGCAGGCTCAACACCGTCGATTTGCGCACTCATCAGGATTTGATTCCGCCGCGACCGCCCGCCGCCGGCGTAATCGATTCCTTGAGCTTCGATGCGGACGGCAAGCGGCTTGCATTCGGCTTCGAGGCGGCCAATCGACCCCGGGATGCGTATGTCCTCGATATGCAGAGCAACCGGCTCGAAGCCTGGACCATGAGCGAAGCGGGACCGATGGATCCGGCCAAGTTCGTCACACCGCGCTTGACGCAGTTTCCGACTTTCGACCGCCAGGACGGAAAATCACGCCAGGTACCGGCGTACGTTTATGAGCCCACCACTCCGAAACCGCATCCCGTGCTGCTGATCCTGCACGACGGGCCGCAATCGCAATTTCGGCCGCGCTTCGATCCGTGGATAGAGTACGTGGTGAATGAGCTCGGATATGCGCTCGTAGCGCCCAATATCCGCGGCTCATCCGGCTATGGAAAAACCTATCTGTCGCTCGATAACGGCGAGCTGCGCGAGGACGCGGTCAAGGATGTCGGTGCGCTGCTCGTGTGGCTCAGCCTGCAGAGCGCCTTCGATGCCAAGCACGTCGTGGTGTCCGGCGTCGGCTATGGCGGATATCTGGCGCTCGCCTCCCTGGTCAATTACAGCGATCGGCTGCGGGGCGGCGTCGATCTGGCGGGAATCACGGATTTCATCAGTTTCCTGGGCACCACCGCGCCGTATCGCCAAAAGCAGCGGCGCGCGGAATACGGCGATGAGCGGGACCTGGACATGCGGGCGTTCCTGCGCAGAATTTCGCCGCTGAACAATGCCGACCGCATTTTACGGCCGCTGCTCGTGGTTCATGGGAAGAACGATCAGCGCGTGCCGATCGGCGAGTCGGAACAAATCGTCAATCGCCTGCGCGGCCGAGAAGGAGCGGTTTGGTATCTGCAGATCGCGGGCGAAGGGCATGTATTCGGCAAGCAGCAAGACAGAGAAGCCTATTATCGGACGTTCGCGCAATTCTTGACGGCGGCGCGGTGAGCCGGCCGCCCGTTGAGCGCGCCGCGCGTTGAACCGGCTGCGCCGCGGCCGGCTCGAGATGTCTCACGCCGCGTGATCTCGCTTCTTGAGATGCACCAGCAGCAACGAGACGGCAGCCGGGGTGAGGCCCGGGATGCGCGCCGCCTGCCCGAGTGTTTGCGGACGTACCGCGAGCAAACACTGGCGAGCTTCATTCGATAGTCCGCCGATCTGCGCATAGTCGATATCGGCGGGCAGATTGAGATCCTCATGGCGCCGCTGGCGATCGATTTCCTGGCTCTGCCGTTTAAGGTACCCGGAGTACTTGGCCTGGACGTCCACTTGTTGTTCGACCTGCTCCGCCAGGCGCTCGTCGTCGCGCCATGCATCGCCCGGCGCGGAGTCGTCCGGCGGCGCGACGCCGCGCAAGTCCCGGTAGGCCAACTCCGGGCGGCGCAACAGGTCGAAGGCAAGCGTTTCGCGTGTAAGCGGCTGTCCCAGCTTGGCGAGCAGCGCCTCGTCAACCTCCTCGGGCCGCACCGGAGCCGCGGACATTCGAGCGACTTCGGCGGCCACCGCGTCGCGCTTGCGCTGAAAGAATTCCCAGCGCCGATCATCGACCAGACCGAGCCGGCGGCCGGGTTCGGTCAAGCGTAGATCCGCATTGTCCTCGCGCAGCGACAGGCGGTATTCCGCACGGCTGGTGAACATGCGGTAGGGCTCGGGCGCGCCGCGCGTGATCAGATCATCGACCAGCACGCCCAGATAGCCCTCGCTGCGCTTGGGACACCATGGAGCGCGGCCGGCGGCGGCGAGCGCGGCATTGGCGCCGGCCAGCAGTCCCTGTGCCGCGGCCTCCTCGTAGCCGGTGGTGCCGTTGATCTGGCCGGCCAGAAATAATCCGCCGATGAATTTGCTTTCCAAACCGTATTTGAGGTCGCGAGGATCGAAGAAATCGTATTCGATCGCGTAGCCCGGACGGGTGATGTGGGCCTGCTCGAATCCCTTGATGGTGCGCACGAATTCGCACTGCACGTCGAACGGCAGGCTGGTCGATATGCCGTTCGGATAGATTTCGTGCGTGTCGAGCCCCTCGGGCTCGATGAATATTTGATGCGATGTCCGCTCGGCAAAGCGCACGACCTTGTCTTCGACCGACGGACAGTAGCGCGGGCCGGACCCCTCGATCAGACCGGTGAACATCGGCGAGCGCGCGGTTGCGCCGCGAATAATGGCGTGGGTGCGCTCGTTGGTGGCGGTGATGTGGCAGGGAAGCTGGCGCGGATGCCAGGCGCGCGTGCCGAGATAGGAGAACACGGGCCGGGGATCGTCGCTGTGCTGCTCGCGCAATCCCGCGTAATCGATGCTGCGCCCGTCTAGGCGCGGCGGTGTGCCGGTCTTCAATCGACCGACACGCAACGGCAGTTCGCGCAGGCGCGCCGCGAGACGATTCGAGGGCGGATCGCCGGCCCTGCCGCCGGCATGATTTTCCAGACCGACATGAATCTTGCCGCCGAGGAACGTGCCCACGGTGAGCACCACGCAGCGCGCGCGAAATTCGATGCCGCTTTCGGTGCGGCAGCCGACCACCCGGTCCGCCTGCAGGACAAGATCGGCGACTTCCTGCTGGAACAGCTGCAAATTCGGCTGGGTCTCGAGCATGCGGCGGATCGCGCGCTTATACAACCGGCGATCGGCTTGCGCGCGAGTGGCGCGCACGGCGGGCCCTTTGCTCGCATTCAAGGTGCGCAACTGAATGGCCGACTGGTCGGCGGCCAGCGCCATGGCGCCGCCCAAGGCATCGATCTCCTTGACCAAATGCCCCTTGCCAATGCCGCCGATCGCGGGATTGCAACTCATCTGCCCCAGCGTCTCGATATTGTGCGTAAGCAGCAGGGTGCGGGCGCCCATGCGCGCGGCGGCCAGCGCCGCCTCGGTGCCCGCATGACCGCCGCC
>DAINPA010000044.1:0-18043 GCA_036743675.1 Steroidobacteraceae bacterium
CTAGAGAGCCGGCGCCGAAGCGCGAATCTCGCTCCCCGTGGAACGTTGTCGACGCTCTTTTTCCAAGCGCCGGCGTATCAATTGGCGCTTGAGCTCGGAGAGGTAATCGACGAATAGCTTGCCTTCCAGATGGTCCATCTCGTGCTGGATGCACACCGCCAATAAGCCTTCGGCATCCATCTCGAACCGTATGCCGTTACGGTCCAGCGCACGCACCCGGATGTGGGTCGCCCGCTGCAACTTCTCGTATATCCCCGGCACCGACAAGCAGCCCTCCTCAACCGGCGCGCGGCCGTCGGCAGCCAATATTTCGGGATTGATGAGCACCAGGGGCTGATTACGCTCGTCGCTCGAGTCGAGCACCAGCACGCACACGTGCACATCCACCTGAGTCGCGGCCAAGCCGACGCCTTTGGCCGCGTACATGGTCTCGAGCATGTTGTCCACCAAGCGGCGCACTGCATCATCGACGCTGGCGATCGGCTCGGCCTTGTTACGCAGCCGGGGGTCGGGGTACTCCAGAATTGCGAGCTTTGTCATGGGAGTTATGCGATGGATATCGTGTTTTTGGCCAAAGAATATTGCTAAAGTTCCGCCGCTGCTTAACTTAATGCCCTTTGCTGCGCCTTGGCGCCGGCAATCGGCAAAACCGGGCGATATGTCCGAAGTCTTTGGCGGCAGGCGGGCAGTATACCAGCCAGCCCGGCACCACAAGGCTAAGCGACTCAAGGGAGCGAAACGAATGCAACGCCATCACATAATTGCCCTACTACTCTCGATCGCGCTGGTCGGGGGATGCCGAACGCAGCGGCCGCCAGCCGCGCCGGCGCCGGCACCGACGGCCGATAACGGCATTCAGGGCACGGTCGTGGGCGATGACCGGACGGCGATGGAAGCCGCGATCGACACGCCCGGAACCCCGGTTACCCCGCCTCCTGCTGCGCAGGCGCCGCAGAACGGCGGGGTATTGAACCCCAACGCCCCGGACAGCTACGTGGTAAAGCGCGGCGACACCCTGTGGGGCATCGCCAAGGTGTTCCTGCGCGATCCGTGGTTCTGGCCCGAAATTTGGCAGATCAACCCTCAAATCAAGAATCCGCATTGGATTTACCCGGGCGATACCCTGCACCTGGTGTACATCGACGGCCAGCCGAAAATAGTGCTTCAGCCCGGATTGCAGCGCGGCGATAGCGCTCGCGTGCTGCCGCGGGTGCGTAGCCTGCCGCTCGAGGCGGCGGTCACGACGATTCCCTACGAAACCATTGCCGCGTTCATGTCCAAGCCATCAGTGCTCGATAAGGATCAGATCAAGAACGCGCCCTACGTGCTTGCAACCCGCGATCAGCACATCGTCATGTCGGACGGCGACACCCTGTACGCGCGCGGCTTCAAGAGACCGGTCGAACTCGGCATGCACTATAACGTGGTGCACGTCGGAGCCGCGCTGCGCGATCCGGACGACAAGGCGATTTTGGGATACAACGGCGTGTTCACGGGCACCGGCCACGTGACCCGCACCGGCGACCCGGCAACCCTCATCATGACCGAATCGATGCGTGAAACCTACCCGGGCGATAGGTTATACCCGGGTGATATCGATGTACCGCTTGATTTCGTGCCGAGCCCGCCAAGGACCAAAATCAAGGGCAGCATCATCGCGGTTTCCGACGGAGTAACCATCATCGGCCAGTATCAGGTGGTCACCATCAACCGCGGGGTGCGTGACGGCCTGGTACCCGGCAATGTGCTCGCGGTATACACCAAAGGCGCGACCATTCGCGATACGGAGAGCAAGGGCTTCTTGACCGGGGTATCGGACGTCTTCGACAAGAAAGTGCGCCTCCCGGACGAGCGGTCCGGCACCTTCATGGTGTTCAAGACCTTCGATCGCATGAGTTACGGACTGATTATGGAAGCCACCAACATCATCCAGGTGCTGGATCGCGTCGAGAGTCCGTAAATCCGGTGCGCCTGGCGCGGTAATGTGCCCTGAGGCGTTAATCTCCACATAGACGCAGGTTACGCGGGGCACTGCGGACCCGGGGCTACACCATACTGTGCGCCATGTTGGTCTGCGACGATGCGCTGGCCTGGGTAACGCTCACCCGGGCGCCGGCGCTCAATGCCGCTACCGTCCTGGCGGCGCTTGAGCGGCTTGCGTCCGCCCGCGGCATCGTGGAGGCATCCGAGGCCGCCGGCGAACGCGCCGGCATCCCGGCCGCGGCCCGCGATTTTCTGCGCCATGCCGCCGGCCGCCCGGGCGCGGCCGAACTGAAATGGCTGCAGAATGAGCGCCACCACCTGCTGCCGATCACCGATTCGCGCTATCCGAAGCTGCTGCGCTCGCTGCCCGATTGCCCCATAGCGCTCTATGTCGCAGGCAGCATCGATGCGCTCGCCGATCCGCAGCTGGCGGTGGTCGGCAGCCGCAATCCCACCCCTCAAGGCCGCGATACCGCCTTCGACTTCGCGCACTACCTGGCGCATCGCGGGCTCGCAATCACCAGCGGGCTCGCACAGGGCATCGACGAAGCCGCCCACCGCGGCGCTCTGGCGGCGCAAGGCATCACGGTCGCCGTCCTCGGCAGCGGCATCGACGTGGTTTACCCGCGCAGCAATCGCGATTTGAGCCAGGTTATCGAGCGGCACGGCGCTCTCATCAGCGAATTTCCGTTGGGAGCCGCACCGCAGCGCGCTAATTTTCCGCGGCGTAACCGCATCATCGCGGGCTTGAGTCTCGGAACTCTGGTGGTCGAAGCGGCATGCCGGAGCGGTTCAAGGATCACCGCGCGCGCGGCCAACGACTGCGGCAGAGAGGTCTTCGCCATTCCCGGATCGATCCACAACCCCTTGAGCCGCGGCTGCCATGAGCTGATCAAACAGGGCGCAAAATTGACCGAAACGCCGGATGACATATTGAGCGAATTGAACTTTTCGGCCTTTTTCGCCAACGACACCGGTGCCGCCGGCGGCGGCGCAGAGCGCAATTCGGGTACATCGGGAATGGACAAGGAACACAAAATCTTGTTAGATGCGCTCGGCTTTGATCCCGCGGACCTCGATATGTTGGTCGTTCGTACCGGGTTCAAACCAGAAGCCGTGTCCTCGATGATGCTGATCCTCGAACTTGAAGGCCACGTTCAGGCCGCCCCCGGGGGCCGCTACTCCCGAGTCGCCAACAGGAGAGCCGGAGTTGAAGGATAACGTTCTCGATTTGCTCATATATCTTTTCGAGAATTACATGAGCGCCGATGATGAGCCGCGCCCGGATCGCAACACCTTGAAAATCGAGTTGGACAAGGCTGGATTCGCCGAAGCCGATATCGAGCGGTCGTTGGAATGGCTCGACGGCCTGTCGGGCGAGCAATTGGGCAAGGTTGCTGAGGCCACCGCGCGCGCCGTGCGCGTATTCAGCGGCCAGGAACTGCTGCGCCTCGATACGGACGTGCGCGGCTACCTGATGTATTTGGAAAACGTGCGGATACTGTCCGGCACGCAGCGCGAACTCGTGATCGATCGCTTGATGGCGCTCGAAGCCGATGAAATCGACATCGAACAGGTGAAATGGGTGGTATTGATGGTGCTGTTCAGCCAGCCGGGCCAAGAATCCGCCTACGCTCAAATGGAAGACCTGGTCTTCGAAGAGCGCTCAGACGCCCTGCATTAGGATCCTTTGAGCAGCAACCTCGTTATCGTGGAGTCGCCTGCGAAGGCGAAGACCATCAAGAAGTACCTCGGCAAGGACTACGAGGTGCTCGCCTCGTATGGTCATGTCCGGGATTTGGTGCCGAAGGAAGGCGCCGTGGACCCGAAACATCATTTCGCGATGAAGTACCAGGTCGTCGAGCGCAATCAAAAGCACGTCGACGCCATTTCGCGGGCCCTTAAGAAGGCAAATTCGCTGTTTCTGGCAACCGACCCCGATCGCGAAGGCGAAGCCATTTCCTGGCACCTGCACGAGCTTCTGAAGGCCCAGGGCGCGCTCAAGGGCAAGGAGGTGCGGCGGGTCGTGTTCTACGAGATCACCAAGAACGCCGTCCGCGAGGCGATGTCGCAGCCGCGCGAGCTGTCGGTCGATCTGGTCAATGCGCAGCAGGCCCGCCGAGCGCTCGACTATCTGGTCGGCTTCAATCTTTCGCCGCTCCTGTGGAAAAAAGTCCGGCCCGGCCTGTCTGCCGGCCGAGTGCAAAGCCCGGCGCTGCGCATGATTTGCGAGCGTGAAGACGAAATCGCCGCGTTCGTGGCGCGCGAATACTGGACCATCGACGCCGAGTTGCAGCATGCGGGCCAGAATTTTCCGGGCAAGCTGATCGAATACCGCGGCGGCAAAGTCGAGCAATTCAGCTTCACCACGGCAGAGACCGCGCACGAGGCGGAGCGCACGCTGCGCGATGCGGCGCGCGGCGAGCTTGGCGTACTGGTCGTCGACCGCAAGCAGCGCCGCCGCAATCCGGCGCCGCCCTTCACGACCTCCACATTGCAGCAGGAAGCCGCGCGCAAGCTGGGATTCAGCGCGCAAAAGACCATGCGCGTGGCCCAGCAGTTATACGAAGGTGTCGATATCGGTGAAGGCACGGTCGGCCTCATCACCTACATGCGCACCGACTCGCTGAATCTCGCCCAGGAGGCGATCGGCCAGATACGCGATGTGATCGTTCAGCTCTACGGTCAAGACGGGCTCGCCGAGGAGCCGCGCATCTACCGAACCAAGTCAAAAAATGCGCAGGAAGCGCACGAAGCGATCCGCCCGACCGCGGCGAGCATATTGCCCGCCGACCTCGAAAGGAAGATCGACGCCGATCAATACCGCCTGTACTCGCTGATTTGGAAGCGCACGGTGGCCTGCCAGATGGCGCCGGCGGTATTCGACACCGTGGCGGTCGATTTGCTGGCCGGCCCCGATGGGCCCGGGCGTACCGTGCTGCGCGCCAATGGCTCGACGCTGATCAAGCCCGGGTACATATCGGTATATCAAGAAGGCATGGACGATGCGGTACAGGACGATTCGGATCACGTTCTGCCGCCGATGCAGGAAGGCGATCGCGTCAAACTCTTGGGCGTGACTCCGGCGCAGCATTTTACCGAGCCGCCCCCGCGTTTTTCGGAAGCCTCGCTGGTCAAGGCGTTGGAGGAATACGGCATCGGCCGCCCCTCGACCTATGCGTCCATCATCTCGACGCTGCGCGACCGAGGGTACGTGGATATCGAAGGCCGCCGCTTCACCGCGACCGATATCGGCAAGATCGTCAGCCGCTTCCTGACGCAATATTTCACGACCTACGTCGACTACGACTTCACGGCGAAGATGGAAGACTCTCTCGACGCGGTCGCGACCGGCGAGCAGGAATGGGTGCCGCTGCTCGAAAAGTTTTGGAAACCGTTCATCGATCTCGTCAAGCACACCGAAACCTCGGTCAGCCGCGAGGAAGTGGCGCAGGCGCGCGACTTGGGGAAGGACCCTGCGAGCGGCAAACCGATGAGCGTGCGCATGGGCCGCTTCGGACCCTTCGTGCAGATCGGCACCAAGGACGACGCCGACAAGCCGCGTTTTGCGGGCCTTCGGCCCGGTCAAAAGATGGATGCGATCACGCATGCCGAGGCATTGGAGTTGTTCAAGCTGCCCCGCAAGCTAGGGGCTACCGCACAGGGCGAGGAAATTACCGCCAACACCGGGCGCTTCGGGCCTTACTTGAAGTACGGCGCGAAATACGTTTCGCTCAAGATCGACGATCCGTACACCATTACCCTGGAACGCGCGCTGGAAGTGATCCGCGACAAGCAAATCGCCGATGCGAATCGCCTGATCTTGGATTTCCCGGACGCGGGGCTCCAGGTGCTCAACGGGCGTTACGGCCCCTACATCACCGACAAGGCGCGCAACGCCAAGATTCCGAAGGACCGGGACCCGAAAAGCCTGACCTTGACCGAATGCCAGGCCTTGCTGGCCGCGGCTCCGGTGCGCACTTTCGGCAAATGGGGCCGGAAAGGCGCCAAGGCGAGCAGCGCCAAAGCGGCACCGAAGGCCGCAGCGTCCAAGGCCAAAGTCCCGAAGCTCGCGACACTGAAGGCCGCGCCGCCCAATGCGGCACCGCAAAGGCTCGCGGCCAAGGGCTCAAAGGCTCCGGCAAAGAAGCGCGCGCCGGAGCGGTCCGCCCCAAAGGCCAAAACGAAAAAGAAGCGCGCCAAAACGCAGCGGCATTGAGACGATGACGGTCTCCAACGGCACGGTACCGGTCTCCTCGGCAGCGGATCCTGCCGCGGTGCAGAGCTACTTGAAGAAGCTGCACGATCGCATCACGGACGCGGTGGAAGCGCTCGACACCGGGAAATTCCGGCGCGATTCATGGCAGCGCGCGGAGGGCGGCGGCGGCGAGAGCCGCGTGTTGAGCGGCGGCGAGGTATTCGAGAGAGCCGGCGTATCCTTTTCGCACGTCTACGGGGAAAAACTGCCGCAGTCGGCATCGAACCTGCGGCCGGAAATCGCCGGTGCGGCCTTCGAAGCCATGGGAATATCGTTGGTTTTTCACCCGCGAAACCCCTACGCACCGACCACCCATTGCAATGTCCGCTTTCTGGTGGCGACACCGAAGAGCGGTCCCGCCCACTGGTGGTTCGGCGGCGGGTTTGATCTCACGCCATATTATCCGTTCGACGATGACGTGCTGCACTGGCACCAGTGCGCGCGCGCCGCCTGCCAGGCTTTCGGGGCCGGCGTATACGAAAAATACAAGCAATGGTGCGACCGCTATTTTTTCCTGCCGCATCGAAACGAGACGCGCGGTGTCGGCGGCTTGTTCTTCGACGATCTCAACGACGGTGGATTTGCGCATTGCTTCGGGCTATTGCAGAGCGTCGGCGATAATTTCCTTCCCGCCTTCATGCCGATCGTGGAACGCCGCCGGAATCAGGCGTGGGGCGACCGTGAACGCAACTTCCAACTGTATCGGCGCGGTCGCTACGTGGAGTTCAATCTTCTCTACGATCGCGGCACCTTGTTCGGTCTGCAGTCGCGCGGCCGGACCGAATCCATTCTCATGTCGATGCCGCCGCTTGCTCGATGGGACTACGATTGGCACCCTGAAGCGGGATCCCCGGAGGCGCGCTTGTACGAGTTTTTACGTCCGCGGGATTATCTCACCGAACTCACTTCGCAGAATTGACCGGGTGCGGGCTGGTCGCGCCGGGATGACAGCGCCGGTCGGCGCATCTTTTTCCAGAGGTGCGGTCGGATCGCGCAGCGCCAGCACTCGATTAGCCATGCTGTTTTCTTATTCTAAAAAAGGCAAGACACGCACGTTAAATGAAAATATGAGACCTGTCGCTCAGATACGACAATGTCGGATGCGGCGATTGTGTTGCAGAATTTGCCTCATGGCCTTGCGCTCTACCACGCGTGCTCTGTTATTCACCGTCCTCGGCATCACCCCGCTGTGGGTCGGCTCCGCGCACGCCGCTCTCGGCGGCGATGCGGCCAGCGTGCAGGCCGACGCGGCCGATTTGCACGGCGCCGTGAATACTGAAGTCCGGCAGCAATACGACATTCAGGAAATCAGCGCCGAGGCCGGGATGCGCGTACGCGAATACCTGACCCGAAACGGGGTCGTATTTGCCGTCAGTTGGAGCGGTCCCGTTTTGCCGGATCTGCAGCGGATTCTGGGTACGCACTTTGCAGAGTACACCGCGGTACTCAAGGCGCTGCCCCACCCGGGGCTTCAGCGCTCGGTGCGGGTGGCATCGTCCGACCTCGTCGTCGAATCGGGGGGACATCTGCGCGCCTACGCGGGCCGCGCCTATCTGTCCGCTTTGATTCCGGCCGGCGTCTCGGCGGCCGAGATCCTCTAGTCATGGGCCGAGCAAGATTCCCGATGAGCCCCATCATACTCATGACGCCGCTGCTGGCGGCGGCGCTGCTCAGCGCCTGTGTTGGCGGCAATGGCACGTCGGCGGCGAGCGTCGTTCCGGCGCCACCGCAGAACACGCTCGCGGTCACGGTCGACGCCGGCCCGCCGGCGGCCCCGGGCGGCGCGCCGATCGGCGCCATCAATCACGCGTATGTGACGGTAAAGGTTTGCGTCCCCGGCAGCCAGACCGAGTGCGCGAGCGTCGATCATGTGCTGCTCGATACCGGTTCCTGGGGATTGCGGTTGGTGCGCTCCGTGCTGACCGCGCACGCCGTCACCCTCAGTCCCGAGGTGGACACCCAGGGGCGAGCAATCGAAGAATGCGTCCACTTCGGCGGCGGCGATACCTGGGGGCCGGTGGCGCTGGCCGACGTGACGATGGCCGGGGAAAGCGCCGCCAAATTACCGGTGCAGGTGCTGGATGACAGGACCGTGCCATCGCCGGCGCCGCCGGCCACTTGCGGAGCCAACGGCACGCTGATCAACGGCGTTTCTGGATTTGATGCCAATGGGGTGCTCGGCCTCGGAGTGTTTGCCCAGGACTGCGGTGCGGCGTGCCTCAGTTCGGCCACCTCGATCTACTACGGCTGCACCGCCGCCGGCGTGTGCACAGCCGAGATCGTCGCACTCGCCAATCAGGTCACGAATCCGGTGACCATGTTCGCCACCGACAACAACGGCATCATCGTCAATCTGCCGAACCTAAAAAACGCCAATGGCGATGCGACGGTGCAGGGCGAGTTGATATTCGGGATCGCCACGCAGACGAACAATGGCCTGCCCGCAACCGGGCTGACGGTGCTCGGTACGGATGCGAGCGGGGACTTCAAGGCGACCTATTACACCAGCACCACCGTGCTGCCGGCCCTGATCGACTCGGGGACCGATTCGTATGCGTTCAATGATCCGGCCCTTGCCGTGTGCTCCTCGGGCTCCTTCGTCGGCTACTACTGTCCGGTGGGAGCGCCGCTCGCAAGATCCGCGGTCAACAGCGGCGTGGGCGCGAACAATGCCAGCAGCACCGTGGACTTTGCGATCCAGGACCCGACGACGTTTGTCGCCAATGCCACCGCCTTCACCGGCCTCGCAGGCGGCCCCGGCTCGAGTCACTTTTTCTGGGGCATGCCGTTTTTCTACGGCCGCCAAGTCTACCTCGGCATCGAGGCGCGGGTGGCCGGCATCTACACGGGCCCGTATTACGCCTACTAAAGTTTAGCCGCATCCCTGCCGACTGGCGCGGCGCCGGCTAGCTCTTGCCGCCGATCTCCTTGGCAATCGAATCGAAACCGCGGGCCGATGCGATATCGCCGGCGGAAACGCCGGCGCCGTTGCGCAGCGCCTTGTTGGCACCGGCCGCCAACAGCATGTGGCAGACGGCTCTATGCCCGCCGCGACTGGCGGCCATCAACGCCGTATCGCCGCCGCTGTTCTGAACATCGAGTTCGGGCGCATGGGCAAGCAGCGCCTCGACCACTTCGGCGTGACCGCTGGCCGCCGCGATCATCAGCGGCGTGTCGCCGGCGGCGCTACGTCTATTCATGCGGGCATCGGCCGCAAGCAAGGGCACGAGCACGTCGGCACCTGCCTGCGCGGCGGCCGCATGCAGCACCGTGAGTCCGCGAGCATCGCCCTTTTCCTGCGTGGCGCCGTTGGCCAGCAACAAGGCCACCGTGGCGCGCGAACCGGCGGCGGCCGCATACCACAATGCGCTGCGTCCTCCATGGTCTTCGGCATCGATTCGCGCATGGCGCGCGAGCAGGCTTTCGACGAGCGCAGCCTGTCCTGCGGCGCACGCGAGCATGAGAGGCGTGTGACCTTGCGCATCAGTGGCCTCGGAGTCGGCTCCCGCAGCCAGCAGCGCCAGTGCGACGTCCGAGCGCGTCGCACCGATCGCCGCGAGCAGCGGAGTCGTCTCGCCGGCGGCATGCGTATCGGGCTTCACACCGGCGTTGAGCAGCGCCCTGATCACGGGCAGGTCGTTGCGAGCGGCGGCCAGCCATAGCGCACTGTGGCCGGAATGGCCGGCGGCGGCCGCGTTGGCCCCATGCGCGAGCAGCAACGGCAGGATTTCCAGCGCGTGCGCATCGGCAGCCACCTGCAGCAACGAATCGCCCTGCAGCAGCCGCAGATTGGCATCGGCCCCGGCAGCGAGCAGCTGCTGCACGTTAGCCAGGTCACGCCGCGATACGGCGAGGGCGAGCGGCGGCCAACCGCGATAGATGTCGCCGGGGTGGGCCGGGTCGAATTTGCCGGTTTGCCGCACGGGATTGCCCGTGACCAGATTGGCCTGCACACCCAGTGAGCGCAGCTGCGCGGCGGCATCCGCGGCGCCGACGGCGAGCGCCGCGTCGAGTGCATTGTAGCCGCGCCCGTCCCGCGCATCGAGCGCAGCGCCGGCGCGCTGCAGGATGCGAACGCTGTCTGGCCGATTGGCCCGCGCCGCATAGAAGATCGCCGTGCGCTGCAAAGTATCCGCCGCCTGCGGATCGGCTGCATGCTGCAGCAGCAGATCCAGCATGCCTGAATCGGATCGCCCGGCGGCGATCATCAGCGCGTTGGTGCCCGCCTTGTCAACGGCGCGCAGGTCGGCGCCCAATTCCAGAAGCGCAGCGGCGGCGGCAAGGGCGCCGGCCTCGGCGGCGTACGAGAGCGCGCCGCGCCCGAACTCATCGCGCACGGCCGCGCTCGCCGGGCCAAGCCGGCGCAATTCCGCCGCATCGTTCTTGCGCACGCAATCGATCACCCACGCGGCCAGCAGCGCCGGATCCGAGGCGCCCACGGACTCCCGATCGAGCAGCGGCCTTCCCGATTTCAGCGCCTCGGCGGCATGCACATAACCCAGCTTGGCCGAACGCTCCAGCCACTGATGCGCGGCGCCGGCCGGCGCATCGGGATCGCGTTCGAGTTCGCCGGCCAGCACATAGGCGGCCGCGCCCTGACCGTGCTCGGCAGCCGATTGCAGCAATCCGCGCGCGCGCGCGGGATCGGCCACGACGCCGACGCCGTTCAAGTACATGAGCCCGAGCAGATATTGGGCATCGGCATTGCCTGCGCTGCCCGCCGCGCCTAAGAGCTCGATCGCCTTGTTGAATTGCAGCGTGCGCAGCGCCGCGCGCGCCGGCTCCAGCGGGTCCTTGGGCTTGGTCTGTTTGGCGGTCGAGGCCGCCGCGCCAAGGTTCACGACGCAGCAGAGCGCGGCGATCGCAATACGATGCGCGCGATCCAACCGCATCATGCGGTTCCGTACTTGGTCTCGACCTCGATGCCGATCGAGCGCAAGAAGTCATTCGGCAGGATGCCGCCCGCACTCACGATCACCGCGTCATTGCTCACTTTCAGTTCCTGTCCGGCATTTTTCAAGAGTACCTCGTCTGGTCGAATCTCTCGGATCTGCGAATTGAGCAGCACTTTGAGCTGGCCCTTGCTGCTCGCTTCCTCGACGCGCTGGCGATTTCGCTGCTTGGCGCGCTGAAAAGCCTCACCGCGGTAGGAAAGTATCACGGAGGTGTCGCCGAGTTCGGCGACGCTGGCCGCCGCCTCAAGGGCGCTGTCGCCGCCGCCGACGACCACGACCTTGCTGCCGCGATACTGTTCCGGGTCGATCAGACGATAAACGACCTTCGGCAGCTCTTCACCCGGCACGCCGAGCTTGCGCGGCGTGCCGCGCCGGCCGATGGCCAGCAGCACCGCGCAGGCCACGTACTGCTGACTGCCGGCGCGCACATGAAAGGCGCCGTCTTTGGCTTCTACGGCTTCGACACGTTCTTGGTAACGAATATTGAGTCCATTGTTATTGCAGGCATCGGTCCAGAATTTCAGCAGCGTTTCCTTGGAAGTGTTGCGAAAATGGACTTTGCCGACGATCGGCAGTTCCACCGGCGCGGTCATCACCAGCTTGCCGCGCGGATATTGGAACACCGCGCCGCCCAGCGAATCCTGCTCTATGGTCTGATAAGCGAGGCCCAGCTTCTTCGCGGCAAGCGACGCGGCGAGACCGGCGGGACCGGCGCCGACGATCAATACATCGAGAGCGCCGGGGCGCTTCGCGCCCGCCTTGGCGATGGCCTCGAGCGCTTGCTGACCCTGCGCGAGCGCATTCTTGATCAGCCCCATGCCGCCGAGCTCGCCGGCCACGTAAATTCCCCGCACGTTGGATTCGAAATTCGGCTTGAGCACCGGGATATCCAATCCTCGCCGCTCGGTGCCGAAGACCAGAGTGATGGCATCGAATGGGCAGACGGCCTTGCAAGCCCCATGTCCGATGCACTCGGTGGGGCCGACCAGCGCGGCCTTGCCGTCGATCAAGCCGAGCACCTCGTGGTGCGGCTGCTCCGGACATGCCTTGACGCAGGCTCCGCAGCCCAGACATTTGCTTGCGTCGATGAGCGGATGCAGCGAGGCCGGTTCGGTCATGCCGGCGGCGACCGCATCCTCCTGCACCTGGCGAAGGTGTGCGGCAATGCGCCGCTGCCGCCGCAGATACACGGCCAGGGTGACCGCTAACGGAGCCCCGTAGAGCGCAATTGACCATAAGGAATTCATGTGTTTTCAAGCTCAATGACTGGCCCACGGCAGTTTCACAAGGCTAGAGGTCATAACCGCAAGATTCTGTGAGTTTCATCACTTACCCGGTCCCGCGAAACTGTCGCAATTAACGAACAACTGAAATTAATAACTGTCGCAATTGGCGCACATTTCGAATGGGTAATTGAGCGCCCCTATACTTTACATGGCAAAGCACAAAAACGATGCGCCGCACGGCGGATTGGTCACCGTGGACACGTAACTACCGATCTTAAGGAGCATTGACGTTGGCAATTTTTTGGTTCTTGTCCGGCATGCTGATCACGCTCGCCTGCATCATCATGCTGTTGCCGTGGCTGCGTACCATTCCGCGCCTCGCTGCGCTGCCAAAAAACCTCTGGCAGGCCGGCATCGGTGCCGGCGTCATTGTGCTCGCCGTCGTCGGTCTGTACCGGTGGCTTGGACACCCGGACCTCGCGGGTCAGCCCGCCGGGCTGGCCGCATCCGGTGGATTCCGGGACGCGGTGATGATGTCAAACAACGCGAGCTCGACCGCCCCCGCAGCCTCGGCGGCCACTGGGAGTTCCGCGCCGCCCTCCAGCGCCGGATCGATGAACGCCGCCATTGCGTCGCTGGAGGCGCGCCTCGCCAAGGGCGGCGGCAGCGCCGATGAATGGGAATTGCTCGCAAAATCGTTTGAATTCTTGAGCCGCCCGGAAGATGCCAGCAAAGCGCGCGCCCGGCAGTTGCCGCCCTTGCCGCCGGACAGCGCCCAGGCTGCGGGCATCCCGGGCGCGGCCGCGGCCGCGCCGCCGAGCACGGTTGCCGCCGGCACCGGCATCGCGATCAGCGGCGAGGTCTCGCTGGCCCCCGCCTTGCGCGCCAAATCGACCGCCGGCGCAACGCTGTTCATCGTGGCCAAATCCGTGGACTCCCCGGGGCCTCCCGTGGCCGTGTTCCGCGGCAGCGTCGACACCTGGCCATTCAAGTTTAGGTTGGACGACTCCCAGTCGATGCTTCCGGGCCGAAACCTCTCCAGCGCCGGTCGCGTGACGATCGAGGCGCGGATTTCCCAGAGCGGCCAGCCGATGCCGTCGGCCGGTGACCTGCGCGGCTCATCGGGCGCCATCAATCCCGCTGACCACCAGCCGCTGAAGATCGTGATCGACCAGGTCGTCTCATGAGCGTCGCGGCCGACAACATCAAGTTTGCGAAGGGCCGGCGCCTGCATTGGCCGCTCGTGTGGAGTGTAATTGTCGTGTGGTTGATCGCCTGGGGCTACCACGCGCACCTCGAGCGCTACATCACGCCGCAACGAGGCCTCGGCTACTGGCTGGGAATCGTCGGCGGCTCGATGATGATCCTGCTTTTGATCTACTCGGCGCGCAAGCGCGCGTCGTGGCTGCGCTGGCTCGGCGGAATCCCCGCCTGGTTCGAGATTCACATGGCGCTCGGCGTCACCGGGCCGATCCTGGTGCTGTTTCACGCCAACTTCAAACTCGGCGCCACCAACAGCAATGTCGCCCTGATATCGATGCTGGTGGTCGCCGGAAGCGGCGTGATCGGCCGCTACATCTATACGCGCTTGCATGCGCGCATGGACGGCCACGAAGACACGCTGGAGCAGTTGAAGGCGGTCGGTGCACGGCTGCGCTCGCAATCGACTTCGATCTCCTTCCTACCGGGCCTGCTCGATGCGATCGATCGCGTGGAGAAGCGCTGGGTCGAGCCCCCCAATGGTTCCATCCGCGGCTTCCTGCACCTGTTCACGGGCGGTCCGCGTTTGGCGATCGCGCGCTGGCTGGTGCGCAGAGAAACCAAACGCGCCGTGGCCAAAGCGATCTTGAATGAGTCCGGGCTGGTCGCCGGCCACGCACAGCGCATCGCCGAGGTCGCCCGCCAGTATGCCGATCGGCGCCTGGAAACCGGCCGGCGCGTGCGGGAATATCGGATGTACGCAAACCTGTTTTCCCTCTGGCACGTGCTGCACCTCCCGCTGTTTTTCATGTTGCTGATCGCGGGGATCGTCCATGTCATCGCGGTCAATGTGTACTGATCTTCAGCTCGTGCATGAACAGACGAACGGCACACACAGCAATTGGAATCGCATGGATGACGTCACTAGCGTTTATCGCAGCCTCTGGCGCCTTTGCGGCATCCGTGGAAACGCTGTTGATGCCGGGAGAGGTGACGCGTGCGCACGTGAAGCAAGAGGAGAATTGCGCCAACTGCCACGACCGCACCAATGCGCGGAAACAATCTGCGCTGTGCCTGGATTGTCACAAGGACGTGGCGGCCGACGTGCGGGAGCGCCATGGCTATCACGGCCGCATGACCAACGCCGGCGTCGGCGAATGCAGCGCCTGCCACACGGAACACAAGGGGCGCGAGGCCGACATCGTGCAGCTCGGTCGCGCGCAGTTCGATCATCATCTGACGGACTTCGCGCTCGAAGGCGCCCATGCCGCGCTCGAATGCGACAGCTGCCACAAGCCGCACGTCGCATGGCGCAAGGCACCCGTGACCTGCGTCGGCTGCCACAAGAGCGATGACGTGCACCACGGGCAGTTCACCCAATCCTGCGGCGAGTGTCACAGCGTCAAGAGCTGGACCGGCGGTCGGTTCGATCATGACAAGACGGACTTCAAGCTGACCGGGGCGCATGCGACCGTGACTTGCGATGCCTGCCACGTCGGCGGCCGCTACAAGCAAATACCCAAGACCTGCAACGGCTGCCACGCCACGGACGACGAGCATCGCGGATCACGCGGCACCGACTGCGCAAAGTGCCACGTCACCAAGGAGTGGAAGACCGCGAAGTTCGACCACCTCAAGGAAACCGAATACGAGCTGCTGGGTGTCCACGCAAAGATCGATTGCGTTGCCTGTCACCGCAGCGGAAATTACAAGCAAAAGATCCCGAAGGACTGCAACGGCTGTCACCGGGCCGACGACGCCCACGCCGCCCGCTTCGGCGCCAAGTGCGGCGACTGCCATGACAACGATCATTGGCATCCGGTGCATTACGATCACGCCGCGAAGACCAAGTTCGCGCTGCAGGGTGTGCACGCCAAGCTCGACTGCCACATCTGTCACACCGCTGTGGCCGCCAGCCAGAAGCTCGCCAAGGACTGCGTCGGCTGCCATCGCGCCGAGGATCCGCACGGCGGCAAGGTCAAGGGCGGCTGCGACGCTTGTCATGGCCAGAAGGCCTGGCGATCCGATATCGTGTTCGATCATGACCTGACCGCATTCCCGCTGCTCGGGCTGCACCGCGTGGTCAGCTGTGCTCAATGCCACATGACGCAGGCCTTCGGCCGCGCGGCGACGGCGTGCAACGATTGCCATGCGCACGATGACGTGCACAAAGGGGGGCTCGGCAAGAAATGCGAGAGCTGCCATTCGCCGAACGGTTGGCCGCTGTGGACTTTTGACCATGCCAAACAAGCGCGTTTCGCGCTGCTCGGCGCACACAGCAAATTGCAGTGCGCCGCCTGCCATCACGAGTCCCCCGGCACGGTGAAGCTGTCGAAGCAGTGCGGGGGCTGTCACCACAAGGATGACCGGCACCTGGGACAGTACGGCGCGCAATGCGACCGCTGTCATACGAATTACTCCTGGAAAGGCGCTCGGGTGCAGTAGGCATCGATGATGAACCTGCGCCGCACATTGGGATGGATCGCACCGCTCGCCATGATCTTGTGGATACTGGTGCCGGCGCCGTGCGATGCCGCGACCGCAACGCAACCCATCACCGTGCCGTTCGATCACCTGACGACCGGCTGGGAGCTCGATGGCGTGCATCGCGACCTGCCGTGCGAATCCTGCCACCTGAACGCCATCTTCAAGGGCACGCCGCAGGACTGCGGCACCTGCCACATCACCGGCTCGCCGTACAATGCGACCCCGAAGACCGCGACGCACATACCGACCACGAATTATTGCGTGGCCTGCCACAACACGATTTCGTTCCGCCCCGACGTGCACTTCGATCACGCCCAGGTGCTCGGCAGCTGCATCAGTTGTCACAACGGCACGGTTGCCCAGGGCGAAGGGCCCAATCATCCGGCCACCAGCCAGAACTGCGAGGCCTGCCACACGGTGATCAGCTGGTCGCCGGCCAAGGCGGTCGATCACACACAAATTCCGCTGGCGGTCAGCGGCTTTTGCATCATTTGCCACAACGGCGTGCAGGCCGCCGGCAAGTCGAAGGGCCACGTCGCCACCAATCTCGAGTGCGGCGATTGCCATCTGACCACCACCTGGCTCGGCGCCAACTTCGATCACACCGGCATCACCTCAGGCTGCGTGAGCTGCCACAACGGCACCAAAGCGGTGGGCAAGCAGGGCAATCACATGCCCACCACCAATCTGTGTGAGGACTGCCATACCACCGGCTTGGGCACCAAGACCCCGAGCTGGGTGCCCTCGCTGTTCAACCATCTGCAGATGTCGGTCAGCACCTGCCAGAGCTGCCACAGCGGCACGGTCAAGATCTCCACCGGCGTCGTGCCGGGCCAGCCGACCAATCACGTGCCGCCGATTCCCGCTGGCGTAGACTGCGGCGTGTGCCACGGCAACAACCCGAGCGCCGAGACCTGGGCCGTGCTCGCCGCCAGCATTGCGACGCTGCACTCCGGATTGTCGGTCGGCAACTGCCTGCTGTGCCATGCCGGCGAGACTTTCGCCGGCGTGCCCGCGCCCTACATACCAATGTCGATCAGCGGCATCTCGCCGACCAAGAAGACGCCGCTCGCGCCGCTGCACATCCCGATCCTGGCGGGCACCGATTGCGGCGCCTGCCATGGCGCGGCTTATCAGGCCGGCGGCTTCGGCCCGGCGACGGCCATGAGCGCCGCCAAGCACGCCTTCGTGTCAGGGACCTGCGATACCTGCCACGACACCGGCAAGAGCTTCTATGTCGGCAGCGGCACGCCGCTGCAGCTGCGGCCGGCCAATCACGTGACCAGCGCCGATGCGCGCATGGCCACCAACGATTGCTCGGTGTGCCACGAGACCAAGGACTGGTTGAGTACCGTGCTGCCGACCGGGCACATGCCGAATCCGGGCAATCTGACTTGCGTGCAGTGCCACGCCTCGGCGCCCGCCGACTACACGCCGGCCACGCTGGCGGCGATTCCCGCGCTGCACACCGGCATCAGCGGCAATTGCGGGCTGTGCCACGGCAACTACACCAGCGCGCTGACGTGGTTCAACAGCTTCACACCCAAGGACGGGTTGCTCACGCCCGCGCACATCCCGTACCGGTTGGGCACCGATTGCAGTAGTTGCCACGCGGCGAACTACATCGCGGGCGGCTTCGGCCCGACCACCATGAGCGCGGCCAAGCATGCCTTCGTTCCCACCGCCTGCGACACCTGCCATGAAACGGGCCTCTCCTTTTACATGGGCGCGTCAACCCCGGTCCTGCAGGGCCGGCCGACCAATCACATGAGCCCCATCGGTACGCCCCAGCAGCAGACCGGGGACTGCTCGGGCTGTCACACCACGACCGACTGGACCGCCAATGTCATGCCGGCCGGGCACATGCCGAATCCCGCCCATCAGGGTTGTACGGTCTGCCACACGGCGGCGCCCACCAATTACACGACGCTCGC
>DAINPA010000045.1:0-2560 GCA_036743675.1 Steroidobacteraceae bacterium
TTACATTAGTTAATTCGAAATTACCTCGAATATTGCGCCGGCGATTCCGGCGCGAGCATTCCTTGACGGTAATTGATCTTCATCTGGCGTCACCGGGACGCGCGCCGCGGGTGAGTGGATCCGCCTAGGGAACCTACGCGATGCGCTGCGGTATCGCCGTATAGGCAGTGCAGGCGTTCTCGGTCCAATCTAGGCCGACGAAACAGGAAAACAAAATGGACTTCGAGAAGCGCCGGGCGCAATTGGTTGAGCGTTATATCGCGCATCGCGGCGTGCGCTCGCCGCTGGTGTTGGCGGCAATGCAAAGCGTGCGGCGCGAAGCATTCTTGCCCGAGGAGATGTGGGAGTTCGCTTACGAAGATAGCCCGCTGCCGATCGCCGAAGGGCAGACGATTTCGCAGCCGTATATCGTCGCCATGATGACCGAGGCATTGGATCTGCAGGGCGGAGAGAAGGTGCTCGAGATCGGCACCGGCTCGGGTTACGCCGCAGCGGTCCTGTCGCGAATTGCGAAGGATGTTTACACGGTCGAACGCATCGGTCAGCTCGCGCAAAAATCCGCCGATGTCCTTTCCAAGCTGGGTTACGGCAATGTGCATGTACTGCACGCGGATGGAACGCGCGGCTGGCCGGACCACGCACCTTACGACGCCATCGTGGTCGCGGCAGGCGGGCCGCAGGTCCCGGAATCTCTGAAGTCGCAGCTCAAGATCGGCGGCCGGCTGGTGATCCCGGTGGGAGCCGATCGGCGCCTGCAGGAATTGGTGCGCGTGGTGCGCGTGAGCGAACACGACTACACCACCGAGGAGCTCGCGGATGTGCGCTTCGTTCCTTTGGTGGGGGCGGAAGGTTGGACTCCGCAAGGAAAGCGCGCCGCCAAAGCGGCCGGTGGCACCCTGGCGCAAGCGATTTTAGGCTCCAGCGAGGAGTTTTCGTCGATTGATTCCGTCGACCTCAAGCCGATGCTGAAGAGAATCGGCGATGCCCGCGTTGTGCTGCTCGGCGAAGCGACGCATGGAACCTCGGAGTTTTATCTCATGCGCGAGCGGATCTCGCGCGAGCTGATCGAGCACAAGGGCTTTAACTTCATCGCCATCGAAGGTGATTGGCCGGACGCCGCGCGCATCGATCACTACGTCAGGCACAGCGCGGTGCCGCCGTCCGAGTGGATGGCATTCGCGCGCTTTCCGGTATGGATGTGGCGCAATCGCGAAGTGCGCCGGTTCGTCGATTGGCTGCGAACGCATAACGGCGGCGTCAAACAGACCGAAAGAGTGGCGTTTCACGGTCTGGATCTGTACAGTCTGTACAACTCGATTCAATCGGTGTTGAACTACCTCGACAGCGTCGATCCGCCGACCGCGGAGTTGGCCCGCCGCCGTTACGGATGCTTGACGCCCTGGCAATCGGACCCGGCCGTCTATGGTCATGCGACGCTTACCGGCAAGTACCGGACGTGTGAGGGCGAGGTCACCTCGATGCTGACGGAGCTGCTGAAAAAGCGCCAGGCTTACGCCGAACACGGCGGCGAGCGGTTCCTGGACGCCGTACAGAATGCGCGGCTCGTCGCCAATGCCGAGCGCTATTATCGGATCATGTATTACGGCTCGCGCGCCTCCTGGAATTTGCGCGACGGGCACATGTTCGAGACTCTGAAGAACCTGCTGAGTTTCCATGGTCCCCGCAGCAAGGGAATCGTCTGGGCGCACAACTCGCATGTGGGCGATTCGGCCGCGACCGAGATGTCGGCCCGCGACGAATACAACATCGGCCACTTGTGCCGGGAGGAATTCGGCCGCGCCTGCTATTCGGTTGGCTTTGGGACGAATACCGGCACGGTCGCGGCTGCCTCGAATTGGGATGAGCCGATGCAGATCAAAACCGTTTGCCCGGCGCTGGCCGGAAGCTATGAGCGGCTTTGCCACGAGACGGAGGCGCCACGCTTCCTGTTGCCGTTGCGGGACGTGGCGCCTGGGGGGCGCGCGGCGCAACTTCTAAAGCCGCACCTGGAACGGGCCATCGGGGTCATCTACCGGCCGGAGACCGAACTGCAGAGTCATTATTTCGAGGCGGTATTGCCGCGGCAATTCGACGAATATATATGGTTCGACGAGACCAAGGCTGTGACGCCGATAGGCGCCGAGGAGCTGAAGGGTCTCCCGGACACCTATCCGTTCGGCCTTTGAGGGGAAGCTTCATGCGATACGTCAATGCAGACAGACTGGTCAGGGATTTGGGCGCGGTGGTCGCGGACATCGACGAAATCATCAAGGCGGCGGGTGACAATGCGACCGACGCGATGGTCGCGGCCCGCGAGCGCATTGCAAGCTCTTTGCGCAGCGCGCAGGGAAATTTGCAAGATTCGCGCCGACACGTGGTGCAGCAAGCCAAACGCGTGGCGAAGTCGGCGGACGGCTACGTGCAGGACAATGTCTGGAAGGTCGTGGGCATCGCCGCTGCTGTCGGGATTTTGGCGGGGGCGCTGCTGAGCCTCAAAAGCGGTTCCCCGGATTCGCAGCGCGAGTGACCGTGCGATGCCCTGGAGCGACAGCCATTTTCC
>DAINPA010000045.1:2660-4632 GCA_036743675.1 Steroidobacteraceae bacterium
TACATGAGCAAGGCCTGAGGGATTATTGTTTTGCCGCCAGGATGTCGTCGAGCCGCGCGGGAACCGCAGCATCGCGTTCCAGGTGCGGGTAGCGCAGTCCGTCGTGGTAATCAATGGCGACGACTCGATAGCGGTCGCCGGTCTTGACGATCAACTCGATCGGCAGCGCCGTACCCTTCGCCGATCGGATCGCATCCTTGAGCACTTCCGCGCTGTAGGCGGCACCGTTGACCGCGAGAATTTGCGCGCTCTCGGTGAGCTTGGCCTTGAAGGCCGCGCTGTCCCAGGCGACCTGCAACACCGTGCCGTCCTTTTCGTCGATAACAACGCCGATCGAGTAACGCAGGCTCACGCGCTTGCGCTCGAGATCGCTCGCTTTCTCGAGTTCGCCCGGGGTGTCCGTGTAGACGAGCTTATAGCCGCCGCGGCGCAATCCTTCCAGCGGCGCCGGCCTTGCGACTCCATCGAGGCGCTCGCGCAGAAAAGCGGACCAATCGTACGGTTCGACCGCGTTCAGCGCCTTGACGACGTCCTCGAACGAATAGGCGACCGTCACGAAGCTGCCGTCGTCGATGCCGAAGAAAGCGCGCGCAAAGTCGTCCAGCGAGCGCTTGCCCTGTGATCGCTCGCGAATCAGGGTATCGACCTCGAGCCAAATCAACCGGCCCTCGTCGTAATAGTCCTCGTAGCGCTGCCAGTCGCGCCAGGACATGGGGCGGCGTGGATTGATGATCTCGTCGTTGGTGGTGTCCTGCAGGGCGCGCCAACGGCGACCGGCCTGCTGTTGGTAATAGGCGGCGGTCTGGGCGAGCGCATCGAGGGCCTGCTGTTTGGTCCAAAGGCCCGAGCGGGCGGCCAGCACCTCGCCCCAGTACTGCGTTTGCCCTTCATATACCCACAGCAGGCTGTCCTGCATGGGCACGTTGTAGTTCGCAGTCCACAAGTCCGCGGGCCGGCGAAATTTGCCGTTCCACGAATGGGTGAATTCGTGCGGCAGCAAATCCCGGTCGGACGCGTTCTTGTCCCATTCGGTGAAGGAATCGGGTTCGCTGCCGTTTTCACTCGACTGATGGTGCTCGAGACCCTGCTGATGGATCTGATCGCTCAGCGAATAGAGAAAATCGTAGTGCGCATAATGGTGAGATCCGTAGAGCTTGTACGCCTGCTGCACGAGATTGCGGTAGGCCTGGAGCTGCTCGGCCTTCACGGCGAGCAGCTCCAGCCGGTCGGCAAACAGATCGAGATGGACGGGCACGGCGCCGCCCGGATCAAGATCGAGTCGCGACGCATAGCGTCCCGCATACACCGGACTGTCGATGAGAGTCTCGAGGCTCAGGCGCTTGAACGTCGTTTGCGCGCCGCTCGCGGACTGCACCTCGAGCGCCGAGCCGAACTTCCAATCGATAGGCAGCGTGAGGCTCGCCTGCACCGGAATCTGTCGCGCGAAATAACCGGCCGGATAGAGGATCAGGGAATTCCACTCGACAAACAAAACGTCGCGGCTGATTTCCATATCGGCCACTTTGGAGCTGGTCGGCGACAGGTACTCGAAGTCGATGTCGATCGATTTGGTTCCCGCGGGCGGGTGCACGCGAAATGCATATACATCGAGGGGATCCCGTTTCCACGCAACCGGTGCGCCATTCGCGCTGATCCGCAGTCCCGCGAACCGATCGACGGGGCCTTCGGGTGCATGCGTTCCCGGCAGCCATTTTGGATACAGAAGCACGGTATCGGGGCCGATCCCGGTCAGGGTCTCGTGAACGCGCACGATCCGCCGGTCGATATCCGAGGCATCGACCGCGATGCGTATCTCGCCGGGATATGCGCGATCCTGGGGCGGCGCGATCGCAAGGGCGGTCGTCGGCGCGATGCTCGTTGGATTCGGCCCGGGACTCGCGCTTGCCGAAACGAACGTCGAGGCCACGCAACAGATCGCCACCGCCACGGTACTACGCATCATCGGATCCTT
>DAINPA010000045.1:4732-12836 GCA_036743675.1 Steroidobacteraceae bacterium
AAGCCGTGGTCATCGCCCCAAGTGACTCCGAAGTCGCTGCGGTTGAAGGGCGCCGAGGCGTCGGCACCGCAGACTTCCTTCTTGGTCATCGGGTGCGGTTTGCACCGACACTCCGCCCAGGTGATCGGCCGCGAAACTCGGGTAGGCATGGCGCGGATCCAGCATGTAGGTGACGGGGGCCGCGAAGCCGGTCGCGCTGATCAGCGTGGCAAGGGACGCCAAAACAATCCGGTGCATTGAAGGCTCCTAAAAATAGAATGAGTATAATTCGGTAGAGTTGGCCGTCGCGGTCCGCGCAGGGCGCCGGCGATCTCAGGCGCGAATCATAGCCGATATGGAGCGCCGTCTTGGCGTTTCTCGTGTCGGACAGGGGATCAAAATGGAATTATTGGCTGCCATTGAGAGCCGCTCCTCGGCGGCGCGCCTGGTCGAGCCCGGCCCGACACCGGAGCATTTGTCGCGCATTGTCGGCGCGGCCGGACGCGCGCCCGATCATGGACGCCTGAAGCCGTGGCAATTGCTGGTCTTGGACCAGGCAACCAAGGAGCGATTCGCGATCGCCGCCGCACGGGCCAAACGCGCACGCTCCCCCTCTCTCGGCGACGAGCAGCTTGCCGCCGAGCGCGACAGAATCATGCGTTCGCCGACGATTGTGATCGTCGGCTGTATGGTGCGTGAGCATCCCAAAGTGCCGCAGATCGAGCAGGTCATTGCGGCGGCTGCCGCCGCACAAAATCTGTTCTTGGCTGCGCATGATTTGGGTTACGGCGTCATGTGGAAAACCGGGGCGGCCGCTTATGACCCGGACGTCAAGGCCCTGGTCGGTTTGCGGCCGCACGACCATATCGTCGCCATCATGCATTTGGGGACCCGCCCGACATAAGCGCGGCCGCGGTCGAACCCGTCAGCGATCCCGAAAGGCGGGAAAGGAATGGCCGCGCAGCGAAACCGACTTGACCAGCGCCCAGGCGGGTGCTCCGGGCTTGAGCGCGAGCTCGCGCGTCGCCGACTTGGTGATTCGTGCCATGATTTGCGCCCCGCCGATGTCGATGGAAATCAAATCCGAATTCCCGTCGTCATCGGTGATGTCGGTAACCGCGCCTTGTAGATTATTTCGCACGCTCAAATGCTGGGGCATTTGCGTCGACACGATGATGTCGCGGGCCAGCAGCTGAACGCGCAGGGTCGTCCCCGCGGGCATCGCGGCGGTTTGTACCTTCAGTTCGCCCTGACCGACGCGAACCCGGGTCATGCCGCTCGCGCAGTCCTGTCCGAGCACCACTCCGTCGATGATTGCGCCCACGGCATCCGGCCCGATGATGGAGCGCAGATGCCGATCGAGGCTCATGGATCCGATGCCGCCTTGCGCCACCACGGTTCCGGACTGCATGAGCACGATGTGCGTGGCGAGGCGCAGCACCTCATCGAATTGGTGGCTGACGTAAACCATCGGAACGGCCAACTGGTCGCGCAAGGATTCGAGATACGGCAGCACTTCCTCGCGCCGTTCCCGGTCGAGCGAGGCGAGCGGTTCATCGAGCAGCAGCAGGCGTGGCTGCGACAGCAGCGCCCGACCGATCGCGACCCGTTGTCGCTCGCCGCCCGATAATTGGTGCGTGCGCCGCTGCATGAGCGCTCCGAGATCGAGCATGTTCTCGACCGCATCGAGGCTCACGTAGCGGCGGCCGACCGCGCGTTTCAGCGCATATTGCAGGTTGCCGGCGACGCTCAAGTGCGGAAACAGCCTGGCGTCTTGAAACACATAGCCGATGTGCCGCCGTTCGGCAGCCACATCGATTCGCTGTTGCGTGTCGAGCAACACGGTCTCATCGAGCGCCACTCGCCCACGATCCGCCGCCAGCAGGCCGGCGATGATGTTGACCGCCGTGGTTTTGCCGCAGCCGGAGGGCCCGAACAGCGCGACCACACCCGGAGTCGGCAGCTCGAACTTGACGTCCAGGCGGAATGCGCCGAGTTGTTTGGCGACGGCGACTTGAAGCATCAGCGCCCCAGAATGCGGCGCACGCGCCGCGCGAACCATTCGGACAACAACAGACCTCCCAGCCCCAACACCAACGAAAGCGCCGCGAGCCGCGCCGCGGCGTATTCGCCGCCGGGCTCCTGCAAGGCGGAATACAGCGCCAGCGGCAGGGTGCGCGTCTCGCCGGGAATATTCGACACGAAGGTGATGACGGCGCCGAATTCGCCCAATGCGGCCGAAAAGGCCGTGATCGCCCCCGCGAGCAGGCCCGGCAGCAGCAGCGGCAGAGTCACCGTGGCGAACCGGTCGAGTGCGCCGGCGCCCAGGGTGCGCGCCGCCTCCTCGAGCCCGCGGTCGATGTTCTCCAGGCAGATCCGAATGGCACGGACCATCAGCGGGAAGGACATGACCGCGGTGGCAAGCGCCGCGCCGTTGCGTGTGAATATGAGTTCGATGCCGAACAGCCGCTCGAGCCAGGAACCGATGAGACCGCGGGTGCCGAACAGCAATAAGAGTACGTAGCCGACCGCCACCGGCGGCAGCACCAGAGGCAGGTGCACCATGGCATCGAGCAGGGTGCGGCCGATGAATCGCCGGCGAGTCAGTATCCAGGCCGCGAGGATCGCCGGCGGCAAGCTGAACGCCACGCTGCGGGTGGCCACGCTCAAGCTTAAGGAAAGGGCTTCGCTCTCGCTCGGGCTCAACCACATCATGCTAGGCAATCCATACGACTGTGTGGGGCTTCATGCGTCAGGCAGTATACTGGCGGGGCGGATATTCTAAGGATCTGGATACATGCCCTATTATCGCGCCGTGGCGCCAGCGGCGGCGTCGACGCCCGAGCGAATCGGTGTATTGGTGGTCAATTTAGGCACCCCCGATGCGCCTTCTTATGGCGCCGTCCAGCGCTACTTGCGCGAATTCCTCGGCGATCGGCGAGTCATCGATACCTCTCGCTGGATTTGGCTGCCCATCCTATACGGCTTCGTGCTGCCGTTTCGACCGATACGCACCGTACGCAAGTACCGCAAGATCTGGCTGCAAGACGGCTCACCCTTGGCGGTGTACTCGAGTCGACTCGCGAGCAAAATGGACCAGCGGCTGCGCGCGGCGGCGGGGGATCGGGTGCGGGTCGCCCTCGGCATGACCTACGGCAACCCCAGCATCGCGAGCGCGATAGAGTCCCTGGCTCGGCAAAATGCGAAGCGACTGTTGGTGCTGCCTCTGTATCCGCAATATTGCTCATCGACCACAGGCTCGGTGTTCGACCGTACCAGCGATGCCTTGCGGCGCTGGCGTTGGCTGCCGGAAACACGCTTCGTGAACGATTACCATGACGATGCGGGGTACATCGAGGCCCTCGGTGCGCGCATCGAGGAGCATTGGGCCGAAGCCGGCGGGCGCTCGCATTTGCTTCTGTCCTATCACGGCATCCCGGCTGCCTATGCGAAGGCGGGGGATCCGTATCGGGAGCACACGGAGAGAACCACCCGCTTGCTGGTGGCGCGATTGGGTCTGAAAGAAGCTGAGTGGTCGCATTGCTATCAGTCGCGTTTCGGCTCGGTGGAGTGGTTGCAACCCTATACGGACGATACCCTCACGGCCCTTGCCAAGCGGGGCTGGAGCAAATTGACCGTCGTCTCGCCGTCCTTCGCCGTCGACTGCCTGGAGACGCTGGAGGAAGTGGCCATCGAATATCGCGATAAATTCCTGCAGTTGGGCGCTGAGCGGCTCACGCTGGTGCCCGCACTCAACGACGACGACCGCCATGCCGAACTGCTGGTGTCGATCGTGCAACGTCATCTCAAAGGCTGGATTTAGATGATTGCGCTGGTGTCGCTGCTCGTCTGGATTTACCTGTGCTGCGCACACGGCAAATTTTGGCTCTCCGGGCCTGAATTGGCGCCCGCTGTGCCCAATGATCTTCCCGATGTGGATATCGTGGTTCCGGCTCGCGACGAGGCGCAATACATCGGCTCGACCGTCGCGTCGCTCCTGGCTCAGGACTACGCCGGCAATTTCCGCGTCATTCTGGTCGATGACAATTCCGCCGACGGTACGGCGGAGCGCGCCGGCAGGGCGCCGAACCTGCGTGTGATCCGCGGCGCGCCCAAACCCGCGGGATGGTCCGGAAAATTATGGGCATTGCACCAGGGCGCGGCGGCCGGCAGCGCGGCGGTGGTGCTGTTTACCGATGCCGATATCGTGCACGATCCGCGGCATTTGTCGGCGCTGGTCGCCCGGCTGCAGGCGCCTCGTGTGGATTTGGTGAGCGAGATGGTTCGCTTGAACTGCACCAGCTTCGCGGAGCGAGCATTGGTGCCGGCCTTCGTGTATTTCTTTCAGATGTTGTATCCGTTCGCGCACGTGAATGCCCCGGGTTCGCGAATCGCCGCCGCGGCCGGCGGGACCATGCTGATTCGCCGCGAGGCGCTGCAACGTATCGGCGGCGTCGAAGCGATCAAGCAGGCGCTCATCGACGACGTCGCACTCGCCAGGGCCGTGAAGGCCTCGGGAGCCATCTATCTGGGTCATTCCGCGCTCGCCACCTCGATCCGTCCGTATCCGCATTTCGCGGACGTCTGGCGCATGATTTCGCGCACCGCGTTCACGCAATTGCGCTGCTCGGCGGCTGTTCTCGGGCTCACCTTGCTCGGACTGACATTGGTTTGGCTGGTTCCGGTATGGGCGATCGTGTTCGGCCACGGCCGGGAGCGAGGCTACGGTTTCGCGGCATTCGGCATCGCCGCGATCACCTATCTTCCGACGCTGGCACGCTATGGGCGCAGCAGGCTCTGGTCCCTCGCGTTGCCGCTGATTGCGGTCTTTTACATGGCGGCAACCGTGGCATCGGCGGTGAACCATTGGCGGGGCGTGGGCGCCAATTGGAAGAACCGTGCGTATGGCGCCGGTTGATGGCTTTGCGGCCGGCCGGGCCCGGCGGCAGGCAGCTATTGCGCGGCGAGCGGCGCCAATGCTAGATTTACCCGATATGAGTTCACGGGCGTTCATACTTCTGCACAGCCCCACACGGTCGCGGCGGCCGGGCTCGTGCCGCGTGAGCATGCTGGCGCCGCTGCTGCGCCGCTAGGCGCCCATCACCCCCGCGCGCGGTCGCGCTCAAAAGACCGAACCGAATTCCTCAAATGCAATGCTTCCTTTGGTGTGGGGAGCTGATGTTGAGGGCATGGACCGACCGAACAAGAGAACAGCATGTTGCGTAATCCTTCGACCAAGTATCGTGCATTTGCTCCCATCGACCTGGGCGGCAGAACCTGGCCCAACACGGTCATTACCGCGCCGCCGACCTGGTGCAGCGTCGATTTGCGGGATGGCAACCAGGCGTTGATCGAACCCATGGATGCGGCGCGCAAGCGCCGCATGTTCGACATGCTGGTCAAGATGGGCTTCAAGGAAATCGAGGTGGGATTTCCCGCCGCTTCCCAGACCGACTTCGATTTCGTGCGGGAAATCATCGATGAGCGGCTGATTCCGGACGACGTCACCATTCAGGTGCTGACGCAGGCGCGTCCCGAGCTCATCGCGCGCACCTACGAATCGGTCAAAGGCGCTCGGCGCGTCATCGTTCACGTGTACAACTCGACCTCGATTGCCCAGCGCCGGGTGGTGTTTCGGTTCGATTGCGCCGGCATCCTCGATATCGCCGTCCGGGGCGCGACGCGCGTGCGCGAGCATGCGGAACGCGATAAGGGCACCGCGTGGGTGTTCCAATATAGCCCTGAGAGCTTCACCGGTACCGAACTCGATTTTTCGGTCGAGATCTGCAATGCCGTCAACGCGGTCTGGGAACCGACCCCCGAGCGCAAATCCATACTCAATTTACCGGCCACGGTGGAAATGGCGACGCCCAACGTCTACGCGGATCAGATCGAATGGTTCTCGCGGCACATCGGCAAGCGCGACAGCGTCATTGTCAGTGTGCATCCGCACAACGATCGGGGCACCGCGGTGGCGGCAGCGGAGCTCGCCCTGATGGCAGGTGCAGAGCGCATCGAAGGCACCCTGTTCGGGAACGGCGAGCGCACGGGGAACGTGGACATCGTGACACTGGCGCTTAACCTATATACGCAAGGCGTTGATCCCGGCCTTGATTTCTCGAATATAAACGAAGTCGCGCGCTGCGCGGAGTCGTGTAATCAATTGCCAATACACCCGCGGCATCCCTATGTCGGGGACCTGGTATTCACCGCATTTTCCGGATCGCATCAAGACGCGATCAAAAAGGGGCTGGCTGCGCGCACCGAGGGGGACCTTTGGGATGTGCCGTACCTGCCGATCGATCCTTCGGACGTGGGGCGTTCCTACGATTCGATCATTCGAGTCAACAGTCAGTCCGGCAAGGGCGGGGTAGCCTACCTGTTGGAGCGTGATTACCAATTGGTGATGCCGCGGCGCCTGCAAATCGAATTCAGTCAGGTTGTGCAAGCAGCGGCGGATATCACGGGTAAGGAATTGACTTCCAAGGAACTATGGGACCTCTTTGCCCAGGAATATCTGGCACCTCGGCCGCCCATCGTGTATCGCTCGCACCAGTTGGCAGCGTCCACGGACGGCGCGGACACCGAGCGACTGTCGCTGCAAGTGGAGTGCGACGCGCGGCTCGAGACCTGGCTCGGACAGGGGTCGGGTCCGATCGACGCCATGGTCGAAGCAGTCGCTCTGCCGTTCGACGTGTTGTCTTATGAGGAGCACTCGCGCGGACAAGGCAGTGCGGCAAAAGCAGTTTCCTATATAGAGATCACCACTCGCTCGCGGCGAACCTTGTTCGGCGCCGGCATGCACCCGAACATCATCACCGCGTCGCTATTGGCGATTTTATCGGCGGTGAATCGCGCCATTGCGCAGGGGGCCTTGCCTGCCCGCGGCGACAAAGCCCGCACCGGCACTTAGACGGTGCGCCGCCGATAGATCTTCCCAGCACGTGGCCCATTGTTGCCAGCATCCGTGGGCTGCGCATCGATGTCGCTCAACACCACGGTCCGACCGCGAATTCTCATCCCATGTGCGTCAGCGCACCGACGAAGGGGCGGCGAGGGGTCATTGTCACGCGAGTCGAGACCGGACTTTAAAGTGCAGCGATTCATCAATTCAGTGGAGTAGTTCGCAATGGAATCAATACTTAACGACAACGGCCAAGCCATTCGCGGCGACGCCAATATGCTGAAGTCTGATGCCGGCGACGCCGTGCAAAGGCTTCGCGATGCAGGCGGCCAAGAGATGAGCAGTCTGATTGCTGACGTGCAGGACCTGCTGAGTCGGGTGGCGCACGTCGCCGATCCCGAGATCGCACGCCTGCGCATCAAGGTTGGGCGTGCGTTAACGTCGGCCAAGAAGGTTCTCGCAGACGGCACGGATCAGGCTCAGCGGCATGCGAAGGACGCTATGACCGCAGGAGACAGCTACGTTCGAGAGCAGCCGTGGCAAGCCGTTGGAATCGCCGCCGCGGCGGGTCTTCTGGTGGGATTTTTAGCTGCCAGACGTTAGTACGAGCAACTGCAGTGTTAAAGCGTGCGGCCACCGCTGCCTCGCTCGTCGTACGGCACGCCCGTGCCTACGGGGACTTGATCGCCGACGATGCGGGGTCGGCCTACGCGGCATTCGTTCGGCGCCTTTGGGTAGGCGTTGTTCTCGCGGCAGCCGTGATGTTTTCTGTCGTGATGGCCTGCGTCTGGGTCATTGCCGCCACCTGGGACACGCCGGCCCGCCAGTGGCTGATTGCCGGCCTGTTCGGCTTGTTTGTGCTCGCGTCGGCGGCAGCGTTCATGGTGCTGAAAGCGCTCAATGATCCGCCGCCGAGCTTGCTCCCGAAGACGCGCTTGGAGTGGGAGAAGGACCGCCTGCTGCTTGACGATATTCTCGCACGATCGCGCGGGGCAATCTGATGCCTAAAGACGACATCACGCGCGCGCAGGCGGCGGTGCTCGCCATGGAGCAAACCCGGGCCGAGGCCCGAGCGCTCCTTATGCCGCAGGGGCCGAATGCAGAGGGCGATCGATCGAGCGGGTTTCCGCGCAGCAAGACATTTCGCTGGCTGCTGACTCATCCGGTCGCCCGCTCGCTCGGCTCTGCCGTAATCACCGGCACGCTGTTGCGGCTGCCGTT
>DAINPA010000045.1:12936-17829 GCA_036743675.1 Steroidobacteraceae bacterium
GCTGATCGATCCTATTGATTTCAAGGGCTTTTCTCGAACAATGAGCGAACGCGCAGACCAACATTTCGATATCGACGATGAGTTTCTTGGCGAAGCCGAAGAATCCCATGATTTCGATCCTCTGTTGGAACGAGCGGAGCGGCGGCCGAAAGCAGCGGCCGTGGCCAAGCGCGGCAAGGCGGCGTGGAGTCGTGTCGAGGACGTACTCGCCGAGCGACAGCTGGAAAAAGAGTTGCGCGACATTTTCGAAGACGATTGATCCCCTTGGGAGCCACAGCCGGAAGCCCAACGGCATGCCAAGCGCGCGCCGTGATCGATGCTCCAACATAATCACCCTTGGGTCGTCCTCAAATTCGGCGGCACCAGCGTGTCGTCGGCGAGCAATTGGCAAAACATTGCCGGGGTGCTCGAGGAGCGCATCGCATCGGGCCTGCGTCCGGTCGTCGTCCATTCCGCGCTTTCCGGCATAACCGATCGCTTGCAGTCGCTGTTGGTGGCTGCCGCGGCCGGCACCGATAGCGGCGTGCTCGACGGCATCGAGTCGGCACACCGAAACCTTGCGAAACACTTATCGGTCGTTCCCGACGAGCGTTTCGAAGCGTTCATGGAACATCTTCGTCACCTGGCGGCCGGTGCGGCCGAGAGCCGCGATATCAGCGGCCGGCTGCGGGCCCGTGTCATGGCGATGGGGGAGTTGTTGGCGACTTCTCTGGGCGCCTCATTTTTGAACGCCCGGGGATTGAGAGCGGCCTGGGTGGATGCACGGGAGGTCCTGCGCGCCGAACGGCGCCATGGCGCATCCTCGGAGGCGGATTTTCTGTCGGCCACCTGCGATTTCGCGCCGGACGTGCGGTTGCAGGCGAAGTGGCGCGCGCTCGATCAAGTCATCATCACGCAAGGATTCATCGCGGCTGACGAGGCCGGCGACACGGTGCTGTTGGGGCGCGGCGGCTCCGATACCTCCGGATCTTACTTCGCCGCCAAATTGGCGGCTGCACGCCTCGAGATCTGGACCGACGTACCGGGCATGTTCAGCGCCAACCCGCGCGCCGTACCCACCGCCCGATTGCTGCGGGCCCTGCATTACGATGAAGCCCAGGAAATCGCCAGCAATGGCGCCAAGGTTTTGCACCCGCGCTGCCTGCTGCCGGTGCGGCAGTACCAGATTCCCCTGCATGTCTATGCCACGCAAGCACCCGGTCTCGAAGGCACGGTCATTTCGGCGAACGTCGCCGGAAGCGCGGGCCAGGTCAAGGCCATTGCGATCAAGAAGGGGATCACGCTGATCTCCATGGAAAGTCCCGGGATGTGGCACCAGGTGGGATTCCTCGCCGATGCCTTCCAGATCTTCAAGCAGCAGCGCATGTCGGTGGATCTCGTATCCACTTCGGAAACCAACGTGACGGTGTCGCTCGACCCGAGCGCCAATACCTTGGGATCTGCGGATCTCGCGCGCCTCGAGGCGGCCCTCGGTGAATTGTGCAGGGTCGAGGTGCTGGGACCGTGCGCCTCGTTGAGCCTCGTCGGCCACAACATCCGCGGTATCTTGCACGAGTTGGGCCCGGCATTTGAATTATTTCAGGATCACAAGATCTATTTGGTGAGTCAGGCGGCGAACGACCTCAACTTCACCTTCGTGATCGACGAATCCCAGGGCGACCGTCTGGTGCATCAATTGCACGAACGGCTGATTCAGAGCATCGGCTCGGACCGGGTGCTCGGACCCACGTGGTTGCAGCTGTTCTCGCCGAAGGAAAGTTCCGCGGCGCCCGTGCCCAACTGGTGGGAGGACCCGCGCAAGCGCCGGCGGTTGCAGGAAATTGCCGCGCGCGAATCGGCGGCCTTCGTGTACGACATGCCGAGCTTGGATGCGGCGATTGCAGCGGTTAAGCGGGTGCGCTCGGTGGCGCGTTGGGCGTACGCGATGAAGGCGAACTGGCATCCCGAAATTCTCAGGCGCACGCATTCGGCCGGCCTCATGCTCGAGTGCGTGTCGCAAGGCGAGCTCGAGCACGCATTCGCCTCGGTGCCGGGCCTCGCGCCGGATCAGGTGTTGTTCACTCCGAATTTTGCGCCGCGCGCCGAATATGAATACGGGTTCAGGAAGGGTGTGCGCGTCACGTTGGACAATCTGCACCCGCTCAAAGAGTGGCCGGAGGTCTTCGCCGGCAGGGAAATATTCCTGCGGATCGACCCCGGCTTCGGGCGCGGACATCATCACCATGTGCGCACTGCGGGCGCCCACTCCAAGTTCGGCATCCCCATGTCGGAGATCGACGAACTGGCGGCGCTGACGCAGGCGGCGGGAGTGCGCGTCACCGGACTGCACGCGCACACCGGCAGCGGGATATTCGATGTGGCCAACTGGACCGAGACCGGAACGCTGCTGAGCGAACTCGCGCAGCGCTTTCCCGACGTGCACATCGTCGATCTCGGCGGCGGGATCGGTGTGCCCGAACAGATGGGCCACGATGGGATCGATCTTGGCGCGCTGGACGCGGGGGTTGCCGGGCTCAAGCAGCGATTTCCCGGGATCGATTTCTGGATGGAGCCCGGGCGCTTTTTGGTTGCCCGAGCCGGCGTGTTGGTCGCGGTGGTGACGCAATTGAAGCGCAAGGGCGACGTGCGGTACGTCGGCATCGCGACCGGGATGAACTCGCTGATCAGACCGGCCCTTTACGGTGCGCACCACGATATTCGCAACCTGACCCGCCTCACCGAGCCGTTGAATCAAAAAGTGACCATCGTGGGTCCGATCTGCGAATCCGCCGACCAGCTTGGCAGCGATCGCTGGTTTCCGCCGACCGAGGAGGGCGATGTGCTGTTGATTGCGAATTGCGGTGCGTATGGTTTTGTCATGGCGTCGAACTATAATCGGCGGCCTCCGGCATCAGAGTTCTTGATCGAATGAAACATCAGATTGGACTCATCGGTTGGCGTGGAATGGTCGGCTCGGTGCTTTTGGACCGCATGCTTGCCGAGCGGGACTTCGATTTGGTCGAACCCGTATTCTTCAGCACCTCCCAGGCGGGACGTGCGTCGCCGGACATCGGCCGTAAAGTCGGTCCGGTGCAGGACGCGAACGATCTGGCGGCATTGGCGCGCTTACCCATGCTGATCAGTACGCAGGGCGGCGAGTACACGCTATCGGTGCATGCACGCCTGCGTGCGGCCGGCTGGCAAGGATATTGGATCGATGCGGCGTCGACCTTGAGGATGGAGCGATCCTCGGTCATCGTGCTCGATCCGGTCAATCTGCCGGTGATGCAAAAGGCGCGCGCCGGCGGCATCAAGGATTTCATCGGCGGCAATTGCACCGTGTCCCTCATGCTCATGGCGGTGTGCGGCTTGTTGCGCGCCGGCGTGGTTGAGTGGATCACGGCCATGACGTATCAGTCCGCATCGGGCGCCGGCGCCCAGCACATGCGCGAGCTGCTGGAGCAGATGGGCGCCCTGCATCAGTCGGCCGCGGAGCTGTTGCGCGATCCCTCATCGGGTATTCTCGACATCGACCGTGCGGTCACCCGCGCCATAGGCCGCGCCGATTTCCCGAGCAGCCATTTCGGCGCGCCGCTGGCCGCGAATCTCATCCCTTGGATCGATAAGGATTTGGGCAATGGCCAGAGCCGGGAGGAGTGGAAGGCCGGCGCCGAGTCAAACAAGATCATGGATACCGAGGCGGCGCCGGTGCCAATCGAAGGCATCTGCGTGCGGGTGAGCGCAATGCGCTGCCACTCGCAGGCGCTCACCATCAAACTCAAAAAAGACATTCCGTTGCGCGATATCGAACAATTGATCGCCGGTGGGAACCCCTGGGTGAGAGTCGTGCCCAATGACCGTGTTTCCTCCATCAAAGAACTGGCGCCCGCTTCGGTCAGCGGCACCTTGAGCATACCCATCGGCCGGCTGCGCAAGCTCGCCATGGGCGGGGAGTATCTATCGGCTTTTACGGTCGGCGATCAATTGCTGTGGGGTGCCGCCGAACCCTTGCGGCGAACGATGCGGTTCCTGCTCAGTTAGGGCGCCCAAATTACCTCGACCGGGGCGCGCTGTTGGCGCAACACGGCTCGCACCGGCATATCCTCCATGGGGCCGGCAGCGCCTGCGGCCAAATAAGCGCGCAACTTGGATTCACCCGCGATCAGAATCACGATATGCCGCGAATCGAGCAGCGCGCTCACGTTCAAGCTCAGTCTCGGTTGGGGCGCACTCGGCGCCCACATGCCGACGCATCCGGCGGCGGTGGCCGGATTGAGCGCGCTGCGCAGATTGGGCGAGCCGGGAAACAACGAGGCGGTGTGTCCGTCATCCCCCATGCCGAGCAGCGTCACGTCGAACGGCCGCGGGATGCGGGCAAAGGTTTCCCAGGCCGATACGGCGCCTAAATCCGGGGAGGGCGCGGCGTTTTTAAGTCCGAGGAAACGTGCGGCGGCGGCCTTGCCTTGCAGCAACGCCTCGCGCACCAGCTTCTCATTGCTGTCGGCATCGGTCGGTGCGACCCAGCGCTCGTCGGCGAGCGCCACGCAGACACGGCTCCACTCAATCGTCTGAGTGCGCAGCTGTTCGAACAGTTTGACCGGTGATCGTCCGCCGGAGACGACCAGGCTTGCCAGACCGCGCGTCGCGATCGCGTGAGTGAGGCGTGCCGCGATGTCGGCAGCGACTTGCCGCGACAAGGTATCCATATCCGGATAGCGCTTGACGACGGGTTCAGAGGCGGCGACGTCGGGTGATTGCATTGTGGTGCTCACAGCCTTCAGGGTATCGGATCGATCAGGTGTCGTCGAGAAAAAGACGCGGCGCGCAAACCGCGCGTGGCACAATGCGGCGTGCACTTGAAGATCTGCATTGAGATTACCGGTTGGCTCGCCGCGTCGCTGATACTCGGCGCCT
>DAINPA010000046.1:0-17752 GCA_036743675.1 Steroidobacteraceae bacterium
CGCCTCCTCGGCCACGGTGACGGTCGCGATCAACGTGCCCTCGGACACCTGCTGGCCCTTTTTGATATCGATCGATGCGATCACGCCGCCGACCGGCGCGGGCACATCCATCGACGCCTTCTCGCTCTCCAGTGTGATCAAGGGCTCGTCCGCACGGATCGTCGCGCCCGCAGTCACGAGCACGTCGATCACGGTGACATTCTTCGAGTCGCCGAGATCGGGGACCCGGATCTGCACCACGCTCACAGCAGCGCCTTCACGTCGCTCAAGGTGCTGCTCAGAAACACCACGAAGCGCGCAGCCTCCGCGCCGTCGATCACCCGATGATCGTAGGACAGCGACAGCGGCAGCATGAGCCGCGGCACAAATGCGCCCTGCTGGAACAGCGGTTTCTGGCTGGATTTCGATACCCCGAGGATCGCGACCTCGGGCGCATTGATGATGGGCGTGAACGCCGTGCCGCCGATGCCGCCCAGACTCGAGACGGTGAACGAACCGCCCTGCATCTCGGCCGCCGTCAATTTGCCCGCCCGCGCTTTTTCCGACAACTCCGCCAGAGTGCGCGCGATCTCGAACAGATTTTTGCGATCGGCATCGCGAATCACCGGCACCACGAGTCCCTCGGGCGTATCGGCGGCAAAACCGATATGAAAATACTTCTTGTAAATCAGATTCTCGCCCGCCGCGTCGAGCGAGGCGTTGAACCGCGGGAATTTCTTCAGCGCCAAGACGCAGGCTTTGATGATGAAGGCGAGCGGCGTGAGCCGCACCCCCTCCTGCGAGGCCTTGGCCTTGAGGGCCACCCGCGCGATCTCCAAATCCGTGATATCGGCTTCCTCGTGCTGAGTCACGTGCGGCAGATTGAGCCAGCTCGCCTGCAAGCGCGCACCGGAAATGCGTTGAATGCGCGACAGCGGCTTGGGTTCGATTGCGCCGAATTTCGCGAAATCGACATCCGGCACCTTCGGTATCGCCGATACCGGCGCCGCCCCCGTCGTCAGCAGCTTCTTCACGTGGGCCTTCACGTCATCCTGCGTGATGCGCTCCTTCGGTCCCGTTCCCTTGATCCTGCCGAGATCGGCGCCGAGTTCGCGCGCGAACTTGCGCACCGAGGGACTTGCATACGCCTTGGAGAATGCCGATTCGTCGATCGCCGCGCGGCCGCTTGGCGCGCTCGGAGTCGCCGCGGGTGCAGCTGCTGCGGGTGGGGCCGTCGCGGGCGCCGGAGCCGGCGCGGAGCTCGAAGCGGCGGCGGCGGGAACCGCCGATGCGGGGGCGCCGGGCTGCGCCGCGACCTCGAGCAGCAATATCAAGGACCCCTCGGAGACCTTGTCGCCCGCCTTGACCTGGACCTCGCGGATGCGCCCGGCCGCGGGCGCGGGCACATCCATCGTCGCCTTCTCGGTCTCGAGCGTGATCAAAGGCGTTTCCTTGTCGATCTGCTCGCCGGCCTTGACCAACACCTCGATGACGCTCACGTCCTTGAAGCCGCCGATGTCTGGAACCAATACCTTAAAGGGAGTTGCCACGATGTTCGCCTAGACCGACAGCGGGTTCGGTTTCTCGGGATCGATGCCGAAGGTCTTCATCGCCTCGATCACCCTCTGCGCGTCGATCTTGCCCTCATCGGCCAGGGCTTTGAGCGCGGCAATCGTGACGTAATGGCGATCCACCTCGAAGAACCGGCGCAGTTCCGCCCGCGAGTCGCTGCGCCCGAAGCCGTCCGTACCGAGCACCGCATACCGGCCTGGAATCCACTGGCGGATCTGGTCCGGTACGGTTTTCATGTAATCGGTGGCGGCGACGAACGGACCCTCGAGATCGCCGAGCGCCTGTTGAATGTAGGTCTGCTTCGGCGGCTCGATCGGATGCAGCAAGTTCCAGCGCTCGATCTGCAATGCGTTCTTGCGCAATTCGCTGAAGCTCGTGACGGAAAAGACGTCGGCCGGCACCCCGAAGCTCTGCTCGAGCAACTGCGCCGCCGCCAGCACCTCGCGCAAGATGGTCCCCGATCCGAACAAGGTCACCCTGACCTTGCCGCGGCCGCCGATCTGCAGCAGGTACATCCCGTTCAATATGCCCTGCGCGACCCCGGTCGGCATCGCCGGATGCGTGTAATTCTCGTTCATGCAGGTAATGTAATAGAAGACGTTTTCCTGCACTTGGTACATGCGGCGCATGCCGTCCTGCACGATCACCGCGAGTTCGTAGGCGTAGGTCGGATCGTAGGCGACGCAGTTCGGAACCGTGGTTGCCACCAGCTGGCTGTGCCCGTCCTGATGCTGCAACCCCTCGCCGGCAAGGGTGGTGCGGCCGGCGGTACCGCCGATCAGAAAGCCGCGTGCCTGGCTGTCGCCCGCCGCCCAGATGAAATCGCCGACCCGTTGAAAGCCAAACATCGAATAGAAGATGTAGAACGGCACCATGCTGACGCCGTGGTTCGAATAGGCGGTCGCCGCGGCCAGCCACGAGCACAGGCTGCCGGCTTCGTTGATGCCCTCCTCGAGAATCTGGCCCTGCTTATCCTCGCGATAAAACATGAGTTGGTCGGCATCGTGGGGCGTGTAGAGCTGACCCACTGAGCAGTAGATGCCGATCTGGCGAAACATGCCTTCCATGCCGAAGGTGCGCGCCTCGTCCGGTACGATCGGCACGATGTGCTTGCCGATGCTCTTGTCCTTGACCAGTATGGTCAACATGCGCACCAACGCCATGGTGGTGGAGATCTCGCGATCCTGGGTGCTTTCGAGCAGCGAGTTGAACGCTTCGAGCGGCGGTACGACGAGCGGCGGCGCCGATGAGTGGCGCGCCGGCAAATAGCCGCCGAGAACCGCCCGCCGCTCCTGCAGGTATTTCATCTCTTCGCTGTCGGGCGCCGGCTTTCGGAACGACAAGCCGGCGATTTCCTCATCGGTGATCTGGATGTTGAAGCGGTCGCGGACCGCCTTGAGCTCCTCCTCGCCGACCTTTTTCTGCTGATGCGCGACATTGAGGCCTTCGCCCGCCTTGCCGAGACCGAAGCCCTTGACCGTCTTCGCCAGGATCACCGTGGGCGAGCCCTTGTTCGCGACCGCGGACGCGTACGCGGCATAGACCTTCTGCGGATCGTGGCCGCCGCGGTTCAGGCGCCAAATCTCCTCATCGGACATGTTGGCGACCATTTCCTTCAGCTGCGGATATTTGCCGAAGAAGTGCTCGCGCGTGTAGGCGCCGCCCTTGGACTTGAAATTCTGATATTCGCCGTCGACGCACTCCTCCATCAGGCGCTTCAAGAGTCCCTGCTGGTCGCGCTCGATCAACGGGTCCCAGCGCGAACCCCACAGCACCTTGATGACGTTCCAGCCCGCGCCCAGGAAGGCGGCCTCGAGTTCCTGAATGATCTTGCCGTTGCCTCGCACCGGTCCGTCGAGCCGCTGCAAATTGCAATTGATGACGAAGATCAGGTTGTCGAGCTGCTCGCGCACCGGCATGGTGAGCGCGCCCATCGATTCCGGCTCGTCCATCTCGCCGTCGCCCAGGAACGCCCAGACTTTGCGGTCGGAGGGCGGGACGATGCCGCGATGTTCGAGGTAGCGGACGAATCTCGCTTGAAAAATGGCGGTCATCGGACCCAATCCCATCGACACCGTCGGAAACTGCCAGAAGTCCGGCATGAGCCACGGGTGCGGATAGGATGACAAGCCGCCGCCGTCGACCTCCTGGCGGAAGCGCTGCAGCTGGGTTTCGTCGAGGCGCCCTTCCAAATAAGCACGCGCGTATATTCCGGGGCTGGAATGCCCCTGGATGAAAATCATGTCTCCCGGGTGCGAGGCGCTGCGTGCCCGCCAGAAGTGATTGAATCCGACTTCATAGAGCGTCGCCGCCGAGGCGTAGGTGGCGATGTGTCCGCCGTACTCGGCGCTCGCTCGATTCGCCTGCACCACCATGGCGAGCGCGTTCCAGCGCATGTACGCCTCGTTGCGCCGCTCGAGCGAGCGATCGCCCGGATACTCGGGCTCTTGCGCCTTGGAGATGGTGTTGAGGTAAGCGGTATTCGGCTTGAAGGGCAGATAGGCGCCGGATCGGCGGGTGAAGTCGACTAATTTTTCGAGCAGAAAATGCGCGCGCTCCGGCCCTTGGGCGCGCATCACCGCGTCGATCGACTCGAGCCATTCCTGTGTTTCGGTCGGGTCGATGTCTTCGTACGGCGAACGTTGCGTCATAGGTTAAACCCTGCAAAGAGGCAGGTGCGCATGCACTCGCCCACGTGTCCTGTTAAGATGCCGGGCACGTTACAGTGCCCCTGCGCAAACTGCCCTAGGTACCCGGTAGCACTATCTTCGGGGTTTGGTTTTTCTCGGTCAAGCAAAGGGATCAGCTCGCAATGCCGCCGGCGTGCGTTCCGTTCGCGGTACGCCGACAGTGCGCTCGCCGTTCAAAGATATGCCGACTCGCTTGCCCTTCAATACCCTGTTGGTTCCGGTTCGCAAGGTCGCTGCGCGCCTCTCGCCCTCGAAGCTCGCCGGCTATCCGGCCGCCATTCTACTCCTGCCGCTGAAGCCCGCGCATGCCGATTGGGCGGCGCTGCCCCACGGTGCGGTGCTGCGCGATCTGTACGGGCGCAAAGTGACCAAGGAAGGCGATAGTTTTCAGATCCGGGTCGGCGTGCGCGCCGAAACGCTGCTGATTGTCGCTTGCACCCAGGCCAAGGCGCGCGTTTTCGAGCGGCTGCAGACGGCCGGAAAACTCGCGCGCATCGTCATGGAATCCGAGCCGCGCTCGCTCCTGCTGTGGCAGCAGGGATGCACCCCGGAGGCGGCCAATGCCGCGCAGAACGCGGTCATCGCCGCACTCGAAGCGGCGGCGTTCCGTTTCGCCGCGTTCAAGAGCAAGCCGAAGCCGCGCCCGGCATTGACGCGCATCGACCTCGCCGCGGCAAAACCATTGCCCGGCCTCGATCTGACCCTGGCATCGGCCGCGGGCAACAACATCGCACGGTGGCTCACCGCGCTGCCGCCGAACACCCTCGACACCGCGGCTTACCGGCGCTTGCTTCAGCACTTCGCGGGCCGGTTGGGCCTCAAGTACAAGTTCTACGGAGAGAAAGAGTTGCGGCGCCTCGGCGCAGGCGCCTTCCTTGCCGTGTCGCGCGGCAATGCAACACGCGATGCGGGCATCGTGCGTCTCGCATACCGGCCGCGCGGTGCGCGGGCGCCGGCCCTCGCCCTCGTTGGCAAGGGCGTTTGCTTCGACACCGGCGGCACCAACTTGAAGCCGCACAAAGGCATGCTCGACATGCACATCGACATGGAAGGCAGCGCGGTTGCGGTGGGAAGCCTGTACGCGCTTCACGCCCTGCGCTCGCCGGCCGCGGTGGACTGCTGGCTGGCCATCACCGAGAACCTGATCGGCCCGCGCGCCTACAAGCCGCAGGACGTGGTTCGCGCCCACAATGGCACCACCATTCAAGTGATCCACACCGATGCTGAAGGGCGCATGATATTGGCGGACGCGCTCTCGCTCGCGGCGCGCAGCAAGCCGCGCGCCATGATCGATTACGCCACCCTCACGGGCGCCTGCGTGTATGCGCTCACCGAGCGCTACAGCGGCGCATTCACCAACCGTCCGGCGGCGCGCGACCTCATCGAGGCCGCCGGCGTGGCGAGCGGCGAGCGCGTGTGGTGCTTTCCCATGGACAAGGACTTCGACACGGATTTAGAAAGCGCAGTGGCCGACGTGATGCAATGTACCGCCGACTCCAAAGGCGACCACATCTTGGCGGCGCGCTTTTTGAACCGCTTCGTTCCCGACACGATCGCCTGGCTGCACTTGGACCTCGCCGCCGGCTCGCGGCACGGAGGCCTCGCGCACATTCAGTCGGAGATCACGGGCTTCGGCGTGCGCTACACGCTTGACCTGCTGCGCCGCGGATGGCCCCCGGCACCGGCAGACCGATGAACAGGGTGACGATTCATCGCCCCGACGATTGGCACGTTCATTTGCGTGACGGAGCGGCGCTTGCCTCGGTGGTGAAGTTCACCGCGGCGCGCTTCGGCCGCGCCATCGTGATGCCCAATCTCAAGCCCGCCGTCGCCACCACCGCGCTGGCTGCCGCTTATCGCGAGAGAATCCTCGGCGCTTTGCCGGCGGGCAGCCGCTTCACACCGCTGATGACCCTGTATTTGACCGACACCACCGCAGCGGCGGAGATCGAGCGGGCGTCGCGCTCCGGGTTCGTGCATGGCGTCAAGCTCTACCCGGCCGGCGCCACCACGCATTCGGACTCAGGCGTCACCGACATCGCCAAGACCTACGCCGCCCTCGCGCGCATGGAAGAACTCGGCCTGCCGCTCCTGGTGCACGGCGAAAGCACGCGTCCGGAGGTCGATGTCTTCGACCGCGAAACGGTGTTCATCGATACCGTCCTCGCACCGCTGCTCGTGCGCTTTGCGACGCTCAAGGTGGTCTTCGAGCACATCACCACGGCGCGCGCGGTTGAATTCGTGTCGAGTGCACGCGCCGGTGTCGCGGCGACGATCACGCCCCAGCACCTCATTGAAAACCGCAATGCGATATTTGCGGGCGGCATCAGGCCGCATTTGTATTGCCTGCCGATATTGAAGCGCGAGCAGGACCGCCAGGCCCTCGTCGCGGCCGCCACCGGCGGCAGTCCGCGTTACTTTCTCGGCACCGACAGCGCGCCGCACGAGCGCTCGACCAAGGAAAATGCCTGCGGCTGCGCCGGCATGTTCACCGCCCATGCGGCGCTCGAGCTGTACGCGGAAGCCTTCGAACGAGCCGGCCGCCTGGATCGGCTCGAGGCCTTTGCCAGCCATTTTGGCGCGGATTTCTACGGACTGCCGCGTCACAGCGACACCATCACCCTGATCAAGGAGCCTTGGGTGCCCCCGGAATCTTATGCATTCGCCGGCAGCACGCTGGTCCCCTATCGCGGCGGCGAAACGGTCGGTTGGCGTCTTGCCCCTGAGGAGCCGGCATGACGCAGCTGCCGCCCATTACCTTCGCCACGCGCTTTCGCGGCTTTCTACCGGTGGTGATCGACGTTGAGACCGGCGGCTTCAACGCCCGGACGGACGCCTTGCTGGAAATTGCCGCCGTGCTCATCGACATGCGCAGCGACGGGACCTTGTGGCGCGGGGAGACTCATCGCTATCACGTGACCCCGTTCCCCGGATCCAACCTCGAACCCGCCTCGCTGGCCGTGAACGGCATCGATCCGCATCATCCGCTGCGGCCGGCGATTCCGGAGGACGACGCGCTGCATCGAATCTTTCGCGAGGTGCGCACCGCCGTGCGCGCCGCGGACTGCACCCGCGCGGTGCTGGTGGGTCACAACGCGTTCTTCGATTTGAACTTCTTGAACGCCGCGGTCGCGCGCACCCAGATCAAGCGCAACCCGTTCCATCCCTTTACAAGCTTCGACACGGCCACCTTGGGCGGCGTCGCGTTCGGGCAAACCGTGCTGATGCGCGCGACCTTGGCCGCCGGCCTTGAATGGGATTCGGGATCCGCCCATTCGGCCGCCTATGATGCCGAACGCACCGCGGACATCTTTTGCACGGTCTGCAACCAATTCCAAGGGGTATTCGAGTCGAGCCGCCGCCGGTTGGCGGCCATGGGGCCCCTCGAGATCGAGCCCGAGACCCCCTCAGATCCGTGACACCCTCGGCCGCCTGCGGCTGCGGGTGGCCTTTAGCCGACGGCCACCGCGCCGGCTTCCGCCAGCAGCTGCTTCAGTTCGCCGCTCTTGTACATCTCGATGGTGATGTCGCAGCCCCCGATCAGCTCGCCATTGACATAGAGCTGCGGGAAGGTCGGCCAGTTCGAATAGGTCTTCAGGGCATCGCGCACTTCCGGGTCTTCGAAAATGTTCACATGGGCGAACTTCGCGTTGCAGGCGCGCAGGGCGCCGACCGTCTGCGCCGAAAAACCGCATTGCGGAAAATCGGGTGTGCCCTTCATGTACAGCACCACCGGCGCGGCGGACAACTGACTCTTGATTCTTTCGATAGCATTCATGGTCGACGATCTCCAGCAAATTTCATTTGGGTTTGGGTGCGCGCTGTGCCGCTCGTTTGCCCAGCAGCACCAGCACGGCCCGCTGATCCGAGGCGCTCAAGGTCCCCCAGGCGGCTATTTCGCTCATTGTACGATAACAGCCGATGCAATATCCGTGTGCATCGAGCACGCACAGATTGACGCAGGGGGACGCGGGCGCCAGGTCGGGCATCGTTGCAGTATTGGGGCCGGGTGCCTATTCTTTCAAGTTTGCGCAATGGGTCGCCGCCCACATTAAGGAATATGAATGAATTCGCCGGTACCGGTCCCCAAGGACCTGCCGCAACAGGTCGAACGGGCGCTCGCGGAGGATATCGGCAGCGGCGATCTGACCGCGGCGCTGATTGCGGCCGGCGCGAGCGGGCGGGCCTCGGTGATCACGCGCGAAAAGGCCATTATTTGCGGCATTCCGTACGTCAACGGCACCTTCGCGCGCATCGACCCCCGGGTGCGGATCGAATGGAAGATCGCCGAAGGCGCCGCCGCCCTGGCCAACCAGTGCCTGTTCGAGGTCACCGGCCCGGCTCGCGCGCTTCTCACGGGCGAGCGCACCGCGCTCAACTTTCTGCAGCTGCTGTCGGGCACCGCGACCGCCACCCATGCCCATGTGGAGTTCCTGAAGGGTACGGCGTGCCGCCTGCTCGATACGCGCAAGACCATCCCCGGCCTGCGCACCGCGCAGAAGTACGCGGTGCGGGTCGGCGGCGGGCACAATCATCGCATCGGGCTCTATGACGGCATTCTGATCAAGGAAAATCACATCATGGCCGCCGGTTCCATTGCCCGGGCGGTGTCCGCTGCCAGAGCGAGCGGGGCCACGGTTCCGGTGGAAGTCGAGGTGGAGAGCCTCGATGAGCTGCGCCAGGCAATCGCGGCCGGCGCCGACATCGCGATGCTGGATGATTTCCCGCTCGATAGGCTGGCGGAGGCGGTCGCCATCAATCGCGCGGCCCCCAAGCCTTTGAAGATCGAGGCCTCCGGCGGCGTGACCATGGACACCATACGCAGCATCGCGCAAACCGGCGTCGACTATATTTCCGTCGGCAGCATCACCAAGCACGTGCGCGCGATCGATCTATCGATGCGCTTTCAGTGGGAACGTTGACTTTACCGGCCGGGCCGCGCGCTCGGTTCGCTCAGGCGATGTTCGCGGCCTTGAGCACCCGCTGCGGCTGCGACACGCCGTAGCCCTGCGCGTAGTCGACCCCGAGACTGCGCAGCATCTCGATGATTTCGACGTTCTCGGCGAACTCGGCGATGGTCTGCTTGCCGGTCAAATGCCCGATCTCGTTGATCGAGCGCACCATTTCCCGATCGATCGGATCGTGCAGGATTTCCTTCACGAAGCTGCCGTCGATTTTCAGGAAATCGACCGGGAAATGCTTGAGGTAACCGAACGAGGAGAGTCCGGTGCCGAAATCGTCCAGCGCGAATTTGCAGCCGAGTTCCTTCAGCGCCTGAATGAAGCGGTTGGCCTGCGAGAAACTCGCGATCGCCGCGGTCTCGGTGATTTCGAAGCAGATCTTGCTCGCATCCAGGCCGCTGCGATGAAACTGATCGATCACGTAGGGCAGGAACTTGTCATCGCCCAGACTCTGTCCGGACAGGTTGATCGAACACATCGCGAGTTTCTCGCGCTCATCGGCTTCCGAGACCAGCCAGCGAAAGGCGTTATCGATGACCCAGCGATCGATCTGCGGGGTGATGCCGTAGCGCTCGGCCGCGGTGATGAAGTTGTCGGGCGTGACGATCTTGCCGGCTTCATCGCGCATGCGCAGCAGGAGCTCGTAGTGCGCGCCGGTCTCGGACTGCTGCAGGGGGAGAATCGTCTGCCGGAATAGCTCGAAGCGGCCTTCTTCGAGCGCATTGTTGATGCGCGCGGCCCATTGCATCTCGCGGCGCCGGCGCATGAGATCGATGTCGTTCTCTTCGAAACTGTGCACCCGGTTGCGGCCCGCCTCCTTCGCCGCCTGGCAGGCGCTGTCGGCGGCGCTCAATACCGAAGCCACGTCGGCGTTCTCGGCCGATAGCGGCACCACCCCGATGCTCGCGCCCAGACGGAAGGTGCGCTCTTCCCAGGTGAACTTGAAATTGCGCACCGCCTCGCGCAGCGATTCGGCCGTGCGCATCGCCTCATCCAGCGTGCAGCTCTCGAGCAGGATCCCGAATTCATCGCCGCCCAAACGCGCCAGGGTGTCGCGCCAGCGGACTTTCGATTTGAGCATCGCACCCACTTGCCCGAGCAGCGCATCGCCGGCGCTGTGGCCGCAGGTGTCGTTGACGATCTTGAACTGATCGAGATCGAGGCAGCACAGCGCATAGGAGGTCTCGCGCGCCTTCGCGCTCTTCAGGGCCCGTTCCATGCGATTTTCGAATTCGCGCCGGTTGACCAAGCCGGTGAGCACGTCGTGGCTCGCGTGGTAGGAGAGCCGCCGGTTCAGCTCGCGCGCCTCGCTCACATCGTGGAACACGAGCACGCCGCCCGATACCGCGCCGCTGCCGTCGCGAATCGGCGATGCCGTGCTTTCCACGTAGATCTCGTTGCCGTCGCGCCGGATGAGGAGCATCGGCCGCACCGACTTGATCGAGCGGGTGCGGCGGATCGCCACCGCCAGCGGATTCTCCAAGGGTTCGCAGGTCTCCTCGTGGAACGCGCGAAAGATCTCCTCGATCGCCCGCCCCTGCCCGTCCTCGAGCCGCCAGCCGGTGAGCGCCTCGGCGACCGGATTCAGGTAATCGATCACGCCCTTCGCGTCGGTGGTGATCACGGCATCGCCGATGCTCTGCAGCGTGATTTGCGCGCTCTCTTTCTCGCGAAACAGAGCCTCTTCGTACAGCTTGCGTTCGGTGATGTCGAGTTCGACGCCGACCAGGCGCAACAGGCGGCCTTTGTCGTCGACCTTGGCCTTGGCGCGGCTGATGACCCAGCGCCATTCGCCGGTGGCGTGACGCATGCGGTGCAGACTCTCGAAGATCGGCGTCTTGCCCGCGACATGATCGCGTATCGCGGCCTGCACCCGCGACATGTCGTCCGAGTGCACCAGGGTGCGCCAATCGGGCGCCGGTCCCGCGCCCACCTCATCGTAGCCCATCATCTGTTTCCAGCGCGGCGACAAATACACCCGGTTGTTGAGCGTATCGAAATCCCACAGGCCGTCGTTGGCGCTCGGCAGCGCGAGTTGATTGCGCTCCTCCAGATCGCTCAATTGCGCCTGGATTTCGATGCGCTCGAGTCCGGTCGAAAGACTGCTTCCGACCATTTTCATGAGCAGGTGCAGCTGAACTTCCCAGTCATCGCGCGGCCGCGCCCCGGCAATGCCGAGCAGGCCCGCCGCGCGCCCCTGAATGAAATAGCCGATGATCAGCACCGACCCGATGCCCAAGTTGGACCACAGGGCCGCATCTTCGGCCTGATCGCTGCGGCTACCGGACGTATCGCGTATCTCCGACACGCGCAGCGGCGCGAGCCGAGAGCGCAACCAGGGGAGCGCATCGAAGCTCTGACCGCGCAGCTGCTCGGGGTTGCCGGTCGCCAGCAGGCCGCGCGCTACCTGCACATCGGCAAACATCGGCACTTCGGGATCGATGCTCACGTGAAACGCCGTGTCGGTGCACGTCGCCTCGCGCAAAAGTTCAAGGTTCGTGTTTATGCACTCGACCGCGTTCGCCGCGGTCATGGACTGAAAGTCGACCGCTATCTTGGTGCAGATGACATCGAGGCCGACAGCGGGATGCAAACCGCGCCTGCTCCAGGTCTGCGGCGCCAAGACATCCGAAGCGGTGAGGTCCGGATGTCGGGGATCGTTGGGTGCTATCGCCATGCGCCGTCGAGAGCCCCCGGATTACAATTGCGGTTGCAGATCAATAGTTTGCCACTCGACGCGGGCTGAAATTCGAATCTGCCACACAGTTCCCAAAATTGGGTCGCGGGGCCTATATACGGGAAGATTCTCGCATAAGTTGTCACGAATACAAGCTAAGCGCTTGTATTCTTAAGGGCTTCAACCTTGAGTTTACTTAACGAGGGCGCTCGCCTGCCGGTACAGCTCCCGCAATTTTTGCTCCATTTCGAGCTGCAGGCGCTCGAGCCCGGCCGCATCCAAACCCTTCGGCACATAGACCGGTTCGCCCACCACGATGGCGATGCGGGCCATCGGCTTTGGGATCACGAACCGGTCCCATTTGATCTTCCAGGCGCGCGAGGCCGCGTAGGCCATGGGAATGATCGGCCGCTGCGACAATTGCGACAGGAGCAGCGCCCCGGGCTTGAACTTCCATGGGGGTCCGCGCGGACCGTCCGGCGTGATGGCCGGAGAGATGCCCTCGTGCGCGAGCGCCTGGTAGTAGTCGCGCAGCGCGCGGGCACCGGTGTACGAGGAGGAGCCGCGAATCACCTCCCCGCCCAAACTGCGCACGATCATGGCGCCGAGCTCGCCGTCGACCGATGGGGAAATCAGGAATCCCAATTTCACGCCCGCGGCGCGCAGCCCCAGCAATTGCTTGACGCAGAATAATTGGTGTTGATGCCAATAGACCGGGATGAAGGACGGCGCACGCTCGAGCGCGGCGCTGATATGCTCGACGCCGACCACGCGCACCACCCGGCACCAGCGCCAGACCAATTGCACGACGGCGAGACCCACCGGCACCAATATTTTATAGAGCAGCAGGCGGCTGCGCGTCAGGCGTCGGGCCGAGCGCGTCTGTTGTTCGTAGAGGGTATTGCGAAGGCCGCCGGCGGGTTTTTTCACCGGCCTACTATACAATGTGGCGATGCAAACCACGGCCATTCCTCCGGGACCCGCCGAAAGCTTCGACTTGGGCGGGAGCGATGAATCGTTGGCGCGGCTGCGCGGGTATTTCACGCGCTACGGCGACGTCTACCGCGTTTTCGCCCCCAGCCGCGGCGTCTACAACTACGTGATCAATCATCCCGACGACGTCAAGCACGTGCTGCTGTCGAATCACCGCAATTACACCAAGGGCGAGGGCATGGATCAGGTCAAGATCCTGCTCGGCAACGGCATCATGACCAGCGAGGGCGAGTTCTGGCGGCGTCAGCGGCGCATGATGCAGCCCTGCTTTCATCGGCGCGTCATCGATCGCTTCGGTCAATTGATCCACCAAGTCAACGAGAAATTCGCGGCGCGCTGGGCCGACAAGGCGGTGCGCGGCGAACCGATCAATTTGACCGACGATGTGAGCGAACTCACCCTTGAGATCGTGCTGCACTCGATCTTCGGCCCCGACCTCGAGCGCCTGGAGCGGCAATTGGGCGCCAATCCCTTCGAAGTCGTCGCCAAGGAGCAGAACCGCGACTTGAAATTCGCATTCCGCTTCCGCTCGCTCACCAAACTGGTCGCCGAACTCATTGACCGGAGGCGGCGCGAGGCCCCCGCTCACGAGGATTTTTTGGGCATGCTGATGGCGGCGCGCGATCGCGACCACCACACCGCGATGAGCGAAAAGGAGATGATCGACGAGGTGATGACCCTGATCGTCGCCGGCCACGAGACCACCGCCGCCGCGCTCACCTGGACCTGGTATTTGATCAGCCAGCACCCCGAGACCGCCGCCGGGATCGAGACCGAAGCGGACCGGACCGGCGCCGATATGCTGCGCCTCGACGCCGCCGAATCGCTCGCCTTCACCCACCAGGTGATCCAGGAGGCGCTGCGGCTGTATCCGCCGGGGTGGCTGTTCACGCGGCGCACGATCGAACCCGATGAACTCGGCGGCTATGCCATCGGCGCACGCACCGACGTGTTCATCAGCCCCTTTACACTGCATCGGCACCCTGCGTTCTGGAGCGATCCGGAGGAATTTCGCCCCGAACGCTTCGCCGGCGTCGATGCCAAGGAGCGACACCGGTTCGCCTTCCTTCCGTTTTCGGTCGGCCCGCGGCACTGCATCGGGGAGAACATGGCCATGTTCGAGATGCTGGTGCACGTAAATCGCATGACGCGCCGCTTTCGACTGACGCGGGTCGGCGCCGATCCGATCGAACTCGAGGCGCAAATCAACTTGCGGCCGCGCTCCAATCTCATGATGCGGGTAGAGGTGCGTCGATGACGCGAACGACATTGCTGGACATTCTCGAGCAGAACCGCGAGGTCGATCGCGCGGTCACCTACCTCGAGGGGGAGAATTCCGAACGCCGCGTGCGCTACGGCGAGATGTACTCGCGCGCGCTCGGCATATTGCACCACCTGCAGGCGATGGGTGCGCAGCGCGGCGACAAGATGATCATTTTCCTGAGCAACAACGAGCAGTTTATCGACGGTTTCTGGGCGGCGCTGTGCGGCGGCATCGTGCCGGTGCCGCTCGCAGTCGGCATCAGCGACGAGCATCGCCACAAGCTGCTGCGCGTCGCGCGCAAGCTCGGCGATCCGCTGCTGTACACGGACGCGAAGAATCTGGAGCGCCTGGCGGGCCTCGCGACCCAGGTGGGCGAGACCGCGCAGTTCCAGCAGCTCAAAGCCCGTTGCTTCCTCGTCGAATCGATCACGGATATCTCGCGGCCCGGCAAACTGCAGCGCCCGAACCCTCAAGACCTGGCATTCATCCAGTTCTCCTCCGGCTCGACCAGCGAACCGAAAGGCGTGATGCTCACGCACGGCAATCTCATCGCCAACATCGAGGGGGCGACCGCCGTCGGCCAATACAACGAACGGGACGTGACCTTGAGTTGGATGCCGCTCACCCATGACATGGGCCTGATCGGATTCTATCTGGTGCAATTCGCCAATCGAGCCCACGTCCATCTGATGCCCACGGACCTGTTCGTGCGCCGGCCGCTGTTGTGGCTGCAAGAGGCCTCCAAGAGGCGCGCCACCCTCACCTGTAGCCCGAATTTCGGCTACCGCCATTTCCTCAAGGTCTTGGGCGATCGGCGCTTGGAGAAGGTGGATCTGTCGAGCATACGTTCGATCTACAACGGCGCCGAACCGATTTCGGTGCCGCTGTGCAACGAGTTCATGCAAAAGCTTGCCTACACCGGACTCAAGCACAAGGCCATGTATCCGGTGTATGGCCTGGCCGAAGCCTGTCTCGCGGTGAGCTTCCCGGACCCCGACACCGACTACCGGTGGATCCGCGCCAACCGGCAAAAACTCGGCATAGGCTCCAGGATCGAGATCAACCCCACGGATCCGCGCGATGCGCTCGAATTGATGTGCGTGGGACGGGTGGTCCCGAACACGGAGCTGCGCATTGCGGATGACCAGCGCGCGGCGGTCCCGGACGAAGTGGTCGGGCACATCTTGATCCGCGGCCCGAGCGTCACGCGCGGCTATTTCGGCGACCCCGAGGCGACCGCGCTCGCCATCGATGCCGACGGCTGGGTCGACACCGGCGATCTCGGTGTGCTGCACGAAGGTTCCCTGTATATCACCGGGCGCAGCAAAGAAATCATCTTCATCAACGGCCAGAACTACTATCCCTACGACCTCGAGAACATCGCGCAGCGGGCCCCGGGGCTCGATCTCAACAAGGTGGCGGCCGCGGGCGTCGCCAAGGCCGGCACCCAAGGCGAGGAGCTGGTGGTGTTCGTCCTGCATCGCGGCAGCCTCGAGGAATTCCTGCCCACTGCCGCGACGGTCGGCCGCCTGATCAACGAGCATACCGGGCTCGAGGTCGCGCAAGTCATTCCCGTCAAGCGCATCCCGAAGACCACCAGCGGCAAGGTGCAGCGGCACCTCCTGGAGCAGGCGCATGTCGCGGGCGAGTTCGATGCGGAGTTAACCCAGCTGCGGGCGCTGCGCGAGGCGCACACCGGACTTCATGTGCTGGGTTCGGAGCTCGAAGCAAGGCTGCAGGCGATTTGCGAAGCCGCCCTGCCGGGAAAGCGCATCGAGGTGAACGACAACTTGTTCGAGATCGGCGCAAGTTCCTTGAAGCTCATCGAAATCCACGAGAACATCGATCGCGATTTCCCCGGGCTCATCGATCTCACCGAACTCTTCGATCACCCCACCGTCGCGGAGCTCGCCAAGCACCTTCAGGGCAAGCTCAAGCATTGAGCCGCTCGGCGCCCCGCCGGGACGCCAGCCGCCGATCAATCCGCGCCGTACAGCGGCTTCTTCAGGCGCCAGCGCCGGTACGACCACAACCAATCGGCGGGATGATCGAGCACGTCGCGCTCGCATGCCCGCGCGTAGCGCTCGGTGATGGCATTCGCCGGCAGCGTCTCGCGTCCGTCCCACAGCGGACGTAATTCAACCTCGTAATAACCGCGCCTCACCCGTCGCATCACCAGATACAGGATGGGCAACCGGGTTGCGCGGGCGATCTGTTCAGCGCCCACGTAAAAGGCGGTTTCCTGGCCCAGGAATTGGCTCCAGTAGCGCTTGTCCGTCGACACAGGCGCCTGGTCCGCGTTGATCGCCACCGCGCGAACGATGCCGCGACGCTGCAAAATATCAGCGAGCAGCTCCTTCGCCGGAATCAGCCGCGCGCCGAAGCGCGAACGGACCTTGCGCATCAAGCGCTCCGCCCAGGCATCGTGCAGCGGCTTGTAGGCGGCATCCACCGGATAGCCGAGCTGCAGCGTGACGCCCTGCAGGAGCCACTCCCAATTGCACAAATGCGAAGTCACGAACATGACCAACTGCCCGCCGTCCAAGTAGCCGCGCGCCGCCTGCAGATTGAGAATGCGGATGTGCGAGCTCATTTGCTCGGGGCTCATCGACACCGACTTGAGCACTTCCACCATGACATCGCAAAAATTCTTGAGAAATTGCCGGTGGATCGCGCCGCTCTCGGCCTCGGAGAGTGTCGGAAAGACCTTGGCCAACTGTTCGCGGATGACATGCTGGCGGTGGCGCACCACGTAATACGCGAGAAAGTAGAGAAACCCGGCAAATGCATACAGCGCCCGCATCGGCAGGCGCGAGAACAATTTGACCATGGATCGGGAGTTTACGACATCGAGCGCGATGCCGCAGGCTCTCAATATCCAACACGTGCTTACGCATCTTCTTCGTATACCCTGAGAACGTTTCGGCCGATTTCTTTAGATTATGCAACCTTCACGTCGACGAACACGGATCCTAGTGCTCGACTACCGCGCTCAGATCGAGCTGTTGCATAGTGCAAGCGTCCGTTACCGAACGGCACGCTTCCTGACGACCGACTTGATGGAAACTGGCACGCCTTTGGCGAGCGCGAACCTGCCGCTGACCCAGTTTCCCAGGACATCCTGCAGCGAGTGGCGGTCCAGTGTCGCCATAAAATTGCGGTGCGCATCCGCAAGAACTGACTTGAGCGTACACGCAGGAAGCAGAGGGCAGTCCTGGTATTTTTCGTTAAAGCATTCGACGATGTCGAAACGGTCTTCCATGTGACGCACCACATCACCGAGATTGATCATGTTGGGCGCACGTGAAAGCCGCATGCCGCCGCCCTTGCCCCGAACGGTCTCGATGTAGCCACCCGAGGAAAGACGATTGACCACCTTCATCAGGTGGTTACCGGAAATGCGGTACGCCTCGGCGGCTTCAGAGATGGTGCACAGTCGATCGGGATGCGCGCCAAGAAAGACAAGCACGCGCATAGAGTAGTCGGTAAAAAGAGTGAGCTGCATAGATTAGGGACACGTCATTAGGTACCGGACAGTGCGGGCTTCAACCGCCAGATTGTGCTGCATCAATAATTTGCACGCAATGTTCAATGACCAGGCACGGGCGCAAGCGCA
>DAINPA010000047.1:0-16776 GCA_036743675.1 Steroidobacteraceae bacterium
GCGCGTCGCAGTGGCAAGTTGCCCCTCTCTGGGGCATAGTCGATGTTGCTCCCTGACCAACGATATCCGGGGAATCCCCATGCCCGCAGCCTTCTTGGATCGAGAAAGTACCGTCGCGCCCCCGGACTACAACCGCTTTTTGGTGCCGCCCGCGGCCCTCGCGGTGCATCTGTCGATCGGTCAGGCATATGCGTTCTCGACCTTCAATTTACCGCTCACCAAACTCATCGGATTGAACCATTCGGCGCCCGGCGATTGGAAACTGACCGAGGTGGGTTGGACGTTTTCCATCGCGATCGCCTTTCTCGGCCTGTCGGCCGCCGTGTTCGGACACTGGGTTGACAAAGTGGGGCCGCGCAAGTCGATGTTGACGGCCGCCTTGTGCTTCGGCGGCGGATTCATCGTATCCGCCTTCGGCATTCGCTTTCATCAGCTCTGGCTGCTCTACCTGGGGTACGGCGTGCTGGGCGGCTGCGGACTCGGCATCGGCTACATCTCGCCGGTTTCCACGCTGATCAAATGGTTTCCCGACCGACCGGGCATGGCGACCGGCATGGCCATCATGGGCTTTGGCGGCGGCGCGCTCATCGCGGCGCCCCTATCGATCATGCTGATGGAACACTTCAAGACTGCGGCGTCCAACGGGGTGCTCGAGACTTTCGTCACCATGGGCGTCATCTACTTCATGTTCATGCTGATCGGCGTTTACTCGGTGCGGGTACCCGCCAATGATTGGAAGCCGGTCGGGTGGGTCGAGCCCATGGAACCGCGCTCGCTGGTGACCAAGGCCAACGTGGCGGACACCATGGCGTGGCGCACCCCGCAATTCTGGCTCCTGTGGGGCGTGTTGTGCATGAACGTGAGCGCCGGCATCGGCGTGTTGGGACAGGCTTCGCCGATGATCCAGGAGATTTTCAGCGGACGGGTCACGCCGGCGGCGGCGGCGGGTTTCGTCGGCTTGCTCAGCTTGTTCAACATGGTCGGCCGATTCATCTGGGCGTCGGTATCCGACTATATCGGCCGGCGCAACACCTACGTCGTATTCTTTGCGCTCGGCATTCTGCTTTACTCGGCCGTTCCGACGCTCGGGCATCTCGGCTCGATCGCGCTGTTCGTCGCTGCGTTCGCCGTGATTCTGTCGATGTACGGCGGCGGATTCGCGACCATCCCGGCGTACTTGCGCGACATTTTCGGCACCATGCACGTCGGCGCCATCCACGGCCGGCTGTTGACCGCGTGGTCGGTGGCGGGAGTTCTGGGACCGGTGCTGGTGAATTACATTCGTCAGTACCAGATCGACAGCGGCGTGCCGAAAGCCCAGGCCTACTCGGTCACCATGTACATCATGTGCTCGCTGCTGCTGGTCGGTCTGATTTGCAATCTCGCAATGCGTGCGGTTGACGAAAAATACCATTACCGCCCGGAGTCGCCCGGCCCCAAGGGTTCGGCATCCTCGAGGTCGGCATCATGAAAACACGGCTCGTCTTTCTGTGGCTCGCGGTCGGAGTGCCGCTGCTGTGGGGTGTCCTGAAAACCCTGGAGAATGCTCTGAAGCTGTTCCGCTGATCCGCGCTAGGCGCGCGAGCCGCGGCGCCCGGTCGAGCGCCTGCCGGTGGCACCGGCGGCGGCTCCCGCCTGGCGGTCCATTTCGCCGCGCAATTGCGCCGTCGCGCCGCTCGAAATCGCCCCCAACTTCGCTTCGATGGTCGCCAGATCCGGCACCGGCCCGCGCACCTGGGACTCGAGCGCGCGACGCATGACGCGCAGGTGTTCGGGCGTGGTGCCGCAGCAGCCGCCGATGATGCGCGCGCCGGCATCCAAGGCCAGGCAGGCGTATTGCGCCATTAATTCGGGGGTTCCGTTGAATCGGATGGCGCCGTCCACGAATTGCGGAATGCCGCAGTTCGCCTTGGCGACCAGAATCGCCGCAGTGTCCGACGCCGTCGCAAGATTGACGATGGACGCGACGAGTTCCGAGGGGCCGACGCCGCAATTGCTGCCGCATGCGGCGAGGTGGTTGCGCCGATGCAATGCCGCCAGATCGAACGGCGTGATGCCCATCATCGTCCGCCCGTTGGTGTCGAAGCTCAAGGTCGCGACCACGGGTAAGCCGGTGGCGCGGGCGCCGGCAATCGCCGCCTCGGTCTCCTCGACCGACGACATGGTTTCGATCCACAGAACGTCCGCCCCGCCGCGCTCGAGCGCCACCGCCTGTTCGGCAAACGCGTCTTGCGCCGCCGCCGCGCTGAGCGGCCCCAGCGGCTCGAGAATCTCCCCGGTCGGCCCCATGCTCCCGCCGACCAGCACCACGCGTCCGGCGCGATCGGCTTCTTTGCGGGCAATGAGCGCCGCCCTCTCGTTCAACTCTCCAACGCGCGACTCGGCCTTGTGGAGTTTCAGTCGGTGGCGCGTCCCGCCGAAGGTATTGGTCAGGATGATGTCCGCCCCGGCATCGATGAAGGCGTGCTGCAAGTCGGCGATGCGCTGCGGATGATCGGCATTCCACAATTCGGGCGCATCCCCCGATTGCAGGCCGCGTTCGAAAAGATTGCTGCCGGTCGCGCCGTCGGCGAGCAGCCACGGTCGCTCGGCCAACAGCGGGGTGAATCGATCAATCATCGGTGGGATTTTAGCATGGCCGCAACCGCGCCCCGAGGGGCCGCTAACCGAACGGGTGCTTGAGAAAGATCGTCTGATCGCGATCGGGACCGGTGGAGATGATGTGAATCGGCACCCCGACCAGGGCTTGCAGCCGTTCGAGATAGCTGCGGGCGCTGGCCGGCAAATCATCGTATCGAGTGGCACCGACGCTGCTTTCCTTCCATCCGGGCAGATCCTCGTACACCGCTTCACAATCCCCGAATTGCTCGGATAGCAGCGGCGGGGTAAGCCTGACGGCACCGCCGATCTTGTAGCCCACGCACACGCGGATGGAATCGAGACCATCCAGGACATCGAGCTTGGTGACGCACAACGAGGAGCAGCTGCTGTGCACGACCGAGCGCCGCAGCGCCACCGCGTCGAACCAGCCGCAACGGCGTTGCCGTCCGGTGACCGAGCCGAATTCATGGCCCACCCGAGACAAATGTTCGCCGTATTCGTCGAACAGCTCAGTGGGGAACGGCCCGGCGCCGACTCGCGTGGTGTAGGCCTTGACGATGCCGAGAACCTCGTGCAACCGCCGCGGTCCAATTCCGGTTCCGGGAGCGGCTCCGCCCGCGCTCGTGGTCGAGGAGGTGACAAAGGGATAGGTTCCCAGATCGACGTCCAACATCGCCCCCTGGGCGCCTTCGAACAGCACGTTTCGGCCCTCGACGCTCAATTGCTCGAGGATGCCCGTGACGTCCGCCACCAACGGCTTGAGGCGTTCGCCGAGCGCGAGATTGGATTCGAGCACCTGTTGAAAATCGATCGGCGGTGCTTTGAAATAGTGCTGCAAAACGAAGTTGTGGTAGTCGAGGATCTCGCCCAATTTGGCGGCGAAGCGTTCGCGGTGAAACAGATCGGCGACGCGCAGCGCGCGCCGCGCCACCTTATCCTCGTATGCCGGGCCGATGCCGCGCCCGGTGGTGCCGATGGCGTTGGCGCCTCGTGCCTTCTCGCGCGCGCGATCGAGCGCCACATGCGAGGACAATATCAACGGACACGAGGGGCTCACCCGCAGGCGCTCGAACACCGGCACACCCTGCCCGATCAGCATTTCCGCCTCTTTGAACAGCGCCTCCAGCGACAGCACCACGCCGTTGCCGATCAGACACTGCACGTGAGGATGCAGAATCCCCGATGGTATCAGGGACAAAACGGTTTTCTTGCCGCCGATGACCAGCGTGTGGCCGGCGTTGTGGCCGCCCTGAAACCGCGCCACGGCCTGAGCTTGGTCGGTGAGCAAATCGACCACTTTGCCCTTGCCCTCATCGCCCCACTGCAAGCCGATAACGACCAGATTCTTACCCATTACGCGCCATCCATAGCAAGACGAGTCCCACCACCATGCTGATCAATCCGCCCCAGCGCAAGTGATTGGGCTCGGCCTGCGCCAGCTTCGCCAAAAGACGCTTGGTGCCGCCGGGATTCAGGAACGGAAACACGCCCTCGAGCACCATGTACAAAGCAAAGGCGCCGCCCAGATAACGCCCCAATTCGCCCCAGCCGATCTGCATCGCCATGCCGAGCGGCTAGCGCTGCGGCTGCGACTGCGACTGCGATTTGTTGAAATACTTGAAGTAGGCGTTTTCCGGCGGAATCACCAGCAAATCCCCCGAAGTGCCTATCGCATCGCGATACGATTGCATACTGCGGTAGAAACTATAGAACTCCGCATTCTTCGAGTACGATTTGGCGTACACCTCGCTGGCCGAGGCATCGCCCTGACCGCGGATTTCGCTCGCTTGCCGGGATGCGTCGGCCAGGATCTGCGTTTGCTGCTTGTTCGCCTCCGCCCGGATGCGATCCGACGCCTCGACGCCTTCGGCGCGCAGCTTGGCCGCCTGCGCCTTGAAGGTCGCGCGCATGCGCTCGAACACCGAATCCTGGACCTGCTGCGGCAGATCGATCTTGGTGATGCGCACATCGACGAGCTCGACGCCCAACTGCTCAGCGAAAGGGCGGGCGGTCTTCATCATTGCATCGGTGAATTCGGCGCGTTCGGCGGTGACCACCTGCTGCAAGGTGCGCTGCGTCACCACCGTCTTGATGCTGTCCCTGATGGTCTCGCCGAGGCGCGCATTCGCGACATCTTCGGTGCCGCCGGTCGATTCGTAGTAGCGGCGCAGATTATTGATGCGCCACTTCACGTAGAAATCGATATTGAGCTGCTCTTGCTCGCGCGTCAAGAAATGCTCCGACTGGTACATCTGGGTCAATATGCGCCCGTCGAAGCGAGTCACCTCGTTGACCAGCGGGATGCGAAAATGCAGGCCGGGCGAAATTTGCCAATCGACGATCTCGCCGCCGGTCGATTTGATCGCGAGCTGCCCCTCGTCGACGATGAACACACTGGCGCGCACCAGCAGGATGGCAGCGACCAGCCCCAGCAATGCATACAGAACTTTGGATTGCATCAGCGCACCCCTCGCGCACGCGCCGGATCCTCGGGGGGCGAGGCTTGTGCTTCGGGCGCACGAGCGGGCACCGTGAGCGTGTCATTGGGCATGGTGATCGATTGCGGCCCGGCCGATATCAATTTATCGAGCGGCAAATACAGCATGTTGCCGGAGTTCTTGGTGTCGACGATGACCTTGCGCGAATTCTTGTAGACGTTTTCCATGGCCTCGAGATACATGCGCTCGCGCGTGACCGCCGGCGCGTGTTCATATTGCGCCAGCACTTGATCGAAGCGCGAGGTCTCGCCGCGCGCCAGCGCGAGTACCTGCAGCTTATAGGCCTCCGCATCCAGAATCTCCTTCGCCGCCGCGCCGCGCGCTCGCGGCACGACGTCGTTGCGGTACGTCTCCGCGTCCTGCTGGAATCGCTGGCGGTCCTTGTCCGCCTTGATGGCGTCGCGCTGCGCGTCCTGCACCGGCTCGGGGACGATCACTTCCCCCAGCGTGACGCTGACGATGTGAATTCCGATATCGTAGTTGTCGAGCGTGCGCTGCAGCAGCACCCTGGCCCGATCGGTGATCGCCGGATCAAATGCCAGCGCCCGGTCGAGCGAAGCCTGTCCCACCGCCTCGCGCATGGCGCTCTCGCTGACCTGCGTCAAGGTTTCGTCCACGCCCTTGACCTTGAACAGATATTTGAGCGGATTCGGTTGCGTGTATTGAACCGCGGAGGTGACCTCGACCAGGTTGGTGTCCGCGGTCAGCATGCGCGCATCGTCCCGCACGCTGTATTGCTGCGACACATTGACGATGATTCGGCGTTCGATCGGCCACGGCAGATGCCAGTTGTAGCCGGGACCCATCGTTTGCACGTACTTCCCGAATCGCAGAATGACGGCGCGCTCCTGCGCATCGACGCGATAAACGCCGCTGCCGATCCACACGGCGCCGAGCAGCGCAAGGACGGTGCCCAGGCCCTTGCCAAAATTGGGCGAACTTTGCCCGGCGCCGCCGCCCGAGCCGCCGCTGCGCCCGAACAGCGCGGCGATGCGCCGCTGCAGATTGCGCAGCACGTCGTCCAGGTCGTTTTGCGACTGTTGCGGGCGATTCCAAGGATTGCGTTTCTCGCCGCCGGGTTCGTTCCAAGCCATGCGTATGCCTAAGTTAAGTTGCGAAAAAAGATTGTTTTAAGCCAAGGCCAAGTATGAGGAACCGGTTATTCTACCAGCCGATCCCGATCCAACGCATGCCTTGGCTATGCCACGCGCTGTTCGCGCCTTGCGACGCCGACATCCACAAGATGCACTCCAGCCGCCCCCAGCAATTTGGCGATCTCGGCCTCATCGAGTTCGACCTCGATTTCCCAGCTGCCGTCGTCCAATTGCCGCTCGGCGCGCACCGCATTGCGCCGGTACAGATCGGATCTGACCGCCGCAGCCGGCATCGCAAGATGCAGCGTGCGCCTGACTTGATTGGGCCGCACGGCCTGCGCAATCGCCTGGCGTAAACCGTCGAGCCCTGCGCCGGTGACCGCCGAGACCCAGGCGCGTGCCGGTATGCCGTCGGCGCCGGCCACCACCCGCGCCGTTTCGGCGCCCGCCGCCGCCTCGATCAGATCGATTTTGTTGAATGCCAGCAGCTCGCGGATGTCACCCGCCCCTATGCCGCGCAACACCTCGCGCACCTGTTCGATACGCTGGTCGCGCAACGGATCGCTGGCATCGACCACATGCAGCAATAAATCCGCGTCGCGCGCCTCCTGCAGCGTCGAGCGAAAGGCCGCGATGAGCTCATGCGGAAGCGCTCTGACGAAGCCGACGGTGTCGGCGAGCACCACCTCGCCGACTCCGGCCAATTTGATCCGCCGTACCGTGGGATCCAAGGTGGCGAACAGCTGGTTGGCCACGTAGGTTTCGGAGCCCGTCAAGGCATTGAACAGCGTCGACTTGCCGGCATTGGTGTAGCCCACCAGAGCGACCGTGGGAACGGGAACCTCTCGCCTGACGTGCCGCCCCGTGTCCCGCTGTAGCGCCAGCTTCTCCAGGCGGGTGCGCAGAGTTCGAATCCGTTTGGCGATCAAGCGCCGGTCGGTTTCCAGCTGCGTCTCGCCCGGGCCGCGCAGACCGATGCCGCCCTTCTGCCGCTCGAGGTGCGTCCAGCCCCGAACCAGACGCGTCGAAAGATGCGAAAGCTGCGCCAGTTCGACCTGCAGCTTACCCTCGAAACTTCTCGCTCGCTGGGAAAAAATATCTAAAATCAAACCGTTACGATCTAAAACTCGACGATTTGTGAGTTTTTCGAGGTTGCGCTCCTGGCTGGGACTCAGGGTTTGATCGATCAACACGAGGTCGGCATTGTGCTGATCGGCGCACGCGCGGATTTCCTCGGCTTTGCCCGAGCCCACGAAATACTTCGGGTCGGGGCGCGCCCGGGACGCCAAGATCAGTCCGACGCTCGATGCGCCCGCGGAGGCCGCCAATGCCTGGAATTCCGCCGTATCATGCGGGTCCACCGGGCGCCCGATGCCGACACTGACCACGATGGCCCGTTCGCCACCCCGGGGGCGTTCAAACAACTGCGGAGTGCCTACCACTCACTCGACCGTCGCTCACTCGGCAATGGCTCACTCGACAATGGCTGGTTCCGTCACTTCGCCGTCCTCGCCCGTCGGCAAACGCACATTGCGGGCCGGTACGACGGTGGAAATGGCATGCTTATAGACCATCTGACTGACGCTGTTCCTCAGCAGGACGACGAACTGGTCGAAAGAATCGATCTGTCCCTGGAGTTTGATGCCGTTCACGAGATAAATTGAAACCGGCACACGTTCCTTGCGAAGGGCATTCAGGAAAGGGTCTTGAAGAGACTGGCCACGGGCCATGGGAGAGCTCCTTGTTTTTTGTTTCATTGACGCTGCTTGTCACTTCCTTGCGTCAGGCAAATACCGGTTGAATCCTAGCACAGGGGCACCCGGCAGCGTTAAATGGTTGATCACTCGGCGAATCCGCTCCTGAACAGTGCGCTCATGACATTCGCTGCCACATCAGGATGCATGGCATCGAACCATTGCAGCCTTTCGCGCCGCCGCAGCCATGTCAGCTGACGTTTGGCCAATTGTCGCGTTGCGACAATTGCTCGTTCCTTGGCCTCCTCCAAACCGCACTGCCCCGCCAAATAACTCCACACCTGCCGATATCCGACCGCGCGCATCGACGGATGTTCCGCGCTCAGGTCGTTTCTCGCGCGCAGCGCGCTCACCTCGTCCAACAGGCCCGCCGCCAGCATCGCCAGGAACCGCGATTCGATCCTGTGGTGGAGAACGGTTCGCTCGAGCGGCGCCACCGCGATCTCCGTGACATCCACCCCGGCGAAGGCCGATGTGCGGCTTTGCTGTAGATGTGTGATCGGCTGGCCTGTCACTCGATACACCTCGAGTGCGCGCTGTATGCGCTGCGGATCATTGACATGAATGCGGGCCGCCGCCGCCGGGTCCACCCGCGCAAGTTCCTCATGCACTGTCGCCCATCCGCCCGCCGCCGCCTGCGCATCGATTTGCGCGCGCACGCGCGCGTCCGCCTCCGGCAGCTCCGCCAGCCCGAGTGTGAGCGCATGGAAGTACAACATGGTGCCGCCGATCAGCAACGGCTGCCGGCCCCGCCGCCAGATATCCTGCATGGCCTGGTTCGCATCGCGCACGAACTCGCCCGCCGAATAGTTCACCGCCGGATCGCGTATGTCGATCAAGTGGTGCGCAATGGCTCGGCGCGTATCGAGATCCGGTTTGGCGGTCCCGATATCCATGCCGCGATACACCTGAGCCGAGTCGACGCTGACGATTTCGAACGGCAGCCGGCTCGCAAGCCGAAGCGCCAGATCCGATTTGCCGGTCCCGGTCGGACCCATCAACAAGAGCGCACGACGGCGTTCCGGCGACCGCTGCTTCGAGGCTTCGCCCATCAGCGTCCGCGCAGGAACAGCCGGTCGAGATCCGAGAGCGACAGGCGCACCCAGGTCGGGCGGCCGTGATTGCATTGATCGGCGCGCTCGGTGCGCTCCATTTGGCGCAGCAACGCGTTCATTTCAGGGATGCTCAAATTGCGCTGTGCCCGCACTGCCGCGTGACAGGCCGCAGTGCCCAGCAAATGATTGATGGACTCCTCGACGCGCCGCGAGTGTCCCGTTGCAACCAGATCCGAGAGCACGTCGCGCACCACGCCGCCCGGATCCCGTCCCGCCAATAGGCTCGGAATCGCCCGCAACGCCAATTGGTCCGGCGCCCACCGGGTTACGATGAAGCCGAGCGCCGCGAATTCCGCCGCATGCAGCTCGGCGGCTTCGGCCTGCGCCGGCGTGACGTGCAGGATCTCCGGCATCAGCAGCTGCTGCTGCGCGGTGTTCCCGGCCAGCAGCTTTTTCATATCCTCGTACATGACGCGCTCGTGCGCCGCATGCATGTCCACCAAGACCATGCCGTCCGCGGTCTGGGACAATATGTAGGCCCCGTGCAGCTGGGCCACCGCAAAGCCGAGCGGCGCCTCGCGCGCGTCGCGCGGCCCCTCCTCGCGCAGCGGCGTCGCCTGCGCAACCGCCTCGCCGACGAAGCTGCGGTACGCGTCGGCGGCTCGGTTGGCCCGCCCCTCCGGCAGCACGAAGCGCGACTGATTCGGCGCAGTGTCCGCATACTTCGCACTGCCGGTCAGCCAATCGAGAGGCGCGCTGCCTGCGGATTCCGCGGTCGGGTGAGTGCCTGCGAGCGCTCGCTCCAGGGTGCGAAACACAAAATCATGCACGCGGCGCGAATCGCGAAATCGCACCTCGAGCTTTTGCGGATGGGCATTCACGTCGACCAGCATCGGATCCAACTCCAAGTACAGCACGTAGGCACAGAAGCGGCCGCCGAACAGCACATCCTGATAGGCGAGGCGCGCGGCGCCGGCAATGAGCTTGTCGCGCACGTAACGCCCGTTGAGGAAGGCGAATTGCAGATCGGATTGGCTGCGGGAAAAGGTCGGCAGCGCCAACCAGCCCGACAAGCGCAGGCTCTCCGTATCGTGGCGCAGCTCGAGCACATGCGCGGCGAACTCCTCGCCGCAGAGCTTCGATACTCGCGCCAAACGCTGCGCATGTGAGGCGGCCGGCGGCAAACTCCACACGGTCTTGCCATTGTGAACCAGAGCGAAGCCGACTTCGAAGCGCGACAGCGCCAAACGCTCCAACATGCGCAGCACATGGTGGTACTCGGTCGCCTCGCTGCGCAGGAACTTGCGGCGCGCCGGCACATTGAAGAACAGATCGCGGACCTCGACGCTGGTGCCCGGCGGATGCGAGGCGGGCGCGGGCGAGCCGAGCTCGCCATCCCGGGCCTCCACGGTCCACGCGTGCTCAGCGTGCCTCGATCGCGATGTCAAGGTCAGGCGCGACACCGAGGCGATGCTCGGCAGCGCCTCGCCGCGAAATCCGAGCGTGGCCACGCGCTCCAATTCCTGCAGCGAGGAGATCTTGCTGGTTGCGTGCCGCGCCAGTGCGAGGCCCATTTCCGCGGGTTCGATACCGATGCCGTCGTCGCGCACCCGGATCAGGGCGCACCCGCCCCGCTCGAGCTCCACCTCGATGCGCAGCGCGCCCGCGTCGAGCGCGTTTTCCACCAGTTCCTTGACCACGGACGCCGGCCGCTCGACCACCTCGCCGGCCGCGATTTGATTGATCAGCTCATCGGGAAGAATCTGAATCGGCAAGGGCCACCTCGGGATTGCGCATTTTCGCACAGCGCGCCCGAGGGTAGCGAACGTTGGGTCTTCGGCGAATCAGCCGCCGGCGTCGCCCGCGGTGGCCAGCGCCTGACGCGGCGTCTCTGCGGCGAGTTGCGCAATTCGCGTGCCGGCGGGCGGGTCGGAATAGAAATAAGCGCGCAATCCCTGGTGGATGGCGCCGGCGAGCGTGGCCTGATGGGCGAGGCCGCGCAGGCGCTGCTCCTCCGCCGGATTCGATATGTAGGCCGTCTCGACCAGCATCGAGGGAATATCGGGAGACTTCAGCACCACGAAACGGGCCTGCTGAACCATCGGCTTACGGATCTCCCCGACCAGATTCAGCTGATGCAGCACGCGTGCGGCGGCGGCCTGGCTCGCGCTCAACGAAGCCGATTGCGACAAATCCAACAATACCGAGGCAAGCACATCGCCCTTGTCCTCCAACGAGACGCCGCCGATCAAGTCCGATGCATTCTCGCGCTCGGCTAGCCAGCGCGCGGCCTCGTCGGTCGCGCCGCGCTGCGACAGGATGTACACCGACGAGCCGTCGATGCTGCGATCGCGAATCGAATCGGCATGGATCGACACGAACAGATCGGCCTGCTGCACGCGGGCGCGCCGCATGCGGTCGCGAAGCGGTACGAAGTAGTCCCCATTGCGGGTCAGGAAGGCTTTCATTCCCGGCTCCGCATCGACGCGCTGCGCCAGCGCGCGCGCAATGGCGAGCACCACATCCTTCTCGCGCGTGCCGTTCTTGCCGATGGCGCCGGGATCCTCGCCCCCATGGCCGGCATCGATGGCGATGATGAGGTCGCGGGCATCCGGGCGGGCGTGCGGCACCTTGACCGGCGTATCGGCGCTCGCCGTGCCGCCCAAATCGATGACCAATCGATAGCCGTATTGTTTGTTGGGCGGCGCCATGAAGCTCTTGGCGCGCATCGAGCGCGACAGATCGAACACGATCCGCAGCTCACCGGACGGGCGGTGCGCCATGCGAACCTGCTTGACCACCCCGACAGGCTGCGGCGTACGCGAACCGCTCGCGAGGCGCGCTCCGGCGAGGTCGAGCACGATCCGATCCGGATTGGTGAGCACCGACAGGCTGTGCTGCGCGCTACCCGACAGGTCCAGAACGATCCGGGTGCTTTCCGGTTCCGTCCACAAGCGAACCGCACGAACCTCGACCGCGTGCGCCGGGGCCCCTACCGCAGTACCGAGCAGCAACAACAAGGCAACGACGGCCGGCGCAGATCTCATGCAACATAAGTTAACCTGCAACCGCTGTATTTTTCAAGTTAAATTAGATACATAGGGAACTAATTTAGTGTTCTGCCGAAGGAGATCGAGCCATGCCATTCCAAGCGCCGTGCGGGCCTGTAGCCTGGCACGACGTCCGCCGTTCGCATACGCGAGGGTCAATTCGAGGTCGGCGGCAGGCAGCACGTCCCCGCCCTTCTCCGGCCACTCGATCAACATCAGGCAACCCGGATTCAAGTGGTCACGCAAACCGAGTTCGTCCACTTCGACCGGGGAATGCAGCCGATAGAGATCCACATGGATGCAGGTCACTGCTCCCAGCCGGTACGATTCGAGCAGAGTAAAGGTCGGACTGCGGATCAGGCCGCCGACCCCAAGGGCGCGCAGTAAGCTGCGGGCGCAGCTGGTTTTCCCCGCACCCAGCTCGCCGCGCAGGTACAGCACCGCGCAGCCGCGCGGCGCACCGGGAAAGGCGCGCGCGAGCGACTCGCCCAAGGCATCGGTGGCCTCGGCATCCGCCAGATTGAGTTCGATTTCGGATGCCGACATGCCGTCGTCCACCGGCGCAGGGAATGGCCGTGATTGGCCATTATACCGGCGCCGCGCGTAGCCTTGTCTCATGAGCAAAGACAACAACCCCGCGGCGGGGCATCCGGCCGGGCTGCGCCCCGCCGCAGACCCCGCTGCCCCGGGCCAGTCCGGCGCATTCGACCCGGCGACGTTGGCGGCCGACATCAAACGCTGGGGACTCGAGTTGGGGTTCGCGCGGATCGGAGTCGCCAATATCGATCTGGCGGAGGACGAGGCGCATTTTCTCGATTGGCTGCGTGCCGGCTTCGACGGCGAGCTGCGCTACATGTCCCGCCACGGCCGCAAACGATCGCGGCCCGCGGAGCTCGTACCGGGAACGGTCAGCTGCATCAGCGCGCGCCTGAACTATTGGCCCGCGGATGCAAGCGACGCGCACGCGACGCTCGCCGATGGCGCCAGCGCCTATGTGTCCCGCTATGCGCTTGGCCGCGACTACCACAAACTCATGCGCCGGCGCCTGCAAAGGCTCTGCGAGCGCATCGGCGAGCGCATCGGGCCGTTTGGCTTCCGCGCATTTACCGATAGCGCGCCGGTTTTGGAGAAGGCTCTGGCACGCAACGCCGGATTGGGGTGGATCGGCAAACACACCAATCTGATCGATCGCGATGCCGGTTCCTATTTCTTTCTCGGCGAGATTTATCTCAATATCGCTTTGCCCACCGATGAATCGAGCAGCGCGCATTGCGGGTCCTGCAACGCCTGTCTGCCGGCCTGCCCCACCGGTGCGATAGTCGCCCCCTACCGCTTGGATGCACGCCGCTGTATTTCATATCTGACGATCGAATTGGCCGGATCGATTCCGCTCGAGTGGCGGCGCGCCATCGGCAATCGGATCTACGGCTGCGACGACTGCCAGCTGGTGTGCCCTTGGAACAAGTTTGCGCGCCCGACCGCGGAACCCGACTTCAGGGTGCGCCACGGCCTCGACCGCGCGCAGCTGGCTGCGCTATTCGATTGGAGCGAAGCGGAATTCCTGGAAAAGACGCGCGGCAGCGCCATACGTCGTATCGGCTGGGAGCGCTGGCTGCGCAATGTGGCAGTCGCGCTCGGCAATGCGCCGAGCTCGCCCGCGGTGCTCGCCGCCCTGCGCCGGCGCGAGCACGACGCGTCGCCCCTGGTTCGCGAGCACGTGCGGTGGGCCCTCGCGCAACACGAATCCAAGCCTGCCGACGCGGCAAACCCGTCCCGCCAGCGGAATACTCAGACAGGCTCCTAGGTACTCGGCAGCAGCGTGCGCCCGGCCGGATTGAAGAAATGCCGGCCGCGCCGCGTCTTGCAGATCTCGGAGAACAGCAACTGATAGTCGGCATCGTTGCTCACCGGATCGATGGCCGCGGAATTGACGATCAGCAGCGGAGAGGCGTCATAGCTGTGGAAGAATCGAGCGTAGCCTTCGGCGAGCTTTTCGAGATAGCCGCGCTCGATGTGCTGTTCGTAGCGAATCCCGCGTTTGGCGATGCGATCCATCAACGCATCCGCGGGCGCCTGCAAATACACCACCAGATCCGGTTTCGGCGCATCCACCACCACGCGCTCGTACACGCGTTCATACAAGGCATATTCCGCATCATCAAGCGTCACCCGCGCAAACAGGCGGTCCTTCTCCAGAAGAAAGTCCGCCACCCGCACCGCGCCGAACAGATCCTCCTGGCGGACCTCTTCCAGCTGGCGTGCCCGCTGGAACAAAAAGAACAATTGCGTCTGAAACGCGGCCGCGCGCGGATTCTTGTAAAAGCGCTCCAGAAACGGATTTTGATCCGCTTGTTCCAGCAGCGCCTGGCCGGCGAGGGAATCCGCAAGGCGCCGCGCGAGGCTGGTCTTGCCCACGCCGATCGGCCCTTCGACGACGATGAATCGGTGCGGGGTTGCGCTCACGTACTCAGCTCTCGGGCTCCAAAACACTAATTCCGTCCGCCCCCGCAAGCCGCTTGAGATCCATGACGCGGCCGTGCCCTGGAATATCGAGCGTGGGAGCAATATCATTCAAAGGATACAGGACGAAGTTGCGGGTCGACACCCCGGGGTGCGGCAGGGTCGGCCCCGATTCCTCGCTCGGCGCGCCGACCATCCACACGAGGTCCAGATCTATCAGGCGCGGCCCCCAGCGCTCGTGCCGCTCGCGTCCCATCCCCCGCTCGATGTCGAGCAGCGCGTCGAGCAATGCGCGGGCACTCAGTTGAGTCACCAGACCGACGACGGCATTGACGTAGTCCGGCTGATCCTGGGGGCCCATGGGGCGGGTGAGATACAGGCGCGATCGCAATTCGAGTCGCGTCTCGGGCAGGGTGCGGATTCGTTCGTACGCCTCTTGCACCCGCTCGCGCGGGTTATTCAAATTACTGCCGATCGCGACGTAGGCGGGGCGCCATATCGCTTCCATCAGCTTCGAGACACTCCGCCTCGCCGCCGGCGCCGCCGACGGCGCCCCGGTTCCGCCGACGCGCCCTCCGCAGCCGGCTCTGCCGGTCTCGCCTGCACCAGGGCAACACGCTCCTCGTGCGGCAGTAATTGGATGTTGGTCCACCAAGCCGCCAATTCCGGGTCCACCACACCGACTTGAGCACGCAACAACAAGAAATCATAAGCCGCACGAAATCGCGGATGCTGCAGCAAGCTCAATGATTTGACGCCGCTGCGGCGATTGAAGCGGGGCTGCAGCATCAACAGCTCGCGCATGGGCACGGCGAAGCGGCGCGGGATGGCGACGCGCGACTGCTGCGCCCTCAAGACCGCATCGCAGGCCTGCATGAGTTGCGACAGATCCGGCGCGGGACCCGCTTGCCGTTCGTTGAGTTCGCGCAACACCGCGCTCCAAAGCAGAACGGCAAACAGGAACGTGGGAGTGACGGGCTTGTCTTTGAGAATGCGCGCGTCGGTGTTGGCAAGGCCCAATTCGAGCATTTCCCGCGCATAGGCGTAGGGAGGCAGTTCGAAGGCCGAGGCCGACATCGGAAACAAATGTTCGAAAAGACCGTATCTGTGCAGCAGCCCGAACGACTTGGCGCCGAACCCCGAGAGGAATAATTTCAAAACTTCATCGAACAATCGCGCCGGCGGCACCCCATCGAGCAGGTAGGCGAGTTCGCGGATCGGCTGCTCGGTGCCGGGTTCGATCGAGAAGTCGAGCTTGGCGGCGAAGCGCACGGCCCGCAACATACGCACCGGATCCTCGCGATAGCGGGTTTCCGGATCGCCGATCAGCTTCAGCCGTCGCGCGCGGACGTCAGCCGCTCCGCCGACGAAATCCCAAATCGAGAAATCCTCGATGTTGTAGTAAAGGCCGTTGGCGGCGAAATCCCGCCGCCAGACGTCTTCCTCAATCGTACCGTAGATGTTGTCGCGCAAAATGCGGCCCGTGGTGTCGAACGCGCGATGAACGGAGGCATCGACCGGGCCCGCCTCAGCGTCCACCTCGGAATCCTCCGCATCCTCCCGCTCGGGCGCGGCTGCGGCGCGGAAAGTCGCCACCTCGATGATCTCGCTGCCGAAATGCACGTGGGCCAGGCGAAAACGCCGGCCGATGAGCCGGCAATTTCGAAACAACCGGCGCACCTCTTCGGGCAACGCGTTGGTGGCCACGTCGAAATCCTTCGGCGTGATCCCGAGCAGCAAATCGCGCACCGCGCCGCCCACCAGGTACGCTTCGTAGCCCGCCTCGTTGAGACGATACAGCACCTTCAAGGCGTTCGGCGAAATCGCGGCCCGCGATATCGAATGCTCGGCGCGAGGGATCACTACATGGGGGAATTGCGTCGACGGTAGGTTCAAAAAGGGGGTTCCGCTTGAGTCCAAAAAATTGGCCCGTATACTACCAGCCCTCTTGGGTTCAGGCGGCCTGAGATCCAAACCGACGCTCCCTTCGTCTAGAGGCCTAGGACACGGCCCTCTCAAGGCTGGAACACGGGTTCGAATCCCGTAGGGAGCGCCACCTTTTCAAGGACTTACGAGAATCCGAGGAAGCAGAAATATGGCTTGCCTAACTTTCGTCTAAGTTCCAACGAGTTCGTCCAACGTATCTGTTTTCAGTGCGGTGTGTCGAATCCAGGCGAACACCGATTTGCGGGTCGGTTCCGTGATTTCGAATGATTTGACAAGTGCGGATTCAGCGGGCGACCGCGAACGGGTAAAGTCGACCC
>DAINPA010000048.1:0-2965 GCA_036743675.1 Steroidobacteraceae bacterium
AGCGCTATTACATGCTGTTCAACGTGTCGAGCGTGCCGGGCGTCAACGTACCTCAGGCCTACGTGATGTTCACGGTAAGTCAATACGACAGCTACAGCTATCTGTTCTATCAGCCGACGTTCATTTCACTGGATTCCACCGCGAAGCCGGCCAGTATTCCCGTCAAGGGCATGCGCATCGGCATCAACGGCGCACTCCCGTTGGTCGGCCAGGCCTATATTCCGCTCAATACGACGGTGACCGCGGCCAACTACACGTCTCAGGGCCAGGTGCTTTCGAATATCGGCACGGTCATCGGCCTCGAGAACGGACCCTTGACCGACCGGTTCTTCCTGCAATTCGATCAGTTGGGAAGCGCGACCAACGTGATCGTCGAGCAGGTTCCGGTCACGCCGCCACCGCCCGTGGGGCCGGTCATGGCCGATGTCGGTGTACGCTCCTTCGCGCAGATCAATTCGACCTTCTCCGCGCTCACCGGCGTGCCGACCACGAATGCGGCGGTGACCGCGACATACCAGAGCGTGCAGCAGCAGTTGCCTTCGGTGAACACCCTCGAGGCATTCTCTTCCGCCAACCAGGTCGGCGTTGCGCAGCTCGCGGTCCAGTATTGCAATCAAATGATGACCACCCCGTCGCTGCGCGCGAAGATCTTTCCGCCGAGCGTTACCTTCGGTGCCTCGCAGTTCGCGAACCAAGCGGGCATCGATGCTGTGACCGGACCGCTGGCGACGCTTGCGGTGGGCAACGGGCAACTGACGACCCAGCCGTTGGCCTCCACCTTGACGGGCGCGACCGGCGAACTCGATCTCTTGGTCGGCAGGCTCTGCTCGAGTACCGCGTGCTCATCCACCGGTCGTGTGATGGCGGTGGCGAGCGCGACCTGCGCCGCGGCGCTCGGCAATGCCGACGTATTGATCAATTAAGCAGTAGTGGAATCGAAGAGACTCTTTATTATGCGCAGGAAACCTAAGGCTCTGGGACTACACGAACCGCTCCGCCATCAGGATCATCCGCGGCCGAAGACGCGCCGGGAATTCATCGCGCAGAGCTTCATGACCGGAGGCGCCTCGGTGCTGCTGCCGTCGATCTACTCGCTGCTCGCCAATCCGCGCGTGGCCGAGGCGCAGACCTGCGGTACCCAGGCCACCCTGGCCTGCGACATACAGTCGGCGGTTTCCGCATGCCAAATCACGGCCGGATCCGGCATGATTCCCTTCATCTGTTTCGATCTCGCGGGCGGCGGCAACATCGCGGGTTCCAACGTGTTGATCGGCGGACCCGGCGGTCAGCTCGATTTCTTGAGCGTCGCCGGCTACAGCAAGCTCGGCTTGCCGGGCACCATGGTTCCCAATTCGAGCGCGAAGAGCTTCGTCGACAGCACCTTGGGACTGCGTTTTCATTCGGACAGCGCACACCTGCGCGGCATCAAGACCCGCATCGGCGCCTCGGTGATGGCCAATACCACCGGCACCGTGATTCCGGCGCTGTCGCAGAATGACACCAACACCAATCCTCATAACCCGATGTACGGAATTTGGCAGGCGGGAGCCCGGGGCGCGCTCTTGGATCTGATCGGCTCCGATAGTTCGGTGTCGGGCGGCAACTCGATGGCGCCCCCGACGATGATCAATATCGCCGCGCAGCCGACCAAGATCGCGAACGCTACCGACTCCCAGGGCTTGGTCAATACCGGTCAAATGAGTACGTTGCTGCCGAATTCGGCCGACGTCACCAACGTGCTCCAGTCGATGAAGCGCATCAGCGACGCGAAGTACGGCCTGGTGACGGCGTATTCGAACGCCTTTGTCAACGGTGCGACACTGCCCGTGGGCACCACGGCGGCACAATTGAATGCGGCCGCATTGGGCGGCACGGTGAACGGTGTTGCAATTCCGGGGATCCAGGCTTGTTCCTACACCAAGGCCGCGTATCTGCTCAACCGGTACCCGAGTCCGGCCGCGATCGATCCGGACATCGATCCACAAATCGTCGGCACGGGCGGAATATTCTCCACCGCCGAGTACATGGGCAATTCGGATTTCCAGAAGACCGCCGCCATCATGAAGCTCGTGATCAACGGTGATGCCGCGGCCGGCACAATCCAAATGGACGGCTTCGATTATCACACCGGTGATCGCGCCACCGGCGAGACGCGCGATTTCGCTCTGGGCACTTGCATTGGCGCGGTGCTGCAGTATGCCGCGATCAGGGGCAAGCCGGTGATGATCTATGTGTTCAGCGACGGCTCGCTCGCCAGCGACGGCACGATCGACAGTTCGGTCGCGGGTCGCGGCAAGGGCGTGTGGACCGCGGATAACCAAAATGTCGCGGCCACGTATTTCCTGGTGTACGACCCGAAGGCTAAGCCGCTGCCGGCGCAGAAGAATCCGGAAATGAGCTTGCAGTTGGGCTACATGAATCCCGACGGCTCGCAGAACACGACCAGCAGCCCGGCGGGCAACAACGTTCCGAACCTGGTGCAGATCGTAGTGCTCAACTACTTGGCGCTGCATGGTACGGTGGCGGGTCAGTCGGCCGTCGGCCTCTGGCCCAGCCTGTGGCCGTCACCCAACTTGAACAACACGTTGGGCAGCGGCGCGACCGCATTGGATCCGTTGATCTCCTTCCAGCCGCTCGCCAGTCTCGTGAACGGAAAAGTTCCCGGCTGAGTGCGCAGGGGTCCGGCCGCGGGTCCGAACCTAAGCTCCGGCAGCAGCAGCGAAGCAGTCTGTCTCAATCGGGCGACAGATTGTTTGCCGCACGCCGGTCGCGTGTAATGGCGCGGCTTCATATGAAATGTTTCGAATCGCCGCCGGCGCTTGGCGGCACGCGCCCGCGTGCGCTCGGCAACCGCTGCGATCAATATTCATGAATGTGCGCCAAGTCATATATCGTCATCACAAACACAAAGGCCGCGCGTTGACACTGCGGCTCGCAATATGCGATTTTGCATAAGATCTGATCA
>DAINPA010000048.1:3065-16216 GCA_036743675.1 Steroidobacteraceae bacterium
GGACAGCGGGGTTACCAGTGTGATTGATGTATCGCTGCGCGTCGGCGCCGGCTCAATGTTAACCAGTTCACGAGCGGTGAGGTGGGTGAGGGCGTCGCCGCATGCGTAAAGCATTGCTGCTGGGCAGCCTGATCGTGAGCACCGCGTGGACCGCCTCATCCCCGGCGGCCGCGCCGACGATGGTGGGCAAGGATGCGCCGGACTTCGTGTTGAGAACGCTCGCCGGAACCAACCTGCGGCTGTCCGAATTCCGCGGCCAGGTGGTGCTGCTGAATTTTTGGGCGCGCTGGGCCGGAGATTCGCGTCAGGAGATGCCGGTGCTGGACAAGATCAACACCACGTACGAGCGCGCCGGACTGGTGGTGCTCGGCGTATCCGTCGACGAGGATCTGCGTAGGGCGCGCGAATTCGCCGATGCGATGAAGGTCTCCTACCCGATCATGTTCGATACCGGCGGTTCGAATATCGGCAGGGATTATCTTCTGGAAAAAATGCCCATGACGATCCTGGTCGACCGATCGGGCGTGGTGCGCTATTCCCACGTCGGGTTCAGGGCCGGCGACGACCGTATCTACCTGGAAAAAATACGCGAATTACTGCGCGAGTAACCCGTGAGCAAACGATAGGCCACTTATGAATCTCAAGTCTCGAGTCGTTTCGATCATCGTGGGCGCAATGCTGTTCGCCGGCGCGTCCGCGGCTGACGCGGCCGCGGCTAGCGCACCCGCCGCAGCCGGCCCTCCGGCGAGCGCTGCGGCTCCTGCCGCCGCACCACCCGAGACGCCGGCGGCAACCTCGGGCGCGACGACCTCCGATTTCAAGACCCTGGATCAGGAAGTGCAGGGCGTCAAAAAGGACATCATCGAACTCAACAAGGACTTGTTCGTGCTCGAGGAGGAATTGCTGTTTCCCGCCAATACGCAGGTTGCGGTGTACGTCTCGATGGATGTGGGGACGTTCTTCGCCCTGGACTCGGTCACCGTCAAAATAGACAACAAGGAAGTAAAGAATTATCTGTACACGGCCCGCGAGGCGGACGCCCTGCTCAAGGGCGGCGTGCAGCAAATCTACCTCGGCAATCTGAAAGTCGGCAAGCACGAGCTGGTGGCATTTTTCACCGGCAAGGGACCGATGGACCGCGATTACAGACGCGGCGCCACGATCAATTTCAGAAAGGGCGTGGGCGCGAAGTATCTGGAATTGAAAATCACCGACAAGGTTTTGAAGCACCAACCAGAGTTCACGATCAAAGACTGGGAATGACGTGCGGCGCATGAGTTCTACGCTTCGGCCGATTGTCCTCGGCGGCTTGCTGCTGACGCTGGTGCAGGCCCCGGTTGCGGCAAAAAACGTCAAGCCGGACCCGAACGGCCTGCCGCCGCACGAGGTCATGGATCTGCAGTACGGCGACGTGCTGTTCTATTTCTTTCAGGATGATTACTTCGACTCGATCACGCGGCTGCTGGCGGCGCAGGAACTGGGCCGGCTGCCGCACACGGAAGGCGAGGCGGAGTTGCTGCTCGGAGGGCTGTACCTGTCGTTGGGCGAGCACGTCGAGGCCGGCAAGATATTCGAGGCGCTGCTCGCGGGAAAAACCTCCGAAGAAGTGCGCAACAAGGCGTGGTTCTATCTCGGCAAGGTCTGGTACCAGCGCGGCTATCTGCAGGAATCCGAACGGGCTCTGCGGCAGGTGTCGGACAAGATTCAGCCGCGCATCAGTGCGGAGCGCTACATGCTGCTCGCGCAAATCATGCTGCGGCAGGGGCGCGACGACGATGCCATCGCGGCCTTAAGCAATTGGCACGGGCCGCCCGATTGGACCGCGTACGCGCAGTTCAATCTGGGCGTCGCCCTGGTCCGCAAGGGGCGGCTCGGCGATGCCACGCGGTATCTCGACCGGGTGGGCCGGATGGAGACCGCGAACGAGGAATTGCTGTCTTTGCGGGACAAGGCGAATCTCGCTTTGGGCTTCGCGCTGCTCCAGGCGCAGCGCGCCGCCGAAGCCCGGCCGATCCTGGAGCGGGTGCGCCTGGAAGGTCCGTACTCGAGCAAGGCGCTACTCGGCGTCGGTTGGTCGGACTCCGCGCTCGGCGAGTTCAAGCGCGCGTTGGTGCCGTGGATGGCGCTGCGCAAGCGCAATCTGCTCGATTCCGCCGTGCAGGAGGCCTACCTCACGGTGCCCTACGCCTTCAATCAGTTGGGCGCGAGCGGCCAAGCCGCCGAGTACTACAATTCGGCGATCGAATCCTTCGATGCCGAATCGAAACACATCGAAGATTCGATCGAACAAATTCGCAGCGGCAAACTCCTCGATCGCCTGTTGAACGATGACAAGAAGGATACACTCACCTGGTATTGGCAGCTCAAGACGCTGCCCGACGCGCCCGAGTCGCGCTACTTGTATCAGCTGCTCGCCAGCAATGAATTCCAGGAGGGCCTCAAGAATTATCGCGAGCTCAATTTCATGAGCCGCAATCTGGACGATTGGCGCGAGGACGTGTCGGCGTACGACGACATGCTCGACACGCGCCAACACGCCTACGACGAGCGCGTGCCGAAGGCCGATGCGGTGATGGCGGCGACCGATCTGGATGCCCTGACCCGACGGCGAGTCGACTTCGAGTCGCGGATCAACGAAATAGAGAAGCTCAACGACGTGGCGGCGCTCGGCACGCCGGAGGAGCAAAAGACCTGGGCCCGCTTGAAGCGCGTCGAGGACTACCTCGCGGCCCATCCGGACGACCCGGATTTGGCGGACATGCGCGACAAGCTCCGCCTCGAGAAGGGAGTCATGTACTGGCGCCTGTCGGAGAGCTTCAAGGCCAGGCTTTGGAACGAGCGGCGCTCGGTAAAAGAGCTGGAGGCCTCGCTCCTGGAAACTCAAAAGCGCGCGGTGTTGGTCAGGCAGGCGCGCGCCCGCATGCCCACCAATAACGGCGAGTTCGCGACGCGGGTCGCGGCAATCCGTGCGCGCATGGACCAATTGCAACAGCGTCTGGCGGCGCTGTCCGAACGGCAGAATCGCTTTCTTCAGGCGTTGGCGATCGACGAACTCGAGCGCCAGAAGCAGCGCATCGAAACCTACCAGATTCAGGCGCGATTCGAGCTGGCCGCGATCTACGACAAGGCCACGAGCGAGAAGCCGAAGGCGCATCCATGACCCGGACGCTCACGGAAATATCCCGCGCAGCGGTCCTGGCAGCGGTGGGCTATTGGGCGTTCTCGCCGGCGGCGGCGGCCGCAGCGTCGAACAAGCCGGCGACCATCAAGGATCTCGAGGGCCAGCAAGTCGCGGTCAGTGCCGATCCGCCCCAGGGTATCGACACCAATAAGACCATGGACAGCTATCGGCGCTTTCTCGATCTCAATGCCGGCGATGCCGCGCTGCGCGCCGAAGCGCTGCGGCGCCTGGGCGACTTGAATCTGGAGAGTTCCGAGTCGGAGCGCATCGAGCGCGAATTGGTGACCAACGAGGGGTTGCGCGCCACGGAGGCCATTCACCTGTATTCCGCTTTGCTCAAGGCGTATCCGAATTACGAGCGCAATGATGCGGTGCTGTACCAGCTGGCGCGGGCTTACGAGCTTAATGCACAACCGGACAAGGCGATGGCCTCGCTCGATCGGCTGGTGACCAGTTATCCGAACAGCCGTTACATCGATGAGGCGCAATTTCGCCGCGGCGAATTGCTGTTCACGAACAAGGCCTTTCCGGGCGCCCAGTTGGCCTACGAGGCGGTCATCAAAATCGGGCAGGCCTCCGCGTTCTACAACCAAAGCCTGTACAAACACGGGTGGACCCTGTTCAAACAAGGCGAGAACGAGCGCAGCTTGGAGTCCTTCGCCCGCGTGCTCGATTCGGTGCTGGTGTCCAAGGGCGATTCGAGCAAACTGATCGAGATCGACACCTTGAGCCGCCCCAATCGGGAGTTGGTCGAGGACACGTTTCGCGTCATGTCCATCACCTTCTCATATGCGGACGGGCCGAAAACGATCGACGAGTTCGTGAGGCATCGCGAACCCCGGCCGTATTATTACCTGCTGTACGCACGCCTCGGCGATCTGTACATCGAGAAGGAGCGCTACACGGACGCCGCAGACAGCTATCGCGCGTTCGTCTCGCAGGACCGCAACAATGAAAAGGCGCCGCTGTTGGAGATGCAGGCCATCGAGGCTTATTCGAAGGGCGGTTTCCCGCAGCTGGTGCTGCAGGGCAAGAAGGAGTTCGTCGAAAACTACAGCTACGGCACCGCCTACTGGCAGGGCCGCACGCCGCAGGGCGAACCCAAGCTGGTGGCGGTCCTCAAGACCAATCTGAAGGACGTGGCGCAGTACTATCACGCGGAGGCGCAGCGCACCAAGAAGGTGGCCGATTATCAAGAGGCTGCGAAATGGTATCGCAGCTATCTGACCTCATTCCCGGACGATCCGGATTCCGCGCAAACCAATTTCCTGCTGGCCGAGACCCTGTTCGAGAGCAAATCCTATCTCGATGCCGCGCAGGAGTACGAGAACATCGCGTACCGCTACGGCGGTCACGACAAGGCGGCGGCAGCGGGCTATGCGGCGATCGTCGCTTACGGCAAAGAGGAAGAGGCGCTCTCGGGCGACGCCAAGGCAAAGGTTCACAGCCGTGAAATCGACAGCTCGTTGAAATTTGCGGCGGCATTTCCGCTGCATCCGGAAAGTGCGCAGGTGCTGACGCGCGTTGCCGGAGAATTGTATGCGGCGAAGGACTATGCGCGCGCCACCGCCGCCGCGCAGTCGCTGCTGGCACGCCAACCTCCGGTCGATGCGGCCAAACAGCGCATCGCCTGGACCGTGATCGCGAACTCGAACTTCGAGCAGGGGAATTTCGATAAGGCGGAGGCGGGCTATGTCAATGCGCAGGCATTGATGCCGGCGAACGATCCCGAGCGCCCGGCGATCGTCGAGCGGCTCGCGGCATCGATCTACAAGCAGGGAGAGCAGAAGACCACGGCCGGCGACAGCGCCGCAGCGGTCGAGGACTTCCTGCGCGTTTCGACCATGGCGCCCACCTCGAAGGTGCGCGCCAATGCGGACTTCGATGCGGCGGCGCTCTTGATCGGAGCGAAGCAGTGGGATCGGGCCATCGTGGTGCTCGAGGGATTCAGGCGCAATTTCCCGGATAGCCCGCTGCAGCCCGATGTCACACGCAAGCTGGCGGTCGCCTACACGGAGTCGAACCGGCCCGGTCAGGCGGCCATGGAATTCGAACGGATCGCGCAGTCCCGGGGCGAGACGCCGGAGGTGCAGCGCGAGGCGATCCTGCAGGCGGCCGACCTCTATGAGAAGGCGGGGGACGCGGCGAAGTCGCGCGCCATGCTCGAGGTCTTCGTGAAGCATTTCCCGCAGCCGCTGAATCCGGCGATGGAGGCGCGCAATAAATTGAGCGTGATTGCCGGCAAGTCCGGCGATCTCAACGGCCGCGACTATTGGCTCAAGGAAATCATCGCGGCGGACCGGTCGGCGGGCGCGTCCCGCACGGATCGCAGCAAGGCACTGGCCGCGAAGGCGACGCTGACGCTGGCGGCTCCGGCGCGCGAGCAATTCGTGCGCATCAAGCTCGTGGCGCCGCTCAAGAAATCCCTGGCGGAAAAACGCAAGGCCATGGAGGCGGCGCTGAAGGCCTACAGCCAGGCGGCCGATTATCAGGTGGCGGAGGTGACCACCGCGGCGACTTACGAGAGCGCTGAACTGTACCGCCAATTGGCCAAGGATCTGATGAGCTCGGAACGGCCAAAGAATCTTTCCAAAGAGGAGCTGGAGCAATACGACGTGCTGCTCGAGGAGCAGGCCTTTCCGTTCGAGGAGAAGGCGATTAAATTGCACGAAGTGAATACCGCGCGCACCAAGGACGGCACCTACGACGAGTGGGTGCAGAAGAGCTTTGGCGCGCTTGCGCAACTCAATCCAGGCCGTTACGGCAAGGTGGAAATCGGTGAGCAGCTGGTCGAATCGATTCGTTAGCCTGGTCGCTCTGGCCATGCTCGCGGGGTGTCATGGCAGTCCGCCGAAACCTGCGCCGCCACATCCGGCGCCAACGGCCGGTCCCGCTGCGCCGGCTGCCACGGCGACCGCCGCAGCCGCGGGGAGCACGACGCCCGGCACCCCGGCACCGGGTACTGCAACGCCAGGCAGCGCAGCGCCGGTCGCGCGCGACGCGGCCGATGCCGCACCGGTGCCTGCGCGCGCGGCACAGCAGTATGCGCAAGCGCTGAATCTGATGAAGGTGGGTCGCACCGGCGACGCGGAATTGGAGTTCAAGGAACTCGCGCTTGCCTATCCCGAGTTTGGCGGACCGCAAGTGAATCTCGGTCTCTTATATATGCGCCAATCGCGCAACAGCGAAGCCGAGGGGGCTTTCAAGGCGGCGCTCGAGCGCAACCCCAATAACGCAGTCGCCGAGAATGAACTCGGCATCGCCGAACGCAAACTCGGCAAATTCACCGAAGCCGAAGCGGCGTACCGACGCACGATAGCCATCGATCCTACCTATGCCCCGGCGTACTTGAATCTGGGCGTGCTTTACGACCTTTATCTCTCCGAGCCGCAAAAGGCGCTCGAACAGTTCGAGCACTATCTCGCACTCGCGGGCGAGAACAAGCAAGTGGCGGGGTGGGTGATCGAGCTGCGCAAGCGGGTCGGCGCGGCGCCGCCCGCCGGACCGAAGGAGCCTGCATGACCGTCACAATCAAGGGCTATAAATGGATGATTCTGGCGGCGGTGTGGGCCGGAGCAGCCGCTGCTCAGCAAACCCGGCCGACCTCGGGTGCCGCCGCCCCGTCATCGAATGCAGCGCAAGCGGAAGCGGGCGAACCACGCGCCGATACCATGCCCGCGGCGCAGCCGGCGGAGCCCGCCGCCGCGCGCGCCCCGGCAAAACCGGCTGCGGCGCCTGCGGCCGCGGCCCGCACCGGCGGGGCGGCCGCTAAAGCGACCGCCGTCGATCGACTCGAATTGGGCACGGCAACCGTGACCGGCGACCGCGAACAACCGAAAGTCATGTACATCGTGCCGTGGAAGAAATCGGATATCGGGGATCTGTCGGGCAAGCCCATGAACAGCCTATTGGATGAGGCGCTGGCGCCGGTGGACCGCGATGAATTCAAACGCGAAGTGGTCTATTACCAGGCCATGAAGGCGGATGCGCCTCAAAATGGTGCACCGCGATCGCCAGCGAAGCAGGGTGAGAAGTAAGTCATAGCCTATTTTACGGAATCTGGTTCAATCCAAGTCTTAGAAGCGGGTCGGTATTATTTAGGAGCGCGCAGATGAATTTCACGAGTTCGGTCATCAATTTCTTCAAGGACGGCGGGATGTTCCTGTACCCGTTGGCCTTGATATTCGTGGTCGGTGTGTCGATTGCCATCGAACGGTATGTGTATCTGACCCGCGAAACCATGCGCAATCGCACCCTCTGGGAGAACCTCGTCCCGGCCCTGAGTTCCGGTAATTTCAAGCAGGTGGTGGCATTGACGCAAAATTCAAAAGCGTCCATCGCCACCATATTGAATTATGGGGTGGCCCGGGTCGCCAGCGCGCGCCGCCGCGACGACATCGAGAAGGCCATGGACGAGAGTCTGCTCGAAGTCATTCCGCGCATCGAAAAACGCACCCACTTCTTGTCTTCGCTCGCCAACGTCGCCCTGCTCATCGGCCTGCTCGGCACCATCACCGGCCTCATCGGCGCCTTCAGCGCGGTGGCGACGGCGAATCCGGCGGAAAAGGCCAGCTTGCTGGCCGCCGCCATTTCGGTCGCCATGAACAACACGGCGTCGGGCCTGGGCGTTGCCATCACGCTGCTGTTGGCGCACATGTTTCTCGAATCGAAAACCACCTCGCTGATCGACAGCTTGGAGATCGCCTCGGTGAAGTTCCTTAATTCCATCACCGAGCGTCAAGCGCATGAACCGGCGTCGGCGCCGCAATCGCCGGCCGCGCCGCAGCGCGCGCCGGCCGCCGCCCGCGGCACGGTTTAGGGACTGTTGAGACCGCTCGATCTTTAGGTGCTGAACCCATGAAATCAAAGGCCGCGCGCCTCGTCCGACGCAATCACGCCCGCTACCATCAGGGGCGCGACGATTTGAACATCGTGCCGATGATCGACATGATGGTGATTCTGGTGTTTTTCTTGATCTTCACCGCCGTGTTCTCCAAGACGAATATATTGCAGCTGAATCTTCCGGCCAACTCTGCACCGGTCGAGTTGCCCAAGGGTCTCAAGCTCGAAGTGATCATTCGGTCCAACGACCTGCTGGTCAACGACCGCAACTCGGGCCCGCTCAAGGTCATCGAGAACACCGCGGGCCGCTATGACTTGGAGAACTTGTCGGTGTACATGCGCCAGGTCAAATCGCAGTTTCCGCAGATGACCGATGCGATGATCTTGCCCGGGCCGTCGGTGTCCTACGATACATTGGTGCAGGTCATGGATGCGGTGCGCGTATATCAATTGCCGGTGGCGCCCTTTTCCAAGGCGGAATTGTTTCCCGACATCGGTATTTCGGACGCACCCACATGACGCCGTACCGAATCAAGCGTCACCGTGAGCGCCGGCACGGCGCCAACCACTTCGCGCTGATCCCGTTCATCGACATGATGACGATCCTGGTGGTGTTTTTGCTCGCACATACCGCCGAGGTCGATATTTTGCCGAATACCAAGAACATTTCGATTCCCCAGTCGCTGTCCGAGCGCAAACCGAGCGCCGCGGTGGTGGTGTTGGTGACCAAGGATTCGGTATACGTGGACGGCAATCTGGTGGGATCGGTGGCGGATGTCGCCGCCAATGCGGGGAACGTGTTCGGACCGCTCAAGGCCGCCTTGCTGGCGCAGAACGATCGCATCTTGGGCGGCGCGCGGCAAACCGACATTGCCAAGCGCGAAGTCACGATCATGGGCGACAAGGGGACGCCTTACAGCCTGCTGAAGAAAATCATGTGGACCTGCAGCGATGCCGAGTACGGCAAGGTGTCCTTCGCCGTGATCGAACGCGAGCGGGCGGCGACTTAAGTCATGACAGCCGCCAATCCCGCCCAACGCGCCCCCGCAACCACCCTCCCGCCGTATTACCGGCGCTATGATTTGCCGTGGTCACCGTCCGAGGAAATGGAACGGCGCTTTCGCGCCATTTTGCGCAATCTCACCATCGCGTTCGCGATCATCGCCGTGCTCATGCCCTTTCTGCCGCGGCACGAGCGGGTCGTGAACACCGACTCGCTGCCCGAAAGAGTCGTGCAGCTGGTGATGGAGCCGCCGCCGCCGCCGCCGAAGCCCGAGAAGACGATCGAGAAGGCCGTCCCCAAGCCGACGCCGGTGCCGCAGCCGGTGGACCCGCGCGTCAAGGCCTCCAAGAGCGGCCTGCTCGCGAGCATGGACGATCTGGCCGCGCTGCGCGATCAGGTCGATCTCGATAAATTCGCGAAGAATCAACCGAAGACCACCGATCCGGGCGATGTGAGCGTGGTGCAGCGCTCGATCATCACCTCGAAGGCCGAGGGCACCAGCGGCGGCATCAGCGCGCCCACCAGCAGCGGACTCGCGGCAGGATCCGGATCATTGAACGGCATTCGCACGACGCAAGTGAAGGATCCGACGCTGGCCTCGGGTAATGCGGGCGCAACGCGCGGCGGAGGCAGCGGCAAGGCTTCGCGCAGCGCCGATGAAATCGCGCTGGTCTTCACCCGGAACAAAGGCGCCATCGACGCCATGTATGCCCGCGCATTGCGCGATAACCCTGCGCTGCAGGGCAAGGTCGTTATAGAATTGATCATCGCGCCTTCCGGGGACATCACCGCGGCGCGCATCGTGTCGAGCGAGCTCAACGACGCGGAGTTCGAAAACAAGCTGCTGGCGCGCATACGTCTGTTCAAGTTCGAGGCAAAGGATGTCGCGACATTGACCGCAACCAAACCCATTGATTTCTTCCCCGCCGGATGAACATTCAATCTGAAATCGATTTCTTCAGCGACCTGGGCTTGCTCGACAAGGCACGCTTTATCAACCGCTTGATGGCCGAAATCGCCGAAGAGGCCAAGGTTGGAGCGGGCGACGGCCAGGATCTCTCCCGCCTGCGTTTTTCCAACGAGATCGTGCAGCGGTTGGCGCGCTTCAGCTACCAGCTGCTGAGCGAAGACACCGCGCGGCCTGCGGATGACGTGGTGATCCGCATGCTGCTCGGGGCTCGCGCCGACAAGAACGCCCAGCGCATCGTGCAAAGCGCCTACCGGCGCGTCCTGACCTCCTACGAGAGCTTCGACACCACGGTACTGCTGAATCCCCGCTGAGGTCGCGGTGCTGGCCGCGCGGCGCTGCTTCGCGCATTGTATGATGCGGCATCATGTACCGCGAAGACATACGTTTTCCGATCAAGGACACCGAGCTGCGCGAGGACGTGCATGCTCTCGGAGCGATCGTCGGCGAGACGATACGCGATCAGGGCGGCGACAAATTCTTCGAAATCGTGGAAGGAGATCGCCGGGCGGCGATTGCACGGCGCGAAGGCGCGGGCACCGGGGACTCCGAACTCGAGGGCCGGACCGCAGGCCGCGACCCGTTGTCCGCCACGGACCTCACTCGTGCGTTCTCTCTGTGGTTTCAGGCGGTCAATACGGCCGAGAAGGTGCACCGGGTGCGCCGGCGGCGCCAATACCTCAACGACTCGAGCACGGCGCAGCCGGGCGGCATCGCGGATTGCATCTCACGCCTGCAGCGCGAGGGGCTGTCTCTGGATCAGACGCTGGCGTTGATCGCATCGATGAGCATCGAGCCGGTGTTCGCAGCGCATCCGAGCGAATCGACCCGCCGCACCATTTTGCGCAAGCAGCAACGCATTGCACAGGATTTGCTCGAACGGCTCAATCCGTCGCTGATCCGTTCCGAACTCGATTCGCTGTGGGCAAGGGTGCGCCTCGAGGTCGCCAGCATCTGGCAGACCGAGGAGCATCCGAACGAGGGCTTGACGGTGGCCGACGACCGGGAACATGTGCTGTTTTACCTGATCGAGATACTTTATCGCGTGGTGCCGCTGTTCTACGAGGAGATCGAGGCCGCGGTGGCCCGTGCCTTTGGGGTGGCTGTCGAATCGCTGGACGTGCCGAGCATTTTGCATTTCGGGTCGTGGGTGGGCAGCGATATGGACGGCAATGCCGACGTTCACGGCAAAACCATTCGCGAAACGCTGCACAGGCATCGACAACTCATCGTCTCGAGCTACTACACTGAGTGCGGGCAGCTCGCGGAGACATTGAGTCAAAGCGCCAGCCGCGTGCGCGTGAGCGCGGCGCTGTCCGAGCGCATCGATGCCTACAGCGCGCTGCTGCCGGGAGCCCAAGCGCTCGCGCCCGCGCGGCACGATCGCATGCCCTATCGCATTTACTTCGGCCAAATAGGTCAGAGGCTCAAGGCGACCTATGAAGGCAATCCCAACTCTTACCAGAGCCCCGAGGAATTGCTCGCCGACGTTCAGCTCGCCGCCGACAGCCTGGTGAGCAATCGAGGGCGGCATGCGGGATACTTTCTGGTGCGTCGATTGATACGGCGCGTGCGCACCTTCGGTTTCCATCTCGCCACATTGGACGTGATTCAGTTCGCGCATGTGCACGACCAGGTGATCGGTCAAGGACTTGGCATGCCGCAATGGCCGGAGCTGCCGCCCGCGGAGCGGCTGCGGCAACTGCGCGACTTGCTGGCTCGCGATCACGGTCCGACGGCGCCGCTCGATGCGGTCGGCAGGCGCACCTTGTGGGTGTTCGATGCCATCGTGCATGCGCAGCACAAGATCGGAGACCGAGCCATCGGCGGATACATCGTGAGCGGCGCCGAGGGTCCCGAGGACGTGCTTGCGGTGTTGCTGCTCGCGCGTTGGGCCGATGTCATCGACAAGCGCACCGGCGAATGCTCCCTCGACGTGGTGCCGTTGCTCGATTCGGTCGGCTCGCTGGAAAACGCCGGTAAATTGCTGCGCAGCTTGAATGACGAGCCGGCCTATCGCCGTCACCTCGCGGGGCGCGGCAATCGCCAATGGGTGGTGGTGGGATATTCCGACAGCAACAAGCAAGCCGGTATAGCGGCATCGCGCTGGTCATTGCAGGTCGCGCAGCATCGGCTGTTGGAAGCCTCGCACGACACCGGGATCACGATCACGATATTTCACGGGCGCGGCGGCACACCGGCGCGCGGCGGAGGCCGGACCGAGCACTTGATCGAAGCAGCTCCGGATGGCGCGATTCGCGGCGTTTTGCGCTTGACCGAGCAGGGCGAGGTCGTGAATCAAAGCTACGGCTTGAGGCCGATCGCCATGCGCACGCTGGAGCGCACTTTCTCGGCCATGGCGTTGGCGACGGCGACGAGCGGCACCCGGCCGCCCATCGCCCAGGCGCAACTTGCCGCCATGCAGACGACCGCGTCCCGCAGCCTCGAGGCCTATCGGCACCTGGTTTTCGAGAATGCGCAATTTGCCGAATTTTTGCGCGCTGCGACGCCGCTCGACGTGATCGAACGGATGCACATCGGCTCGCGTCCCGCGGTGCGTTCGGGCGGCGATGGCGTCGGCGCGCTGCGCGCCATTCCATGGGTGTTCGCCTGGACTCAAAGCCGCCACATGTTGCCGGGCTGGTACGGTTTCGGCAGCGGTCTCGAGGCGGCGTTGCAGGAACACGGCGCCCAAGTCGTCGGCGAGATGGCGGTGCAATGGCCGTTCTTCGCGCATCTGCTCGACGACGTCGAGGCCATGTTGGCGCGGACCGATTTGCAGATCGCCGCGCACTACGATGCTCTCGCGGGCGATGCTCTGCGCTCACAGGCCGAGGCCATCCGCCGGGAGTACGCGCTCACGGTCGACCAGGTGCTGCGGTTGCGCGGCTACGCGTCTCTGCTCGACGGCGATCCGACCTTGCAACGCGCCATCAGATTGCGCAATCCCTATGTCGATCCCATGCATTTCATGCAGGTGGATCTGCTCAAACGGTGGCGCGCGAGCGCACGCCAAGATGAGGCGCTGTTCGGCGCGTTGCGCGCCACCATCAGCGGAATCGCACAGGGCCTGCAAGCCAACGGCTGACCGGTCGCGGATCGTGCGCCGCATTCATCGGCCCCATGGTGTGCGAACTCGATGGGCCGATGCCGATCTT
>DAINPA010000049.1:0-15337 GCA_036743675.1 Steroidobacteraceae bacterium
TGGCGCCGGCGCTGCGCAAGGTGTACGACCAGATGGCCGAGCCGCGCTGGGTGATTTCGATGGGCTCGTGCGCGAACGGCGGCGGCTATTACCATTATTCGTATGCCGTGGTGCGCGGGTGCGATCGCATCGTGCCGGTCGATGTCTACGTGCCGGGCTGCCCGCCGACGGCCGAAGCATTGATATACGGCATCATTCAGCTGCAAAACAAGATCAAGCGCAACAAGGCCATTATTCGATGACCAACGACACCGGCTCCTCCGCGCAGCCTCCGGGCCGGCTGGCGCAACTCCGGGCGCTGCTCGAGCAGGCGCTGCCGGAAAAATTGCTGGGCGTGGCCAATCACACCGGGGAATTGACCTACGAGGTATTGCCCGCGGATTTGCTCGCCGTCGCCCAGGCGCTGCGCGACGGCGCCGGCCTTGACTTCGAGATGTGCATGGACGTGTGCGGCGTCGACTATCTCGAGCACGGCCGCGCCGAATGGGAGACCGAGCACGCCACCGTGTCGGGTTTCAGCCGCGGCGTCGCGCGCGGCGCGCGGACGGAGGGCGCCGCGCATGCCGGCCGGCGCTTCGCGGTGGTATATCACCTGCTGTCGATCGCCCACAATCAACGCCTGCGGCTCAAGGTGTTCTGCGCGGACGATGCGCAGCCGATGGTCGATTCGGTGACGGGCATCTGGGAGTCGGCCAATTGGTTCGAACGCGAGGCCTTCGACCTGTTCGGCATCTTGTTCAAAGGGCATCCGGACCTGCGCCGCTTGCTGACCGACTACGGCTTCATCGGCCATCCGTTCCGCAAGGATTTTCCCCTGATCGGCAATGTCGAGGTGCGTTACGACCCGGAAAAGGGGCGGGTGGTGTACCAGCCGGTCAGCATCGAACCCCGTGTCCTCGTGCCGAAGGTCATCCGCCACGACAATCGCTACGACCCGGCGCTCACCGCCGCAACCGCCGCGGCACCCAACGGCAAAACCGATGGCTGAAATCCGCAATTACACGATGAACTTCGGCCCGCAGCATCCGGCTGCGCACGGCGTGCTGCGCCTGGTGCTCGAAATGGACGGCGAAGTCATTCAAAAGGCCGATCCTCACATCGGGCTGTTGCACCGCGCGACCGAGAAGCTGGCGGAGAGCAAGCCGTTCAATCAGTCGATCGGTTACATGGACCGGCTCGATTACGTGTCGATGATGTGCAACGAGCATGCGTATGTCCTTGCGATCGAAAAGCTGTTGGGCATCGAGCCGCCGCTGCGCGCGCAGTACATCCGCGTGATGTTCGACGAGATCACGCGCATTTTGAACCACCTGATGTGGCTCGGGGCGCACGCCATCGACATCGGCGCCATGACCGTGTTCCTGTACTGTTTCCGCGAGCGCGAAGACCTGATGGATTGCTACGAGGCGGTCTCGGGCACCCGCATGCATGCCACGTACTATCGACCGGGGGGCGTGTACCGGGATTTACCGGACGTCATGCCGAAATACCCGTACTCGCAGTGGCGCAGCAACAAGGACGTCGATCGGCTGAACGAGCGCCGCTCGGGCGGGCTGTTGGATTTCATCGGCGACTTCGCCAGACGGTTCCCCGCCTGTGTCGACGAATATGAAACCCTGCTCACCGACAATCGCATCTGGAAGCAGCGCACGGTGAATATCGCCGTGGTCTCACCGCAACGCGCGATGCAGCTGGGGTTTTCGGGTCCGATGCTGCGTGGCTCGGGCGTCGAATGGGATCTTCGCAAGAAGCAGCCCTACGAGGCCTACGATCGGGTGGATTTCGACGTTCCGGTCGGCGTCAACGGCGATTGCTACGACCGCTACCTGGTGCGCGTCCAGGAGCTGCGCCAGTCGACCAGGATCATCGATCAATGCGTCAAGTGGCTCAAACAAAATCCGGGACCGGTCATGCTCGAGGACCGCAAAGTGCGGCCGCCGAGCCGCGAACAGATGAAAGGCGACATGGAGTCCTTGATTCATCACTTCAAACTCTTCACCGAGGGCTACTGCGTGCCTGAAGGCGAGACTTACGCGGCGGTCGAAGCGCCGAAGGGCGAACTCGGCGTGTACCTGGTGTCCGATGGCGCGAACAAGCCGTATCGCATGAAGGTTCGCGCGCCGGGCTTCGCGCACCTCGCGGCGCTCGACGAAATGGTCCGCGGGCACATGCTCGCCGACGTGGTGGCGGTGATCGGCACTCAAGACATCGTGTTCGGCGAGATCGACCGATGAGCGCCGAGCTGTCTTTGCACCTGCGCGAGGAAATCGATCGCTGGGTGGCGAAATTTCCCAAGGATCGCAAGCGCTCGGCGGTCATCTCCGCGCTGCACGCCGCCCAGCACGAGAACAACGGGTTTCTGACGCCGGCGCTCATGGATGCGGTGGCGGAGTATCTGGGCCTGCCGGCCATCCAGGTGTACGAGGTGGCGGCCTTTTACTCCATGTTCGAAACCAAGCCGGTGGGCCGGCACCACGTGTCGGTGTGCACCAACATCTCCTGCATGTTGCGCGGCTCGCAGGCGCTGGTCGACCGCACAGAGAAGAAGCTCGGCATCAAGACCGGCGAAAGCACGCCGGACGGGCGGATTTACCTGAAGCGCGAGGAGGAATGCCTTGCGGCATGCACCGGCGCTCCGATGATGATGGTCGATCACGTGTATTACGAAAATTTGACCCCCGAGATGGTCGATCGAATCTTGGACGATGTGACATGAGTCCGATCCTCCGCGGCGAGAGGCGCTAATGGCTTACGAACAGAATCTGGTGTTGTTCGAGGCGCTCAAGCACGAGCGGCCGTGGACGCTCGAGGGCTATCGCTCATTCGGCGGATATCAGGCTTGGGAGCAAATATTGCGCGAGGGGACACCCCGCGAAAAGATCATCGACGAGATGAAAACCTCGGGTCTGCGCGGCAGGGGTGGCGCGGCCTTCCCGACCGGATTGAAGTGGAGTTTCATGCCGCGCTCCTCGCCGGTACAGAAATACGTGGTGTGCAATTCCGACGAATCCGAGCCGGGTACCTGTCATGACCGCGACATCCTGCGCTACAACCCGCATTCGGTGATCGAGGGAATGGCGATCGGCGGCTACGCGATGACCGCCACCGTGGGCTACAACTACATTCGCGGCGAATTCCTGGGCGAGCCGATTCCGCGCTTCGAGGCGGCTTTGCAGGAGGCTTATGCGGCGGGACTGTTGGGCCGCAATATTCTGGGTTCCGGAGTCGATTTCGATCTGCACACCTTCATCGGCGCGGGGGCCTACATTTGCGGCGAGGAAACGGCGTTGCTCGAGTCGCTGGAGGGCAAACCCGGCAGGCCGCGCTTCAAACCGCCGTTTCCCGCGAACTTCGGCCTGTTCGGCAAACCGACCACGATCAACAATACCCAGAGCTTCGCGAGCGTGCCGACGATCATGAGCAAGGGCGGTGCGTGGTTCCTCGGCCTCGGGCCCGCGAACTCGGGGGGCACCGCGATTTTTTCGGTGTCGGGGCATGTGGAGAAGCCGGGCAATTTCGAATTGCCGCTCGGCATTCCGTTCGCCGAGTTGTTGGCGCTGGCCGGCGGCATGTGGAAGGGCCGCAAGCTCAAGGCGGTGATACCCGGGGGCTCCTCGGTGCAGGTGGTGCCGGGCGAGGTGATGATGGCGACCAACATGGATTACGACTCGGTCAAGAAGGCCGGATCGTCGATCGGCACCGGCGCCGTGATCGTCATGGACGAAACCACGTGCATGGTGCGCGCGCTCGAGCGCCTGGCGCGCTTTTACTATTCGGAATCGTGCGGCCAATGCACACCGTGTCGCGAGGGCACCGGCTGGTTGGATCGCATGCTGAAGCGCATCATAGCCGGCCAGGGCCGGAGCGAGGATCTCGGCCTGCTGCTCGACGTCGCCAATCGCATCGAGGGTCACACGATATGCGCATTGGGCGATGCGGCCGCGTGGCCGGTGCAGAGCTTCTTGAAGCACTTTCGGCATGAGTTTCAATACATGATCGAGCACCAGGGTCGTTCGATCATCGAAGGCCAAGCGGCGGCGGCGGCATAAAGGCGGACGATGAGCGACGATTCGGTCAATATCGAGGTCAACGGCGTACCGCTGAAAGCCCGCAAGGGTCAGATGATCATGCAGGTCACGGACGCGGCGGACATTTACATCCCGCGGTTTTGCTATCACGCGAAACTCAGCGTCGCCGCCAACTGCCGCATGTGTCTGGTCGAAGTGGAGAAGGCGCCGAAGCCGCTGCCGGCTTGCGCCACCCCGGTCATGGAAGGCATGAAGGTGTTCACGAAATCGCCGAAAGCCGTCGCGGCCCAACGTGCGGTCATGGAATTCCTGCTGATCAATCACCCCCTCGATTGTCCGATTTGCGATCAGGGCGGCGAATGCGAGCTGCAGGATCTGGCGATGGGATACGGGCGCGATATCGCCCGGTTCGCCGAGCGCAAGCGCGTCGTCAAGGACAAGAACTTGGGGCCGCTGGTCTCGACCGACATGACGCGTTGCATCCATTGCACGCGTTGCGTACGCTTCGGCCACGAAATCCAGGGCTACCCGCAGCTCGGCACCATCGGCCGCGGCGAGCACACGCAGATCGAGACCTACGTCGAACAGAGCATCGATCACGAGCTTTCGGCCAACATCATCGATTTGTGTCCGGTGGGGGCGCTCAACAACAAGCCTTTCCGGTTCCACGCGCGCGCCTGGGAGATGACGCAGCACGCGCTGGTGTCGCCGCACGACGGTTTCGGCACCAACATCTACGCGCATGTGCTGGGCGGCAAACTGATGCGCGTGGTGCCGCGCGAGAACGAGGAGATCAACGAAACCTGGATCGCGGACCGCGACCGCTTCGGATTCGAGGGCATGTACTCGACCGAGCGGGTCACGCAGCCGATGATGCGCATTGACGGCGCGTTGCAGCCGGTCGATTGGGAGACGGCGCTGACGGCGGCGGCGGAAGGGTTGCAGAAGGCGGCCGCGAGTCACGGCGCGGCGAGCCTGGGATTTCTAACCTCGCCGATGGCCACAGTGGAAGAGATGTATCTGCTTTCGCAGATCGCCCGCGGCATCGGCAGCAACAACATCGATCATCGGCTGCGCCAGCTGGATTTCAGGGGGCAGGAAAACGAGGCCGCCTTCCCCGGTCTCGGACTGAAAATAGCGGACGTCGAGGCGCTCGAGGGCGTACTCATCGTCGGTTCGAACCTGCGGCACGAAATGCCGATGCTGGCACATCGAGTTCGTCAGGCCGCCGTCGGGGGAGGCGCACGCGTGGCGTTTCTCAATCCGCGTGCCTTCGAATACCTGTTTCCGGTGGCGGCCTACGGCGTCGCGCAGGATCTGGTGGGCGAACTCGCGGGCGTGGTGCGTGCGGCCGCGGCGGCGGCGAACCAACCGCTGCCGAGCGGCGTGCGCCCGGCGGCCGTGACCGACGAGCATCGCGCGCTGCTCGCGGCACTCACTCACGGCACGCGCCGCGCGATCGTGCTCGGTACCCTGGCGCAGCGGCATCCCGCGTACTCGGAGCTGAAGTCGCTCGCCGCGTTGCTGGCGTCCTTGAGCGGCGCCGGTCTCGGGTTCATCACCGAAGGCGCCAACGCCGCAGGCGCGTATTTGGCGGGGGCGGTGCCGCACCGGCAATCCGGCGGTGCGCCCGCGGCCGGCGCGGGAATGTCGGCGCGCGCCATGCTGGAAGTGTGGCTCAAGGCCTACGTGTTGTTCGGCGGGATCGATCCGGCCGGCGACTTGGCGGTCGGACCCGAGGCGCTGGCGGCCGCCGACCTCGTGGTCGCGGTGACGACGCATTTGCCCGACAGCCTGCGCGCCGTGGCGCATGTGGTGCTGCCGATCGGCAGCTTCGCCGAAAGCGCGGGCACGTTCGTGAATGCCGAGGGGCGCTGGCAGAGCTGGGCCGGCGCCGCGAAATTGGTGGGCGAAAGCCGCCCGGGCTGGAAAGTATTGCGGGTACTGGCGAATTTGCTGAACGTACCCGGCATCGAGTTTGTGAGCGCGGAGGAAGTTCGCGATGCCCTGCGCACGTTGTGCGCGGCTCGCAGCGGGGCGTCGGCCGGCGCCGGTGACGGAGCGGCGCGCAGCGCCGATGCTGCCCTCGGTTCGCTCGCGGGTGGTGCGGCGCCCGCCGGGCTGTGGGTCGACATACCGCCGTACCAGACCGACGTGCTGGTGCGCGGATCCGCGTCGTTGAGCAAAACCAAGGACGGGCTCATGGCCCGCGCCGTGATCTGACCATGTGGCAGTGGGATCCATTGAGAGCGTGGCTGTCGGGCGAAATCACGCCGTATTGGACCAACCCGCTGCTGACCGCGGTGCAGATTCTGATGGTGGTGGTGGGCCTGATTCTCGTGATGGCTTTCTACACGTTGGCGGAACGCAAGGTCATCGGCTGGATGCAGCTGCGCAGGGGTCCGAATCGCGTCAACCTGTTGTTTCTGCCGGGCTTCGCCCAGCCGTTTGCGGACGTGGTCAAGCTGATGTTCAAGGAAATCGTGATCCCGGCGGACGCGAGCGGATTTTTGTTTCGCTTGGCGCCGTTCCTGGCGCTGATACCCTCGCTGGCGGTCTGGGCGGTCATTCCGTTTGCGCCGGAACGAGCCTTCGCCAACATCGATGCGGGTCTGCTGTACATCCTTGCGCTCACTTCGATGGGAGTGTACGGAATCATCCTGGCCGGTTGGGCGGCCAACTCCAAATACGCCTTCCTGGGCGCGATGCGCTCGGCGGCCCAAATCGTCGCCTATGAAATCGCCATGGGCTTCGCCATGGTGGGCGTGCTGATGGCCTCGGGCAGCCTCAATGTCGGGGAGATCATCCGGGCGCAGCACGGCGGACCGTTGAGCTGGAACTGGTTCTGGCTGTTCCCGATGCTGGTGGTGTATTTCATCTCGGGCGTTGCCGAGACCAATCGCGCGCCGTTCGACGTGGCGGAAGGCGAATCGGAGATCGTCGCGGGATTTCATGTCGACTACTCGGGCATGGCGTTCGCCCTGTTCTTCATCGCCGAATACGTCAACATGATTCTGATATCGGCGCTCACCGTCATTTTCTTCTTCGGCGGCTGGCTGTCGCCCTTCGACGGCTGGCTGCCGGATTCGACGTGGCTCGCCGCCCCGGGCTTCTTCTGGTTCGGCCTGAAGACGCTGGTTCCGATGTTCGGCTTTCTTTGGCTGCGCGCGACGTTTCCGCGCTATCGGTACGATCAGATCATGCGTTTGGGCTGGAAGTCGCTGATTCCGGTGACCCTGATCTGGCTCGCGGTGGAGGGCTTGATGGTGTACGTGCACGTGGGCCCGTGGAAGGAGCATCTGTAATGCAGGGTGTGCGCAGTTTTTTGAAAACCTTCCTGCTCTGGGAACTATTGCAGGGCTTGTGGGTGACGTGGAAGAACATGTGGCGACCCAAGGTCACCATCAACTATCCCGAAGAGAAGGCCCCGCAGAGCAGCCGTTTTCGGGGTCTGCATGCCTTGCGCCGCTACCCGAACGGAGAGGAGCGCTGCATAGCCTGCAAGCTCTGCGAAGCGGTTTGCCCCGCGCTTGCCATCACCATCGAGTCCGACGTGAGCAACGACGGCACGCGCCGCACGACGCGCTACGACATCGACCTGTTCAAGTGCATCTATTGCGGCTTCTGCGAGGAGGCGTGCCCGGTCGATGCCATCGTCGAGACCCGCCTGCACGAGTATCACATGGAGAATCGCGGCGAGAACATCATGAACAAGGACAAGTTGCTCGCCATCGGCGAGCGTTACGAAGCCATGATCGCGGCCGATCGCGCCGCCGATGCGCGGTACCGCTGATGTTTTCCACGATCCTATTTTTTATCTTCGGCGCGGTCCTGGTGTGCGCCGCCCTCGGGGTGATTCTCGCGCGCAACCCGGTGCACAGCGCCTTGCTGCTGGTGCTGTGCTTCTTCAACAGCGCCGTCATATGGCTGATGTTGGACGCGGAGTTCCTGGGGATCGTCCTGGTGCTGGTGTATGTGGGCGCCGTGATGGTGCTGTTCTTGTTCGTGGTGATGATGCTCGACGTCGACGCCGAGCGGTTCCGCAAGGAATTCGCCGGCTATTGGCCGTTGACGGTGGCGGTTGCGGGCTTCGTCGTGTTCGCGATCGTCAACGTGATCGTGGTGAGGCATCTCGGCGGCGCGACCTTCAAGACGGCCGCCGCGCTGCCCGCGGATTATTCCAACACGCGCGCCTTGGGCACGGCGCTTTTCACCCGCTACGCCTACCCGGCGCAGATCGCTGCGGTCATCCTGCTGGTGGCGAGCGTGGCGGCCATCATTCTCACCTTGCGCCGGCGCTCCGGGGTCAAGCCGCAGGACATCTCTCAGCAGGTCGCGGTGCGGGCCAAGGATCGGGTCCGGATCGTCCAGATGGCCTCCGAGAAACGATCATGATCACGCTCACCCACGTGCTGACCCTGTCCGGCATTCTGTTCGCGATCGCGGTGGCGGGCGTGTTTCTGAACCGCAAGAACATCATCGTCCTGTTGATGTGCATCGAGCTGATGCTGCTCGCGGTGAATTTCAATTTCGTGGCGTTTTCGCGATTTACGGGCGACATCGGCGGCCAAATATTCGTGTTCTTCATACTGACGGTGGCTGCGGCCGAAGCGGCGATCGGTCTCGCGATCCTGGTGGTGGTGTTCCGAGAGCGGCGCAGCATCGACGTCGAAGACCTCGATACGCTGCAGGGCTGAGGGTGGTTTAGACAACATGCAGTCGATTTATCTCACGATAGCGCTGGCGCCTCTGGTCGCGGCGATTGCCGCGGGCTTGTTCGGACGCGCCATCGGACGCACGGGCGCGCACAGCATCGCGATCGCGGGCGTGGCGCTCTCGTGCGGCCTGTCGCTCTATGTGCTCAAGGGGATTCTCGCGGACGGCGTGGGGACGTTCAACGGCGCGGTCTATACCTGGCTGATCAGCGACGGCGTGCATGTCGATGTCGGTTTCCTGATCGATCGGCTTTCCGCCTTGATGATGGCGGTGGTGACCTTCGTGTCGCTGATGGTTCACATCTACACCATCGGCTACATGCACGATGACGACGGGTACCAGCGATTCTTCAGCTACATCTCCCTGTTCACGTTCGCGATGCTGATGCTGGTGATGTCGAACAATTTCATGCAATTGTTCTTCGGCTGGGAGGGGGTCGGCGTCGTGTCGTACCTGCTCATCGGCTATTGGTACACGCGCCCGACCGCGACTTTCGCCGCCCTCAAGGCCTTCCTGGTCAATCGCATCGGGGATTTCGGATTCATACTGGGAATCGCGGCCGTGCTGCGTTACACCGGTTCGCTCGATTATGCGACGGTGTTCGCGAACGCGGGGCAATTCGCCGATGCGCAGATACATGTGAGCGCCACCATCGCCTGGCCGGCGATCACCTTCACCTGCATTTGCCTGTTCGTCGGCGCGATGGGCAAATCCGCCCAGGTGCCGCTGCACGTGTGGCTGCCGGACTCGATGGAAGGTCCGACGCCGATATCCGCGCTGATCCATGCCGCCACCATGGTGACGGCCGGCATATTCATGGTGGCGAGGATGTCGCCGCTGTTCGAGCTGTCGGAGACGGCGCTCTCGATGGTGTTGATCGTCGGTGCGACCACGGCGTTTTTCATGGGCCTCTTGGGCGTGGTGAACAACGACATCAAGCGGGTGATCGCCTATTCGACGTTGTCGCAGCTCGGTTACATGACGGTGGCGCTCGGCGCGTCCGCCTATGGCGCCGGAATCTTTCACTTGATGACGCACGCCTTTTTCAAGGCGCTGCTGTTCCTCGCGGCGGGCTCCGTGATCATGGCCATGCATCATGAGCAGGACATGCGGCAAATGGGCGGACTGAAGAAATACCTTCCCATCACCTATTGGACTTTCCTGGTGGGCTCGCTCGCCTTGATCGGCTTCCCCGGCACATCGGGCTTCTTTTCCAAGGATCTGCTGATCGACGCCGTTCACGAATCGAACCGTGCCGGATCCGGCTATGCGTATGTCTGCGTCCTCGCCGGCGTTTTCGTTACGGCGCTGTACACCTTCCGCATGTTCTTCATGACCTTCCACGGCGAGGAGCGCATGGATCATCATACGCGCGAGCATCTGCACGAGAGCCCGTGGGTGGTGACATTGCCGCTGATCTTGCTGGCCATTCCGTCGGCGCTCATCGGCTGGTTCACGGTGGAGCCGGTGTTGTTCGGAAATTACTTCGCGGAGGCCATTCGGGTACTGCCGGCGCACGATGTGCTGCATCGGATCGGAGAGGAATTTCATGGCTCGGCCGCCATTGTCGCTTCCGCGATCTCCGCGCCGCCGCTGTGGCTCGCTCTGTCAGGCGTCGCCGCCGCATGGTTGTTCTTTTACAGGAAGCCGGCGCTCGCCGATTCCGCCGAGCGCAAATTCAAGTGGCTGCACGGAATTCTGGTCAATAAGTACGGATTCGATTGGTTCAACGAGCATGTGATTTGCGCAGCCGCGAGAGCTTTGGGCGATGGATTGTGGCGCGGCGGCGATGAGGCGCTGATCGACAACGGGCTGGTCAACGGCAGTGCGCGCATCGTCGGTTGGTTGGGCTCGGTGATGCGCTACGCGCAGTCCGGATACCTGTATCACTACGCGTTCGCCATGATCCTCGGATTGGCCTCGCTCCTTCTTTGGCTCATCTGGCGGCCGTGATGCTGAACGGACACTTGCTCGGGATCTTGATCTGGCTGCCCATCGCCGGCGGTTTTGCGGTGCTCGCCCTGGGCGAGCGCGTGGCTGCCGCCAAATGGTTGTCGCTGGGTGTTTCCGGGCTCGAGCTGCTGTTCAGCGTGCCGCTGTTCACGGCCTTCAAGGGCGGCACCGCGCAGATGCAATTCGTCGAGCGCGCGCCGTGGATCGCGGCCATTCATGCCGATTACTACATCGGCGTCGACGGAATATCGATGCCCTTGATCCTGCTGACCACCTTCACCACCGTGCTGATCGTGATCGCGGGCTGGAGCAACGTCGAGAAGCGCGTTTCTCAATACTTCGCGGCGTTCTTGCTGTTGGAAGGCTTGATGATCGGCGTGTTCTCGGCGCTCGACGCGGCGTTGTTCTACGTGCTTTGGGAGGCCATGCTGCTGCCGATGTTCATCATCATCGGCATCTGGGGAGGCCCGCGGCGGGTGTACGCGACCCTCAAGTTCTTCTTGTATACGTTCGCCGGCTCGCTGCTGATGCTGGTCGCGCTGATTTACATGTATTTGAAGACGGGTACGTATGAACTCGCGGTATTGCAGGGCATGCCGCTGACGCTGAACGAGCAAATCCTGATATTTCTGGCGTTGTTCGCCGCATTCGCCGTGAAGGTTCCGATGTGGCCGGTACATACCTGGTTGCCGGATGCGCACGTCGAGGCGCCGACCGGCGGCTCGGTGGTGTTGGCGGCCATCATGCTCAAAATGGGCGGATACGGCTTTCTGCGCTTTTCGCTCCCGATCGCGCCGGACGCCAGCCGCGAATTGGACTGGCTGATCATCGGCCTGTCGCTGATCGCCGTGGTGTACATCGGCTTCGTCGCCCTGGCGCAGCGGGACATGAAGAAGCTGATCGCCTATTCGTCGATCGCGCACATGGGGTTCGTCACCTTAGGGATGTTCATCGGTTTTCAAATCGTGTCCCACACCGGCAGGACCTCGGGCGTGGAATTGGGCCTGGACGGCGCCGTGGTGCAGATGCTGTCTCACGGCCTGGTATCGGGGGCGATGTTCTTTTGTGTCGGCGTCATGTACGACCGGGTGCATAGCCGCGAGATCAACGCCTATGGCGGGGTGGTCAATACGATGCCGAAGTTCGCGGCATTCATGGTGCTGTTCGCGTTGGCGAACTCGGGCGTTCCCGGCACCTCGGGCTTCGTCGGCGAGTTTCTGGTCATCTTGGCGTCGTTCAAGGCGAATGTCTGGTACGCGTTCTTGGCGGGTACGACGCTGGTCTTGGGAGCGGCATATACGCTGTGGCTGGTGAAGCGGGTGATCTTTGGTGAAGTCGGCAACGACAAGGTTGCCGCGCTCAAGGACCTCAACGGCCGCGAGTTCCTGGTTCTGGGATTGCTCGCGGCGGCGGTGCTGCTTGTGGGTTTGTGGCCGGCGCCGCTGCTCGATGTCATGCGGGCAACGACACAGCATTTAGCCCAGCAGATGCTGGTCTCGAAGATTGCGCCTTAAGGTTTACTTATGAACGGGTTCAATGTCGCCGAATTCAACGCGGGCTTAAGCTACGCCACACCGGAGATATTTCTGGCGCTGGCGGCCTGCGCGATCTTGACGCTTGATCTGTTCGTCTCGGATGCGCAGCGCCGCTGGATCGGCGTTCTTGCCGTGGTCAGTTTGTGCGCGACAGCCTTGTTGGCGGCGCTGCAGCCGGTGTCGGGGAGAATCACGGCGCTCGGCGGGCTTTTTGAACTGGACCGGATGGCACAGGTGCTCAAAGTCGTGACGCTGCTGACCGTGGCGGTGGTGTTCGTGTATTCGACCGATTATCTTAAGGGCCGGGCGATTCTCAAGGGCGAGTATTACGTACTGGGGTTGTTCGCCACTCTGGGAGCGATGGTGCTGATTTCCGCGGGCAGCTTGATCACCCTGTATCTGGGCCTCGAGCTCATGTCCTTATGCCTGTACGCAATGGTGGCGTTCGACCGGGATTCGGTGATTGCGGCGGAGTCCGCCATCAAATATTTCGTACTGGGGTCGATGGCTTCGGGAACGTTGTTGTACGGCATGTCGATCGTGTATGGCGTCACCGGCAATCTGGAGCTGGCGGCCATCGCCGCCGCCGTTCACGGCGGCCCTGCGAGCAACGTCGGCCTGGTGTTCGGCATCGCATTTCTCATCGTCGGCTTGGGATTCAAGTTGGGCGCGGTGCCGTTCCACATGTGGATCCCGGACGTTTACCAGGGCTCTCCCACGTGCGTCACCGTGTTCATCGGCACCGCGTCGAAACTGGCGGCGTTCGGCCTCATCATGCGGGTGCTGCCCGAAGCGTTGGCGGCTTCGCAGCCGGATTGGAGCCAAATGCTGGTGGTGCTGGCGGTGCTTTCGATGGCGATCGGCAGCATCGTCGCCATTGCGCAAACCAATATCAAACGCATGCTGGCGTATTCCACGATTTCGCACGTCGGATTCGTGCTGCTCGGAATATTGTCGGGCACGGCACAGGGCTATCAGGCCGCGATGTTCTACATGATCAGCTACGTGATCGTCGCAAGCGGGGCCTTCGGCATGATCCTGCTGCTGGCGCGCCAGGGCTTCGAGGCCGACAGGCTGGTGGACTTCAAGGGCTTGAACGCGCGCAGCCCCTGGTTCGCCGGCATGATGGCGATTCTGATGTTCAGCCTGGCGGGCGTACCGCCGTTCGTCGGGTTCTGGGCCAAGCTCGGAGTCGTGCAAGCGGTATTGGGGGTGAGCTACACGTGGCTGGCCGTGGTCGCGGTCCTGTTTTCGGTGGTCGGCGCCTTCTTTTACCTTCGCATCGTCAAATTGATGTACTTCGACGACCCAACCGATAGCACCGAGATCGGCGGATCGGCGCTGATGCGCACCGTGCTGAGCGCGAACGCGTTGCTGGTGTTCGCCTTGGGCGTGGTGCCCGGCGCGCTGATCGCGCTGTGCCAGAGGGCGCTGCCATAAGGCAGGCGGGGCGGCGGCCCGCGGCAGTCGAGTGGGATCCGCTGAGCATGCGGTTGAGGAGTCGGACAATCGCACTTGGCCCGCTTCGGAACGGGAAGAATCACGCATGAGCAAGATTTTTATCGCGGTTTCATTCGCCGCATCAACGGCAATTTTCTGCGCTGCGTCGGGCGCACAAGAACTCAGCCCTGCCGATCAGGCGGCCGCCAACGTGGCCATCAAGGTGATTCGTCCGGAGGCGATCGCCGCGCACATGCGATTTCTCTCCGACGACCTGCTCGAAGGCCGCCAGACCGGCTCGCGCGGGCATGAGATCGCGGCGCAGTACGTGGCCACGGAGTTGGAAGCCATGGGTCTTCAGCCCGCGGGAGTGAGCGGCACCTGGTTCCAGAGCGTGCCGTTGCGCAAGGTGGATCTCGTCCCCGAACAAAGCTCGTTCGAGCTGGTGCGCGAGGGCAAAGCGCAGACCCTCATCTTTGGGCAGGACTACATCATGGACGGCAATCCGCGTGCCACCGATGCGAGCGTGGAGGCGGGCGCGGTCTTCGTGGGCTTTGGGGTCAGCGCGCCGGAATTTAACTACGACGACTACGCGGGCGTGGACGTGCGCGGAAAAGTCGCCGTGATGATGCGAGGCGCGCCGCCGCGATTCCCTTCCACGGAGCGCGCCTATTTCTCGGATGGAGTCGTCAAGGCGCGTAACGCCGCAGCGCACGGAGCGGTCGGAATCATCACCGTCATACCGCCGGAATTCTTCGAACGCTATAAATGGGACTGGATCGTTCCTCAAGTTCGCGCCGGAGGCATGTGGTGGCTCGATCCCCAAGGCGTGCCCGCCGACACCCATCCGGAAATTCGCGCATCCGCGCTGCTGAACCAGAGCGGCGCCCAGGAGTTATTTGCAGGCGCCGCCAAAACGTTGCCGGAAATCTTCGCCGCCTCGCGGGAAAGCAAATCCGAATCGTTCGAGCTGCCTTTGAAGGTGAAGATTCACCGGGTGAGCCGGTACACACCGATTGAAAGCCGCAACGTGATCGGAAAGCTCAAGGGCTCCGATCCGGCGCACGCGAAGGAATACGTGGTATTCACCGCGCATATGGATCACCTTGGAATCTGCCGCCCGGCCGAGCAAGACGCCGTTTGCCACGGAGCATGGGACAACGCTTCCGGGACCTCGGCGGTTCTCGAAGTGGCGCGGGCGTTTTCGAGTTTGCGCCGGGTGCCGCGCCGCTCGATTCTGTTCGTGTTTGTCACCGGCGAGGAGAAGGGTCTGCGCGGATCGGACTACTTCGCGCATTATCCCACCGTCCCGATCGAGAAGATCGTCGCCGATGTGAACATCGACGGCGCGCCCGGCATGATTTACCCCAACAAGGACATCGTGCCGCTGGGCGCGGAGCATTCGAGCCTTTCGAAGAATGTGCAGGCGGCGGCGCGGAAAATGGGATACACGATCAGCCCCGACACGCTTCCCGAAGAGGTGATCTTCATTCGCAGCGATCAGTATTCGTTCGTGAAGCAGGGCGTGCCGGCCGTGTTCATGACTCCTGGAAGGCAGAGCGCGGACCCTAAATTGGATGGCGCCGCGATCTTTAATAAGTGGATATCGAGCATTTACCACACTCCGCAAGACAACATGAGCCAGCCGTTCTATTTCGAATCGGC
>DAINPA010000050.1:0-5760 GCA_036743675.1 Steroidobacteraceae bacterium
CGCGAACTCAACCAACATGTCGTGAAACTTCAAATTCAGCGCATGGTAGCACTTGTCAGCAGATGCATGCGCGGCAGTCACGTAAACGATCGGCCGTCGAGATCGAAGCGCAGGGCGCGCACGGGTCTGAAATTGGTCACTTCATCAAGCCGCGCAGCGGTCCCAGGAATTTCTCGTAATTTCTCCAGCGCCCCACGGATGCCGCATTGAGTTTTTGCCGAACCTGCCATTTGCTGGTAGTGATCACGACGCGATCCGTCCGATGAAAATCCAGGCACCTGGCATCCCAGGGCAGACCCACGAAGTCCAGCATCCGGCGGGTCCAGCCCTCCTGATCGTCGATCAGCGCCTCATAAGGAATCTCCAGCAGCGTCGTCGCGGGAAGCACGGCACGCCAGTGATCGGTGATGCGGATGTATTCGCCGTAGTAGTGCGCCAGATTGTCAAAATCATTGGCGTAGGGGCCCATATTAAAAAAATTCTGAAAATAGATCGACAAACAGGTATCGATGGGATGGCGTTGCATGTGAATGATTCGGGCCTGCGGGAGCGCGGCGTGGATCAGTCCCGCATATAAGAAATTGGCGGGCATTTTGTCGATCACCCGCAGCGCACCGCCCGATAGGGCGGCCAGGCGATCTAGGTAATCGCGTGCCATGCCCGCTATGAGACTCGCAGCGGCGGGGCTTTTGAGCCCTGCCGCTTGGAACTCGGCGAAGGCGGAACCCCAGAAGGTCAACTCCCCGGCGCCATATGCTGCCGGGTGGGAGGCTAGGATTTGCTCGGTCAGCGTGGTTCCCGATCGCGGCATGCCGATGATGAAGACCGCGCGCTCCGAGTTAGCGACGCCGGCCTGAAGCTGGCGTATGAACGCCGCATCGAAGTTTGAGATGATCTCATCGACGCGTCGAGTCAGTTTCGCCGGATCGTACTTTGATCCATAGCGCTTAGTCAGTTCGTTCGCTTGCCGATATTCACTGAAGGCGTTCTCATATTGCCGCAGGTCGTCGAAGTATTTACCGCGCGCATAGCGCAGACTGATTTCGTGTCGCAGCGGCAGCCGCTTTGCAAGCAAAGCTTCGACGCCTTTGAGCCAGGCGCTATCGTCGCTCGTCATTTTGCGATGGGTCGCGATGCTGAAAAACGCGAACGGGAAATCCGGATCGATGGCGATCGCTCGCTGGAATAATTCCTCGGCGTCGGAAAACCGGCCCCGGTCGGCGCGCAGTTCACCGAGCAGAGACAGCGCGTCGACGTAGTTCGGGTCGATTGCGAGTGCGGCCCGGCAGCTTGCTTCCGCATCGGCTGCACGCCCCAGAAGACGCAGCGCCGTACCAAGGCTCAAATGGGCGAGCGCATATCGAGGCTCGAGCGCTAGAGCGTGGGTGTAACAGGCCACGGCCTCGTCGAACCGTCGCAACTCAATTAGCGCGTGTCCCAGGTTGCAGTGGCTTGCGGCGTGCCCCGGCTCAAGCTCGATGGCGCGCGAGTAGAGGGATGCGGCTTCCGGAAGTTCACCCAGATCGCGCAGCACGTTCCCGAGGTTGTTCAGCGCCTCCGCGTAGTCGGCGTCCAGCGTCAATGCCCGCCGGAAGCTCGCTACGGCCTCCTCGAGATGCCCCAGCGCCGCCAGGATGAGCCCGAGGTTATTGTGCGCGACGCTCAAAGTCGGGTCGAGCGCGATCGTCCGCCGGGTGCTGTTCATGGCCTCCTGCAATCGCCCGAGTTGCCGAAGCGCGTTGCCCAGATTGCAGTGTATTTGCGCATCGTCCGCCTTGATCTCGACCGCAAGCCGATAACTGCCAACAGCCTCGTCATATTGGCCGAGTTCGAGAAACGTGTTGCCCAGATTGTTTTGCGCCTCGACCAGGCGGGGCTCAAGCTGCAAGGCGCGTTGGTAGAGTGGAACCGCTGCGGCCGCTCGCCGGAGTGCTCTCAGGGCGTTGGCGGCATCGAGGAGTGCATCCACGTCGTGCGGTTGGATGGCAAGCGCCCGACCCAAGCTCACCAAGCTTTCCGCCCACTGCCCGCGATCGTGCAAGGCGGCGCCCAGATTGCGGTGGGCTTCGGCGTCGTGCGGCATCAGCTCTGTCGTTCTGCGCAACGCCTGCAACGCGTCTTTGCCTTGCCGCACGAGCGCCACACTGAGGATCTTCCACAGCGTCCCGAGGTCGGGATGCATGGTCAGCAGCGCACGCGCTTTGTGTTCCGCCTCATTCAAATGGCCCTGATTCACCAGCCCGACCAGTGCGCCGATCTGGTGCGAATCCAGAATTTCGGGGGGCGGTGCCGCGGCGGGCGGAAGGCCGCAGCAGCGTTTGTATTTTTTCCCGCTACCGCAGGGGCACGGATCGTTTCGACCCGCTTGCATGCTCGCCCTATTCATCGCGGTAGCGATTCAGGGCGTCGCCGAGGGCATTTTTGAGCGGCTGGAGCCACGGCTCGAAATGTTTCCACTGATCGAGTCCCTCGCGAAAAATGGCCTGGCGAACCTGCTCCGAACTCGCCGTGCGCACGCTGCGCTCGGTCTTGTGGAATTCGATGCACCGGGGTTCATACTTAAGCCCGCAGAAATCGAGAATCCGCCGCACGCTGTCCTCGAGATCATCGACCACATCCGCATGATGTATTTGAAGAACGCGGCCTGGGAGCACGCGATCCCAGTGCCGCATCAGCTCCAGGTACGTCCGGTAATAACGCGCGATATCCTCGATGCCGTAGCTGAACTCTTGGCCCTGGGCAAACAGCTGCTTCAGATTACTGAAACAGCAGGCCATCGGTTCACGCCGCGCGTCGATGATGCGGGCATTCGGCAGCATCAGGTGAATGAGCCCGACGTGCCGGAAATTGTTCGGCATCTTGTCGATGAAGAAGGGCTTGCCGGTGCGGTAGATGCGGGTGCCGGCAAGATACTCCTCGCCGAGCTTCAGAAAATCCTCAGGTTCCAACTCCGCAAGTATTCGCGGGTAGCGGGGATTGTTCAGATCCGGATCCCGGCCCCGAAGTTTTGCGACGATCTGCTGGATGTTGGCGAGTTCCTGAGTGCCCTCGACTTCGGAGTGCGAGGCGAGGATCTGTTCGAGCAGAGTCGACCCCGAGCGCGGCAATCCCACGATGAATATGGGCGACCCGTCCGGCGTGCCCACGCCTGGTCGCGCGGCGAAGAATTCCCGGGTGCAGACCTCGATCTGCTGGCGGGTATTGTTCTCGATGATTTCGGCGCGATACTTGCTTTCATGTCGCTTCAGCGCATTGCCCAGTTCGTAATAGCGGAAGGATTCCGCAAATTCACCCCGGTCCTCCAGCGCCTTGCCGAGCGCGAAACACAGGTGATAACGATCGACGAGCGCGGTCGTCGGCGAGGATTCCGCGGCGCGCATCCGGGCCATCTCCTCATCCGTGAACCGGTAGGTTTTGAGGTTGGCGAGACTCCAATAGGCGTCGCCGAAGTTCGGCCGGCAGGCTGCGGCCCTCCGATAGGATTCGATGGCTTCCTGACGCTGGCCCAGAGTCTTCTGCGCATGGGCGATCGACAGATGCAGATCGGCATTCTCCGGCGTCCCGAGGAGCAGTTCTCGGTAGAGTCCGATGGCCCGTTCGTGTTCACCGAGTCCGACGCAACTCGTGGCATAGAGTGTCTTCACCAGGCGGTTTTCGGGCTCCTCCGCGAGAAGCCGATCGAGCTCCCGACGCGCCTGGTCGTACTTGTGAAGTTCGACGAGCACTGCCGCGTATTCCCGGCGGGCAACGCGATAGCCGGGTGCGAGCTCGAGCACTGCCGCCAACAGCAGTTGCGCATCGTCGAACACCTTGCGCGCGATGCCGATACGGGCGAGCAATCGCATGGCTTCCACATGATTGCCGTGCTCCAACAGATAGGCGCGTATCAACGGCTCGGCTGCGTCCAGGTCGCCATCCTCGAATAATCCGGTTGCGGTCACGACCTCGCGCGGGAGATTGCGGAGGGTCGCCACATGGCTAGCCGCCATGGCGGCGTTGTCGGCCTGCCCCGTCATGCGATAAAGTCCGTCGAGCATGCGCCAACTGGCCGGCAGCGCGTGATTGATGTTCACCGCGCGGAGAAATGCCTCGATGGCCTGCGGCGCCTGTTTCTTAAAGACATAACAGTGTCCGCGCTCCTCATAAAGACGGCTGAAGCGCGGATGATGCCGCTCCAGGGTATCGAGCGTGTTCAGGGCGTCGGGGATTCGGCCCAGATATCGTTGGGCAATGGCCACAAACAGCAGCACATCGCGGTGGTCGGCAGCTCCTGCGAGCAGCGCTTCACCCGCGGCCAGCGTCTCGGCAAACTTCTGCTCTCTTAGTAGCGCGCGTATCCGGGATACTTCGGAAGCAATCGTCGATGCGGCCGTTTTCGCGTCCGTGGAATCCATAAGCGTTCATGAAAAAAAAGGGCGGACAAATGTCCGCCCTTGATTCTACTGCAACCGCCCGCAGCCGGTCGCTTTTGGGTCTGCTTCTAGCCGATCAGAACTTATATCCAACCTGCAGGGTCACCACACGCGGACGCAGCGGCACCGCCGACTCGATGAACTGAGCGGAGGAGGTATTGGTACTGGCACCGACATTCGTGATGTTGCTGCCCATGGCCTGCACCGTCCAGGCGTCCTTGGCCACGCCGAGCGCCGCATCATAGGTCGTGTATCCCGGCATCGTGTATTGACACAAGGTGGTGGTCGGCACAGGACTACAAAACGAGGAGGTGCCGCCCGGGAAACTGGCCGGCTCGTTGCGCATGCCGGCAATATGGTTGGCGCCCAGCATCGCGAACGGCTTGTAGTCGCCCATGGTCCAGTCATAACGCGCGCGCAGGTTGAACTCCAGCGGCGGCGAGAACGGCGGAGAGGTGTCGAGTACGCCGTACGGGTTCGTATAGGGCAGACCGTTGATCTGGGTGATGCAGCTACCGATCGGCGTCGGGTTGCCCGGCTTCACGCGATTGCTCGACAAACACGGCGCGTTGGTCTGGTTGGTGCTGTTCCACGAACTCGATCCCTGAACGGTGAGCCCTTCGACCACGCGGGCGACCACCTGAAGCTCGACGCCTTTGACCTCGTAGGTCGGGCCGTTGACCACGAAGGTCGTGTTGCCGAGGTGTACCGGGTCGAACAACGACAACTGAACGTCGCTCCAATCCATCTTGTACACGGACGCGTTGACCTGGATTCGGTGGTCGAGGAATTCGCTCTTGATGCCGATTTCGTTGTTGAGCAGGTTGTCTGACCCGTAACCGGCCGGCTTGTTGTACTGATCGGTCGCATTAACACCATTGAGGTAAGGCGCCTTCCCTGCTAGCGAGGGGATAAGATTGGCACTTGACGTTCGATTGAAGCCACCCGGACGGAAACCCTGCGACCAGGTGTAGTACGCCATGATGTCGTGAGTCACGTGCCAGGTCAGGTTGGCGCGGCTCTTGAAGCCGCTTTCGGTCTTGTTCAAGTTGATGCCGAAGCCGCAATTGCCCGCTTTGATGCAGGCCCCGTTGGGTATGTTGTTCGCGGCAGTGGAGGTGTAGAACTCCGAACCCTGTTCGAACTCGTCGTAGTGGAAGTAGCGGGTTCCACCGGTCAGGGTCAGTACTTTCGGGAGGATATCGAAATCGACGGAGGTGAAAAACGCGGTCTGCCGGTAACCGCGCTGCACGTCTTCGCCGAATGCGGTGTTTGAGTTCACGCGAAGGCTTGGATCGGTCGCGTAGCTGCCGGGAATGGGTCCGACGGCGGACACGCACCCTGGACC
>DAINPA010000050.1:5770-8051 GCA_036743675.1 Steroidobacteraceae bacterium
GGTATTGGGCGTCGGCCAGTTGAGCCTCGGCAACCTGGCCCGCCGCCCGCCGAAATTGCGAGGTTGGCCGGATCGCACTGCGGAATGGTCAGATAATTGAAGTTCATCTGATCCTTGATCTTGAACTCTTCCCAGAAACCGCCGACGAGGCCGCGCAGGCGATTATCCTCAGACGTGCTGAGGCGAATCTCGTGGCTCAGGTGGGTATTGTTGACGGTATCGTTCCAGTTGCCGACCGGCGCGTAGCAAGTGTGCGGCGTGGTCTTGCCGCCAAGGCCGCCTGAGCCGGCCCCGCTGCAGGCGTAGTACTGGCCGCCGCCGCTGCGCAGGTAGTTGGAATAGTCGGCCTGTTGCTCGATGTTGCGGTCCAAATAGCTGCCGGTGTAGACGAATCTCAGGTCGCCATATTGGCCCAGGTTGCCGAATCTGCCGTTGAGCGTCCAGGCGGTGCTTTCGTATTTATCGTGATCGTAGTTCGGGGTGAAGGCGCTGAGCTGGTAAGCACCCAGAACATTTCCATTCGGGTCTTTTGGATAATCGTAGAAATAGCCGTCCGCATGCATATTCTGATAGTTCTGCTGGATGAGCACGTTCCAGTCGTCGTTGATCTTGTAAAGTCCCGAGAGCCTCATGCCGGTGTAGGTGACCGGATTGCTGTCCGATGCCACCAAATTCGCGTTGTTCGCAATGGGACTGCCGGGAAAGGAGATCGTCCCCGGCACGTTCGAGATGTAGCCGCCGCGAACGTCGTTGAACACCGTCAAGCGCACCGCCAACGTGTCCGCGATCAGCGGCAGATTGATCGTTGCGTTGACATTGGAGTTCGGGTTGCCTCCGGAGGTATAGCCGTAGCCCGCATTCACGTTGCCGCTCGTGACATCGAGCTGCGGCTTGTTGGTGATGTAACGGATCGCACCGGCCTGCGCACCGCCGCCGAACAGGGTGCCTTGCGGGCCCTCGAGTACCTCGACGCGCTCCATGTCGACCATGTAGACGTCATTGTTGCGGGCCGGGAACTGCATCGACTGGTCATCCAGATACAGGGCCACGTTCGGAAACGGGGCCGTGGTCGACTGCGACTGGTTGCCGGAGCCGCCGGAACTGAGGCCACGCATGAAAATATTGCCCTGGCCCGGGCCGTTTCCGCTGAAGGTCACGTTCGGCGTGTACCTCAGCAGGTCGTCCAGGGTGGTGATGTTGAGCTGGGTCAGCTGCGCGCCAGTGATCGCCTGAATCGTGATGGGGACGTCCTGGATCGATTCGTTGCGGCGCTGGGCGGTCACGACAATTTCTTGGATCGAATCGGCGTCGCTCGCCGCAGTCGTGGTTGCCGCGTGCGAGACTCCCACACCCATCCCGGAGCCGCTCAAGATTGCGGCAATTGCATAGGACAGTCTTGGATTCGAATTCATGCTTTCATCCCCTTACGTAAATTCATTGCCGAGCTTGGGATTGCCCCGATGGGCTCTCCACGCGAACTTGTAATTGCCGCAAAGAATAGCATTGCCGCTGCAGAACGGAAACCCTATTTTGTTGTGAACAAGCATCGCTGCATGCTGAATTTAGATTCAGCCATGCGAAAATTCGATGTGCTGCGCGGCTCAAGGCGCCACTAACTATGCTCCGGCCCGAGCCGGGCGGGGAATCCGGGGGCGCGCAGCGGCGTCCCGACGGCATCCTCCAGCAGCTTCACGATCATCGACGACCAGGCCCCGCCGCCGTATCGGGCTCTCCCCTCGATGAAGATCTGCTCCATGACTCCCGCGAGCCTCAAGGGTACGCCAAACCGACGCCCGAACTCGAGGGCGAATCCCGCATCCTTGCAGGCCAAATCCATCGTAAAACCAATGTCATAGCTGCCGTTGAGAATGACCCGGCTTTCGGTTTCATGGACGAAGCTGTTGCCGGAGCTGGCCGCGATCGCCTCGTAGGCCGCGCGCAGATCGACGCCGGCCTTGGCACAGAGCATCAGGGCTTCCCCGGCAGCGATCAAATGAATGAAAGCCAGCATGTTGGTGACCACCTTGGTGACCGCGGCCTGCTCGATGCCCCCCAAATGGATGACGCGGCCGCCCATGGCCTTCAAGGCGGGTTCGTGCAACTGGTACACCTGTTGCGCGCCGCCAACTAATACCGTGATGTCGCCGGCTGCGGCGCGATGCACGCCGCCGGTGACCGGGCAGGCGAGGGTCCCGATGCCTAGGCGCTCGGCCCGTGCCGCGAGCGCTTCGACCTCGGCGAAATCATTGGTGCTCATCTCCATCCAGGTGCTGCCGGAGCG
>DAINPA010000050.1:8151-15301 GCA_036743675.1 Steroidobacteraceae bacterium
CAAAGTGACTTTATGTGTCCCTGCGATTCAATTTGTCTTTGCGATTCACCCAAGCGGGCGATCCGCCATCTCGAGATGCAATGGGCCACCGGCGTACGGGTGGGCGAGCGCCACCGCTTCATCGAGTTCCACGCCCAACCCCGGCGCGGTCGGCGGAATCACGTAGCCCGCCTCCCAACGAATCGGGGTCTTCAAGATCCGGGCATGAAATCCGCCCCATTGCTGAATGCTCTCCAGGATCAGGAAATTCGGCGTGCAGGCGGCGATCTGAATGTTCGCGGCGCCGACCACCGGACCGCAATAGAGGTGGGGTGCAATTTGCGCGTAGTGCACCTCGGCGAGCGCCGCCACTTTCTTCGCCTCGAGCAAGCCGCCGACTCTGCCTAAATTCATTTGCAGGATATTGGCGGCGCCCATCGCCAATACGCGCGCGAATTCATATTTGGTATTGAGGCGCTCCCCGGTGGCGATCGGGATGCTGGTGCCGCGCGCCACGAGCGCCATCTGTTCCGGCATCTCCGGCGGCACCGGCTCTTCGAACCACAGGGGATCGTATTTTTCCAGCTGCTTGGCGAGGCGGATCGCGCCCGAGGTGGTGAACTGGCCATGGGTGCCCACCAACAGGTCCGCTTGATGCCCCACGGCTTCACGCACCAGGCGCACCAGGCGCACGGTGCGTTCCAGTGCTTCTTGGGTCGGCTGCCGTGGATCGTAGGCCGAGTAGCCGCCGGTGGGATCGAACTTGAGGCCGGTAAAGCCCTGCTTCACGTATTGCGCCGCGCGTTCGGCTGAAGCGTCCGCATCGTGATAGAACTCATCGCCCTCGCCGTCGGCCGGGTAAAGATAAGTGTAGCTGCGCAGGCGCTCGTGCACCTTGCCGCCCAAGAGGTTGTAGATCGGCTGCCCGACCGCCTTGCCGACGATGTCCCAGCACGCCATCTCCAAACCGCTGATCACGCTCATGAGCGATAGGTCGGGGCGCAGGCTGAAGCCAGAGCCATACGCCTCGCGCCACATCGCCTCGATCCGGAAGGGATCGCGGCCTAAGAACCGGCGCGCAAAGACGTCCTCGATCATCGCGGCGATGACCTGCGGACCGAAGGTCGCGGCATAGACCTCGCCAACCCCCTCGATACCGCAGGCGGTCCTGAGCTTCAAGAAGACGAAGTAGCGGCCGCCGTAGGCGGGCGGCGGATTACCCACCACGAATACTTTGACGCTGTCGAGTTTCATGATCGCTCCCTTTCTTCTTCTTTACGGTTCATGCCGCCAGGATCAAATCGGCGGCTCTTTGCGCGACCATGAGCGTCGGCGCATGGGTATTCGCCGAGGTCACGGTGGGAAACACCGATGCGTCCACCACCCGCAAGCGTTCGATTCCATGCACCTTGAGCGCGGCATCGACCACCGACTCACCCGGGTTCTTGCCCATGCGGCAGGTACCGACCGGGTGATACACCGTGGCCGCGCGTGCGCGAAAATCGGCAATGAGTTCCGTATCTCCCATCCGGCAAAGATCCGGTTCGAGCGGCTCACGGATCAGGGCGCGTATCGAGCGGGTGCGGGCCAGCGCTTGCATCAGCCGCCCGCCGCGCAACACATCCTCGACGTCCTTGTCGGTGGCCAGGTAGTTCGGTGCAATGTCGGGCGCGCGGCGAAAGTCGCCGCTCGCGATGTCGATGCGGCCGGTGCTGGTCGGCCGGGTGGGCTGGAAACACAGGTAAAATCCTGAAAATGCGTCGAGCTTGATGCGCGTGCGCGCCGCATCGCCGGGCGCATAAGTCACCGGATTGAAGTACAACTGCATGTCGGGGCGCGAAGCGCTCGCGTCCGCGCGCACGAAGCCGCCGCAGTGATTCACGCTCAACGCCAGCGGACCCTTGCGAGTGATAAGGTAACGGACCCCGGCGATGAACTGCCCGAACAGCGAATTCAGCTCATCGTTCAACGTCGGCCGCGATGCCTTGAAGGAATAGACGACGGCGAGATGATCCTGAAGATGGCCGCCCACCGCCGGATTGTCGAGCAACGGAGCGATGCCGTGCGCGGCCAACGCCTGTGCCGGCCCGATTCCCGACAGCTGCAGCAGCTGCGGCGAATTGACCGTGCCGCCGCAGATAATCACTTCGCGGGCGGCCGCGGCATGGCGCCGCTCATTGCCCTTGACATAGTCCACGCCCAGCGCGCGGCGCCCGTCGAAGCGCAGCTTGCTCACCCAGGCTTGGGTCTCGAGCTTCAAGTTGCGGCGTCGCAGGGCGGGACGCAGGAATGCGTCGGCGGCCGACCAGCGCCTGCCGTCGCGAATCGACACTTGGTAGCAGCCGATCCCTTCCGGCTGCGTACCGTTGAAATCGTCGGTCACCGGCAAGCCCAGTTCCGCGGCGGCGTCGAGCCAGTTGGTGCGCATCGGATGCAAAAAGGGCGTGACGTCCTTGACGTCGAGCGGGCCCTGCGTCGACGCATGTCCATCCGGCGCCACGCGCCGCTCCGATTTCTCGAAATAAGGCCGCACGTCCTCCCAGCCCCAGCCGTCATTGCCGAGATCCCGCCAGTCGTCGAAATCCGCCGGCATGCCGCGGCAGTACACCATCGCATTGATCGAGCTCGAGCCGCCGACGACGCGCCCGCGCGGCCAGTACATGCTGCGGCCATTGAGACCGGGACTTGGCAGTGCCTGGTATTTCCAGTTGACTGAAGGGTCGGCGAACGTAAAGCCGTAGCCGATCGGCGTCTTGATCCAAAAGCGCGAGTCCGAGCCGCCGGCCTCCAGCACCAGCACGCGATCCCGCCCGCTCGCGGACAAGCGATCGGCGAGGACGCAGCCCGCGGTACCGGCCCCGATGATGACGTAGTCGAAATTATCCACTGGGCAAGAGCTTAATCCTATCCCCCATCGGCGCTATGCCATTTCCCGATTCGCCCATCACATTTTGAGGCCGCCGCGCCGGCCGTCGCATTCAGTATTCGAAACCTGTATGGTGCGAACGATCGAACCTAACGGGGTAGGCACGACCTTGAGCAGCACCGCGATAGACGTCCCTCGAGCCCAAGCGCCCTCGTCGATCCTGCGCTGGTACGTACTGATCCTGACCTGCCTGATCTACGCGATCAATATCGCCGACCGTTATGTCGTGTCCACCGTGCTCGAACCGATTCGCCTCGAATTGCACCTGGACGATGCCGGCGTGGCGTTTCTCACCGGCGCTCCGCTCGCCCTCTTTTATGTCACGTTCGGGATCCCGATATCGTGGCTCGCGGATCGAGCGAATCGCCGCAACATCCTGGCGATCGCCCTGATCGTCTGGTCCGGATTCACGACGCTGTGCGGGCTGTCGCGCAACTATGCGGAATTCCTCCTGGGGCGCATCGGCGTCGGCGTCGGAGAGGCGGGCGGCACGCCGCCCTCCACCGCGATCGTCTCGGATTACTTTCCGGCCGACCGCCGCCCGATGGCGATGACGGTGCTGGCATTGGGCGCGCCGATCGGCGCGTGGTTGGGCGCCAATATGGCGGGCGCCGTTGCGCATGCCTATACCTGGCGCGCCGCATTCATCGCGCTCGGTATTCCCGGGCTCCTCGTCGGAATAATTGTCTATGTGACGGTGCGCGAACCGGCGCGCGGACGACTCGATGCGATCGTCGATGAGATCAAACCCTCGCTGTGGGAATCGCTCAAATTTCTTTGGCGTCAAAAGGCGGCCTTTCACGTGGTGATGGGCGGCGGCCTGGGCGCACTGTGGGGATGGGGCCTGATCTACTGGACGCCCACCTTTCTGCAGCGGGCTTATAGTCTCGACGTCGGTCAAGCGGGCGCCGTCACCGGGGACATTCACCTGTGGGGCGGCTCGCTCGCGACGGTCGGCACGGCGTGGCTCCTGTCCCGGCCCACCATGGCGGATCCGCGGCGCGTGGTGTGGCTGCTTGCTGCCGGCATCGGCCTCACCACCGTCCCCTCCATGATCGCCTATTGGACGCATGATCTTTGGGTCTGCAAACTGATGTTCTGCATTTTCATTCCCGCCATTTATTTTTACATCGGACCCTGCTTCGGTTTGCTCAACAATCTCGCGCCCTGCCACATGCGCAACATGTTCATCGCCATATCGCTGCTGGTCGCCAACATTTTGAACTTGATCGTTGCGCCGTGGGTGGTGGGATTCTTGAGCGACCGGTTCGCCGGAGCGCACGCCACCGATGCCGCATCCCTGCGCTTGGCGCTCCTGGTCCTGGCTCCCAGCGGCTTTTGGGCCGCCTACCATTTGTATCTGGCGTCCCGAACCATCCTCGAGGATCAAAAGCGCGCCATCGGCTACACCAAATCCTGGGCGCCTTAAGAAGTCATGGGTAAGACCACCATCGATCGCCGTTGGCTGCCGTTGAACGCGCTGCGCGCTTTCGAAGGAGTGGCCAAGCACTCGAGCTTCACCGCCGCCGCCAATGCGCTCCTGATCTCACAGAGCGCGCTGTCGCGGCACGTGATCGCGCTCGAAAAATTGATCGGCGCGCAGCTCTTCGAACGCCGGCCGCATACCCTGGTGCTCACCAAGGCCGGACAGCATCTGCTGCCCGCGGTCCAAAAATCCTTCGATCGTCTGGAGTATGCGCTCGACGATACGGCAATCGCGTTGTTCCGCTCGTGGTTGATCGAGAGATTCGGCAGCGGGTCGTCGTCGGCCTCCAGCATCCATTTGGCGGTATCCAATGAGTGATCGCACGGCGATGAAATCGCAAATCCCATGAAGAGTCATGCCAAAGTGGTGGTGATCGGCGGCGGCGTGGTCGGCGCCAGCGTCCTGTACCACTTGACCAAAATCGGTTGGAAGGACGTGCTGCTGATCGAGCGCGCGGAGCTGACGTCGGGCTCGACCTGGCATGCTGCGGGCGGCATGCACACCGTCAACGGCGATCCGAATGTCGCCAAATTGCAGCAATACACCATCGAGCTTTACCAGGAGATCGAGCGCATCTCGGGGCAGTCCTGCGGCGTGCACATCACCGGCGGCATCATGCTCGCCGGCACGCGCGAGCGGCTCGACTGGCTGAAGATGGCGAAGGCGCGCGGCCGATACCTCAAGATGGACCTCGAGATCATATCGGTCGACGAGGCGGCGAAGATGTTTCCGCTCATGGACAAGAAGCATTTCGCGGGCGCGATGTACGATCCGATCGAAGGCCATGTGGACCCGTATGGGGTGACCCACGCCTATGCCAAATCGGCGCAGATCGGCGGTGCGGAAATCGTCAGAAAAACCCGTGTGACGGATCTTAAGGCGAGGCCTGACGGTACCTGGGATGTGATCACCGATCACGGCAACGTCCACGCCGAGCACGTGGTGAATGCGGCGGGCCTGTGGGCGCGCGAGCTCGGGCGCATGGTCGGACTCGAGCTGCCGATTCTCGCCATGGAACATCAATATCTGATCACCGGCGACATGCCGGAGCTCGCCGGCATGAGAGAACAGCTGCATTGCATCGACTTCGAAGGCGAAATCTATATTCGCCAGGAACGGGGCGGCATGCTCATGGGCACCTACGAGCGTGCCGGCGTGCCCTGGTCTGCGGTCACGACGCCGTGGGATTTCGGCCAGGACCTCCTGCCGAACGATCTCGATCGCATCGCCCCGAGCCTCGCCGTGGGATTCGAGCATTTTCCCGCGCTCGGGCAAGCCGGCATCAAGAAGGTGGTGAACGGACCTTTCACCTTCGCACCGGACGGCAATCCGCTGGTGGGTCCGATCAAGGGATTGAAGAATTTCTGGGTCGCCTGCGGCGTCATGGCCGGCTTCAGCCAGGGCGGCGGAGTCGGACTGGCGCTGTCGCGCTGGATGGCGGAGGGCGATCCGGGCGCCGACATCTGGGGCATGGATGTCGCACGCTATGGCGATTGGACCACCCTGGCCTACACCAATGCCAAGGTGCGCGAGAACTACTCGCGCCGCTTCAGCATCCGCTTTCCAAACGAAGAACTCCCCGCCGCCCGCCCGCTGCGCACCACGCCGATCTACGAGAGGCTCGCGGCGCAGCACGCGGTGTTCGGCGATTACTGCGCGTTGGAGCATCCCTTGTGGTTTGCGCCCACCGCCGAGGAAGCCAGGGACGAAGTGAGCTTCCGGCGCTCGAACTCGCATCCGCACGTGGCGGCCGAGTGCCGCGCAGTGCGCGACGGCGTGGGTCTTTTGGAGATTTCCAACTACGGCAAGTTCGACGTGCGCGGCCCGGGCGCGGCCGAATGGCTGTCGCACGTCATGGCGAACCGTGTACCCGCGGTGGGCCGGATCGCCTTGACGCCGATGCTGAACGAGCGCGGCAAGCTGATCGGCGATTTCACGATGTGCCGCGTCTCGCAGGAGCACATTTTCCTGGTCGGCACCTATGCGGCGGAAACCTATTACATGCGCTGGTTCGAGCGGCACTTGCCGCCGCTCGGCGTTTCGGTGCGGCCGTGCGCAATGGAATACACCGGGCTGTCGGTGGCGGGACCGAAGTCGCGGGCGCTGCTGCAAAGCCTGGTGCGCGATGATTTGGCGAGCGCGGCGTTCCCCTTCATGTCGTTTCGGCGCATGGAAATCGGCATGGTGCCGGGCTACGTCGGCCGGGTCTCCTTTACCGGGGACTTGGGCTATGAAATCTGGGTGACCACGGATTATCAGCGAGCGCTCCACGATTCATTGGTCAAGGCCGGCCGCGACTTCGGACTCAAGCTGTTCGGCGGCCGGGCGCTGAATGCCATGCGGATCGAAAAGAGCTTCGGCACGTGGGCGCGGGAATATCGGCCCATCTACGGCCCTTTCGAAGCGGGCCTCGGACGCTTCGTCGATTTCAAGAAAGACGACTTCATCGGCCGCGCGGCCGCCGCCCTGGAAAAGGAGAGCGGCGGGGCATTGCGGCTTCGAAGCTTCCGGGTGGCGGCCACCGATGCCGATGCGATCGGCGATGAGCCCATCTGGCACGACGGCAAAACCGTCGGATGGGTCACTTCGGGCGCCTTCGGACACCGCGTCGGGGAGTCCCTGGCATTGGGCTATGTGCCCGCATCGCTCGCAGCGGCCGACAGCGGATTCGAGATTGAAATCATCGGCGAGCGCCGCGAGGCGACTCCGCTGTCCGCCGCCGCGTTTGATCCCAGCGGGGCATTGATGCGAGCATGAGC
>DAINPA010000051.1:0-15171 GCA_036743675.1 Steroidobacteraceae bacterium
CCGACTGTAAATGCTGGTCTGGGTCAAGCTCGGCTGAGTCGTGATGTAGCGTACCGTGCCGCCCTCCGAGCCCGCGCCGAACAGCGTGCCTTGCGGGCCTCGCAGGACCTCGACCCGATCGAGATCGAAGGACTGCGGCAGGGCGTCGTCGGGATTGAAGGCGAGTGCGCGGATCTGAATCGGCGTGTCATCGAGATAGATGCCGGTGGTGCCGGCGCCGCCGGTGGAGGCAATGCCGCGGATCGCGATGTTATTGGTGCCGGAATTGTCGATATTGATGCCGGGCGTGAAGCGCGCCACATCCAAGATATCCTTGATGCCGCGCACGTCCATCGCTTCCTGGGTCAAGGCGGTGACGCTGATCGGCACCTTGCTCAGGCTCTCTTCGTGGCGCGTCGCGGTAACGACGATTTCCTGCAGCGGGCCTGATACCTCGGCCGCTTCCGGGGCGGCGGCCGGTGCCGTGTCGGCGGCATTTGCCCCATACGCGAGGCCGGATACGCTCGCCATGGCAGCGGCCAGCGTCAGGGTCGCGGCCCAGGCACGGACGTCTCGCACAAGCAACAAACGATTTTGCGATATTGCCCGCATGATGCTACCCCTGTTGCATTGCCGGAGATTTCGCAAATTCAGGCAATGCTGCATGTGATTTATAATTTCGCCGTTGGCTTTCGCACCATAGCGATCCGGGCTGCGAAAGGCAATTGAATCGGCCTAGGTAATTCCCCGGGGTTGCGTTCAGGCAACGAGCTGGCGCCGGCCAGGCGCTGCACGCAAAGCCGCCATGCAATGCTGCAAGCGCACGGCCCCGGCGCAGATATGGGATCATGACCCCATGAGTGCCACCGCCGATCGTCCGCGCGCCAAGTCGCTTGCGCCTCTGCGTGCGTTGTTGCCGTTTCTCAGGCCTTATCGCGCCATGATGGCGGCGGCTTTGGGCGCGTTGCTGGTTGCGACCGTGGCCATGCTCGCGTTGCCGATGGCGCTGCGGCGCGTCATCGACGTACTGGCCGCCAAGGACGCCGGCACCACCAACCGGATTTTCATCGGATTTCTGGCGGCGGCCGTCATTTTCGCGGCGTTCGCCGCGTTGCGCTTTTATCTGGTGACATGGGTCGGCGAACGGGTGGTTGCCGATTTGCGTGCCGCCGTGTACCGGCGAGTCATCCGCATGGACCCGTTGTTTTACGAAACCACGCGGGTCGGCGAGGTCCTGTCGCGTCTCACAACCGACACCACCCTGGTGCAGTCCATTTCGGGCGTCAATCTGTCCATCATCCTGCGCTCCACCTTGAGCCTGATCGGCGCGCTGATCATGCTGGGGGCTACCAGCGCAAAGCTCATGGGCGTCATCCTGGTGCTGATTCCCTTGGTGGTGGTACCGCTCATCGTCATCGGCCGCCGCGTGCGCGGGCTGTCCCGCGCCTCGCAGGATCGCATTGCGGACACGAGCGGGCTCGCCGGCGAGACCTTGAACGCGATCCAAACGGTGCAGGCGTTCACCTTGGAGGAACTGCAAAGCGAGCGCTATCGCAAGGCGGTCGAGGACAGCTTTGCCGCCGCCATCCGCCGCACCCGGGTGCGGGCTGCATTGACGGCGGTCGGTATCATGCTGGTATTCGCCGGCATCACCTATGTCCTGTGGTTGGGAGCCCATCAAGTCCTCGCCGGCACCATGACCGGAGGGCAACTCGCTCAATTTCTGCTGTATGCCGCGTTCGTCGGCAGCTCTGCCGCGGCGCTGACTGAAATGTGGGGCGAAATGCAGCGTGCCGCGGGCGCGATGGAGCGGCTGGCGGAACTGCTGCAGGCGCGACCGGCCATCGGTGCGCCGCCGCGGCCCGCGACTCTGCCGCCCCGGGTGCGCGGCGCCATCCGTTTCGACAACGTCAGCTTCCACTATCCGTCGAGGCCGGAAACCCTCGCGCTCGCCAATTTCAGCTTGGACGTAGCCCCGGGGGAAACCATTGCTTTCGTCGGCCCCTCGGGCGCCGGGAAGAGCACGACGTTTCAGCTGTTGCTGCGCTTCTACGATCCGGATTCCGGCCGGGTATCGATCGATGGTGTGCGGCTCGACGAGCTGCGGCCCGAAGACGTGCGTGCACAGATCGGTCTGGTGCCGCAGGACACGGTGCTGTTCGGGGCGAGCGCACGCGAGAACATCCGTTACGGGCGGCCGGATGCGAGCGAGGCGCAAATCGAAGCCGCCGCCATCGCCGCGGCGGCGGACGAATTCCTGGGTAAACTCCCGCAAGGCTACGATACGTTCCTGGGCGAGCGCGGCACCCGATTATCGGGCGGCCAACGCCAGCGCATCGCGCTCGCGCGAGCGATCCTCAAGGATCCGCCGATCTTGCTGCTCGACGAGGCCACCAGTTCGCTCGACGCCGAGTCCGAACGGCTGGTGCAGCAGGCGCTCGAAAAGCTCATGCAGGGACGCACCACCATCATCATCGCCCACCGCCTCGCGACCGTGCTCAAAGCGGATCGCATCGTGGTGATGGATCACGGGCACAAGATCGCGGTGGGAACGCATGCCGAATTGCTGGAGCAATGCCCGCTATATGCGCGCCTCGCCTCGCTGCAGTTCGCCGCCGTGGCCAGCGAGGCGGTCGATTTCGCGGCGCGCTAGGACCGGCGGGCGCCGGGGCTAGGCCTAGTGAATGAGGCCCTCCGCTTTGAGCGCTTCCTGCACTTTCGGGCGATGGCCCACGCGCGCCACATAGGCGGCGAGTACCGGCCAATTGCCGAGTTCGATGCCGACCTGCCCGCACCAGCTGAGCACCGTGAACAGATACGCGTCCGCCACCGTGAACTTATCGCCCATCAAGAATGTCTTGTCGCCGATCTGCCGCGACAGCCAATCGAATCTGTGGTGCAGATTGTCCACCGCGGCTTTCTTCCAGTCGGCTGAAGCGTCCGGGTTGAACATGGGGCTGAAGTTCTTGTGCACCTCGGAGGAGATGTAATTCAACATTTCCATCAGCCGGTAGCGCTCCAGGGTTCCGGCGCGCGGCGCCAATCCCGACTCGGGCTTCTGATCCGCCAAATACTGCACGATCGCGGGACCTTCGGTGAGTATCTGGCCGTCGTCGAGCTGCAGGGCGGGTACCGACCCCTTGGGGTTTACGGTGAGATAGTCGGTGCCCTTCTCGGTTTTTTTCGATTTGAGATTGGTCTTCTCCACGGTGAAGGGCAGGCCGGTCTCGAGCAAAACGATGTGCGGGGAAAGTGAGCAAGCCCCGGGAGAGTAATATAGTTTCATGCCGATTTCCTTTGATTGAACTGCGGGGATTATAGCCGAGCCTTGAGTTTGTGCCGCCTATGGCGCGGGTTCGCCGGGAACATCGACGATGCGCCGCGCCCCGACGAAGCTGGTCGAGTAGGGCGGCGCCGCGAGCGAATCGATCCGCACAAAGCCGCCGGTGGAGGGCGCGTGGATGAAGCGTTCGTCATCGATCGAGATGCCCACGTGCAGCTCCTTGTGAGCGAGATGCATGAATACGAGGTCGCCGGCCTTGATGCCATGGCGACCGACGGGCATGCCGGCACGCAGTTGTTCCTGGGCGGTTCGCGGCATGCGAATCCCCGCGCTGCCCGCGGCATATACGACCAAGCCGCTGCAGTCGAACCCGCCGGGCGCCGCGCCGCCAAATCGGTAGGGCTGGCCGAGCATCGCGACCGCGCTGTCGAGCATCAGCGCCTGGCTGTCCAACGGGGCCGGCACCATACCGGCGTTGGCGGCAGCGGGTGAGGGGGCGCCGTGGGCGCCTGGCCGCGACGTTACGCAGCCGCCCAAAATCAAGGCCAAACCCCCGATCAGCAAGACTCCGCGCAACGGTTCCTCAGCTCATGATTGCCGCGCAGTCGCGGGTGCGGCGGGTGCGAGCGTCGTCGCCAACGCGGCGCCGGCGATGCCCGCATCGGCACGCAGCGCCCCCACGCACAGCCGCGCTTGGCAGCGCAGTTTACCCATGAATTTTTCGGATTCGTCGGTAATGCCGCCGCACAGGACGATGAGATCCGGCCACAGCAGCAGGTGCATTTCCCGGAGCACGAGGTTGAGTTCGTCCGTCCACGCATCCCAGCTCAGGTTCTTCTCCACCTTGATGCGACCCGCGGCGCGCAGCTCAGCCTCGCGGCCGCGCACTTCGAGGTGACCCAATTCGGTGTTCGGCACGAGGTGGCCGTCGATGAACAGCGCGCTGCCGATGCCGGTGCCGAGGGTGAGCAGCAGTACCGTGCCGGGAACCCCGCGCGCCGCGCCGTAGTGCATTTCGGCCATGCCCGCGGCGTCGGCGTCGTTGATCGCGACAACCTCGCGCCGCAACTGCGCGGCGGCGATCTTCGCGAGCGGCACCCCGATCCAGGCCTTGTTGATATGGGCCGCCGTGCGCACCGCACCCCCCAGGATGACGCTCGGAAATGCGAGCCCCACCGGATGCGTGCCGGGCACGTTCGCGACCACCGAGGCGAGCGCCTGGAGCAGCGTATCGATGGAGTCGTGAGCCGGTGTCGGTGTGCTGAAGCGCTCACTCATGAACTTGCCGCTGTCGAGGTCGACGAGCGCGCCCTTGATCGACGAGCCGCCGACATCGACGCCGATGGCAAGTTTGGGAGAAGTCAACATATGCTCCATAATTGACAGCTTGCGCGCACGCCGCCGGCCAACCACCCTATAATAACGCCTAATATGAATAACATTGATACGCAGATCGCGTCGCGCAGGAACGTCGCTCTACAGCCTGGGATGCTGGGGGCGGCGTTGCTCGATCGTCTGACGCGTGCCATGGGCAAGAATCCGGATCAGGCGACGGCGCGCGACATCTACGATGCGCTGTCGATCGCGGTGCGCGAGGAGTTGTCGCTTCGCTGGCTCGCGACGCAGCGCCGGGTGGCGCATGCGCACGTCAAGCGCGTGTGTTATCTGTCGGTCGAGTACCTTCCCGGGCGTTCACTGTTGAACGCATTGCACTCCTTGGACGAGGATCTGGTGCACGAGGCGCGCTTGACCCTGCGCAGCATGGGGCACGAACTCGATGACATTGCCGCCCAGGAAGTGGACCCCGGTTTGGGCAACGGCGGGTTGGGACGTCTGGCCGCGTGCTTCCTGGATTCCCTCGCCACCCTTCAGTACCCGGCCATCGGCTACGGCATTCGCTACGACTACGGCATCTTTACCCAGGTGGTGGGGGGCGACGGCGGGCAGCGCGAGATCGCGAGCACCTGGCTGCGATTGCGCAATATGTGGGAGACCCCGCGCGGCAACGTGCGCTACGTCGTGCATTTCGGCGGCCGCAGCGAGGCCCCGCTCGGCGCTCAGGGGGGCGAACCGCATCGCTGGGTTGACACCGAGGATGTTTACGCCATCGGCTTCGATCAGCTGATTCCGGGCAACCGCAGCCCCACCGTCAATCACCTGCGGCTCTGGTCCGGACGCGCCATTATGCCGTTCCACATCGAGGCCTTCAATGCGGGCGATTACGTCAGGGCGGTGCGCGAGCAAATCGTTGCCAAAAATCTGTCCCGGGTGCTGTACCCGGACGATTCCACGCCGCAGGGCAAGGAACTGCGCCTCAAGCAGCAGTTCTTCTTCGTCAGCGCCAGCCTGCAGGACATGCTGGCGATGCATTTGAGCGAAGGGCGCACGCTTGCGTCGCTGCCCGACGCGATCGCCATTCAATTGAACGATACCCACCCGGCGTTGGCGGTCCCCGAATTGATGCGGTTGCTGATCGACGAACACGGCTTGACCTGGGCCGAGAGCTGGCAGATCACCACCAGCGTATTTGCCTACACCAATCACACCTTGTTGCCCGAGGCGCTCGAAACCTGGCCGGTCGGTCTGTTCGAGCGGCTGCTGCCGCGGCATCTCGAGATCATTTACTTGATCAACCGCGATTTTCTGAAGTCGGTTGCGGCGAGTTTCCCGAACGATCCGGACCGGCAACGGCGCCTGTCCATCATCACCGAGCAGAGCGAGCGTCGGGTGAACATGGCGCATTTGGCGATCATCGGCAGCCGCCGCGTCAACGGTGTGGCGCAGCTGCACTCCGATCTGATGCGCAAGAGCGTTTTCGCCGGCTTTGCCGAGATGTACCCGGACCGGTTCATCAATGTGACCAACGGCATTGCGGTGCGCCGCTGGCTGAAGCAGTCGAACCCCGGCCTCGCGGCGCTGCTGACGCAACGCCTGGGCTCTGCGTGGGAAAACGATCTCGAGGAGCTCGGCCGGTTGGTCGGCGCCGCGGACGAACCGGAATTTCGCCGGCATTTTCGCGCGATCAAGCGCACCAACAAGCAGCGCCTCGCGGATGAAGTGATGCGCCGCACCGGCGTCGAGATCAGCATCGACTCGATGTTCGACGTGCAGGTGAAAAGGATCCATGAATACAAGCGCCAATTGTTGAATTTGCTGTACGTGGTGACGCGCTACCGGCGCCTGCGCGAAAACCCCGGCGCGCACATCGTGCCGCGCACCGTGATCTTCGCCGGCAAGGCCGCACCGGGGTATGTGATGGCCAAGGCCATCATCAAGCTGATCAACAACGTGGCGCGCACCATCAATTCTGACCAAAACACGCGCGACAAACTGCGGGTCGTCTTCCTGCCGGACTACGACGTGTCGCTCGCGCAAAAAATCATGCCGGCGGCCGATTTGTCGCAGCAAATTTCCACCGCGGGCATGGAGGCGTCCGGGACCGGAAACATGAAGCTCGCGCTCAACGGCGCGCTGACGATAGGCACGCTGGACGGCGCCAATATCGAGATCCGCGATCATGTGGGCGCCGAGAACCTTTTCATCTTCGGACTCACCGCGGACGAAGTGGTCGCAAGGCGCGCCGCCGGTTATCAGCCATGGCGCGTGCTCGACGAGAATCCCGAATTGCAGGCGACTCTCAATCTCATCGATTCCGGCTTCTTCTCGCCCACTCGGCCGGAGGAAGCGAAACCGGTAGTGCAGCGTCTGCTCAGCTACGGCGAGCCGTTCCTGGTGCTTGCCGATTACGCCGCGTACGCGGCCGCCCAGGATCAGGTGGATGCCTTGTACACCGACGAAGACCAATGGAGCCGCAAAGCGGCCATAAACTGCCTCAACATGGGTTTTTTCTCAAGCGACCGCAGCATTCGCGAATATGCGGACCGCGTTTGGGGCATCAGGCCGGTCCTTTGAACGACACGCAGATCACCGATCTCGATCTCTATCTGTTCGGCGAGGGCAGCCACCAGCGCATCTATCAGAAACTCGGTGCTCATCCGACGCGCCACGGCGCGTCGGAGGGCACGCGATTCGCGGTGTGGGCGCCCAACGCCGAACGCGTCAGCGTGGTCGGGCCGTTCAATCAGTGGAACGGCGACGTTCACCTCTTGCGGCCGCGCGCCTCCTCGGGCGTGTGGGAGTTGTTCGTTCCGCATCTAGGGGTCGGCACGGAATACAAGTACGAGATTCGGGGCCGCGATGGTCGCCTGTTCCTCAAGGCCGATCCGTACGGCTTCGCCATGATGCTGCGTCCGCAAAACAGTTCGCTGGTGACCTGCCTCGACGATCACACCTGGCACGACGGCGAATGGATGGCGATGCGCGGCCGGGTCGATCCGCGGCGCAGGCCGCTCAACGTCTATGAAGTGCATCTGGGTTCGTGGCGGCGGCCATGGCATGCGCGGCAACCGCCGTTCATGAGCTGGCTCGAGGCGGTCGAACAGCTGATTCCGTACGCGAAGGACATGGGCTACACGCATCTGGAATTGATGGGGGTGGCCGAACACCCGCTCGACGCATCGTGGGGATATCAAGTGGTCGGCTACTACGCGGTGACCTCGCGCTACGGCGCGCCGCGCGATTTCATGCACTTCGTCGATTGCTGTCATCAGGCCGGCCTCGGCGTGATCCTCGACTGGGTGCCGGCGCATTTCCCCCGCGACGCCCACGGACTCGAGCAATTCGACGGCACCGCGCTCTACGAGCACGCGGATTCGCGCTTGGGCGAGCACCACGAATGGGGCACCAAGGTGTTCAATTACGGCCGGCACGAAGTGCGCAATTTCCTGGTCGCCAACGCGCTGTTCTGGGCAGACCGATACCACATCGACGGCCTGCGCGTCGACGCGGTCGCCTCGATGCTCTATCTCGATTACAGCCGCAATGCGGGCGAATGGCTACCGAACCGCTATGGCGGCCGCGAGAATCTCGAGGCCATCGAGTTTCTGCGTCAGATGAACAACGCGGTGCATCACGCATTTCCCGGCATGCTCACCATCGCGGAGGAATCCACGGCGTTCGAAGGCGTGACGCGGCCGCCCGAGCATGGCGGGCTCGGCTTCAACTTCAAATGGAACATGGGCTGGATGAACGACACCCTGCGGTACGCGGCGCTCGACCCGGTGCACCGGCAGTACAATCATCAGCTCATCACGTTCTCGATCGTATACGCCTGGTCGGAAAACTTCATATTGCCCATATCCCACGACGAGGTGGTGCACGGCAAACGCTCGTTGATCGGCAAGATGCCCGGCGACGAGTGGCAGAAGCGCGCGAATTTCCGCCTATTTTGCGCCTACATGTGCGCGCATCCCGGCAAGAAGCTGCTGTTCATGGGCTGCGAGTTCGGCCAGCGCCACGAATGGCGGGAGCACGAACAGCTCGATTGGCCGCAGCTGCAGGATCCGATGCATCAGGCATTGCGCGACTGCGTGCGCGAGTTGAATCGTCTGTACCTTGCCAGTCCCCAATTGCATGGGAGCGATTGCGATCACGACGGATTCCGATGGGTGGATTCACATAATGCCGAAGCCAGCGTCTGGGCATTCCAGCGCCGATGCACCGGCCAGGACGCGGGCGCACCAATCCTGTGCGTGTTCAACGCAACCCCGGTGCCCCGGGACCGCTACACGCTGCGTGTTGCGGATTCGGGGGAATACCGCAAAATATTCGACTCGGACGCTGCCAGCTTCGGCGGTTCCGGATACAACAACCAGCTGCGGGTGCACACGGTGGCGGAATCCTTGCATGAAAATATCCACGCGCTGACGATCGACTTGCCGCCGCTCGGCGCGATGTTCTTCACGGGATCTTGAACAGAGCAAAGTCAATTCGAGCCGGTTCGCCGCAACCCCTGGGCGCGACCTGGACTAAGGCCGGCGTCAATTTCGCGGTGTTCTCCAGTCACGCGACGCGCATCGAACTGTGTCTGTTCGATGCGGTGAGCGGCGCCGAATCGGCACGTTACGAATTGCCGGCGCGCACCGGCAACGTTTGGCACGGCCTGTTGTCGCCGCGCCGCGCGGGTCCGGGAGCCCTCTATGCCTTTTGCGCGGAGGGGCCGAATGAGCCGCAGAACGGTCAGCGCTTCGATCCTTCCGTCGCGTTGATCGATCCCTGCGCGCGCCAGCTATCCGCGGCTCTGCCGCTGCGCTCGCGCATTATCGATCCGGCTTTCGACTGGCAGGGCGACAGGCCGCCGACGACGCCGTGGCGCGATACCGTGATCTATGAGCTGCACGTGAAAGGGTTCACCCGCCTGCATCCGGCGGTACCCGATGCGTGGCGTGGCAAGTATCTCGGGCTTACGGCCGCGCCGGTCATCGAGCACTTGAAGTCTATCGGCGTGACGGCGGTGGAATTGTTGCCCTGCCAATCCTTCGTGAGCGAGCCGTTCCTGCTCGACCGCGGCCTGAAGAATTACTGGGGCTACAATCCGATCGCGTGGTTCTCGCCGGCCAACGAGTATGCGCTGGACGATGCCGTGGTCGAATTCAAGGCCATGGTGAAGGCGCTGCATCAGGCGGGCATCGAGGTCATTCTCGACGTGGTGTTCAACCATACCGCCGAGGGCAACGAATCCGGGCCGTTCCTGAGCTTCAAAGGGCTGGACAATTCGGCGTACTATCGGCTCATGTACGACGGACGCCACTACGAGAATCTCACGGGCTGCGGCAACACCGTCAATTGCGAGCACCCGCAGGTGCGCGCTTTGATCATCGGCTGCCTCAAGTACTGGGTCGAGGAGATGCATGTCGACGGCTTTCGCTTCGACCTGGCTACCGTGCTGGCGCGCGACGCCTCCGGCTTCAATGCGGAATCCGCATTCTTCACGGCGCTGCGCAGCGAAGCATCGCTCGCCTACATCAAATTGATCGCCGAGCCCTGGGATGTCGGATTGGGCGGCTACCAGCTCGGCAGCTTCCCGGTCGGCTGGTCGGAATGGAACGACCGATATCGCGATTCGGTGCGCGCATTTTGGCGCGGCGAGAGCGGCAAGGTCGGTGAATTCGCCGAGCGGATCGCCGGCTCGAGCGATATCTTCCGCCACGACGGGCGCAAGCCGACCGCCGGCATCAATTTCGTGACCGCACACGATGGCTTCACGTTGTACGATCTGGTCTCCTACAACGAGCTGCACAACGAGGCGAACGGCGAAAACAACGCCGATGGCCATCACCACAACTTGAGCTGGAATTGTGGCGTCGAGGGGCCCACCGAGGACGCCGCCGTAGGCGCGCTGAGAAAACGTCAGATGCGAAATATTCTGGCCACTGTGTACCTCTCGCAGGGCGTGCCGATGCTGCAAGGCGGCGACGAATTCGCGCGCACCCAGCTGGGCAACAACAACGCGTACTGCCAGGACAACGAGATCACGTGGGTCGACTGGCGGCTGTGCGAGGCCAACCGGGATTTGCTTGATTTCGTGCGGTTGCTCGCGGGTTTGCGGCGCGGACGTGCCGAATTTCGGCGCGAAACCTTTCTCAAGGGAGCGGTCTCGCGCGCCCGGGTCAAGGACGTGACTTGGCTGCACGCGCGAGGCTTGGAAATGACGGCGGACGATTGGCAGGATGCGGAGTTGCGCTGCCTGGGCGCGTGGTTCGGTAAGCGCAGCGATTCGGCGGCGCGATTGTTGCTGCTGTTCAATGCCGGCGAGGCCGAGCAGCCATTCGTTTTGCCGGCGCCACCGGCCGGCAATGGGTGGATCTGCCGATTCGACACGGCATGCGCCGTCCCCGAGGGGCAGGGACCCGGCGCGGGGCTTTCCTATCCGCTCGCAGCGAACAGCGCCGCATTGCTGGAGTGTTGAGACCTTGGACGCATCGTTGATCGACAGGCTGGCCCGGCTGCGCGGTATCGGCGAGGCCTACCACGATTACCGCGGCGAACTGCGCTACTTCACACTGGAGACCAAGGCCGGCATCTTGCGCGCCATGGGCTGCAGCCCGGAAGATCCGGCGGCGCTGGCGGCCGAGATCGGTCAATTGGAAGCCGAGAGGCAGCGCCGGCTTGTGCCGTCCATCGCCGCGGTACACGGCAAGCGCGCCGTGCTCGATTTGAACATTATGGCGCGCGATTTTGGCGCCAGCCTCCGGTGGGCGCTGGCCTTGGAGCGCGGGGAGCGGCGTACCGGCCACCTTTCAACCACCGATTGCCCGGAAATATGGCGCGGCGAAATCGACGGCTCCTGGATCACACACCGCCGCTTCGAATTGCCGCTCGACCTGCCCGCCGGATACCACGAGTTGGAGGTGTCGATCGCCGCCGGCCCTGCAGCGCGTTGTTTGCTGATTGCATCGCCGACCGAGTGCTACGAACCGGTCGCGATACGCGAGGGACGGCGCCTGTGGGGCGTTGCGGTGCAGCTGTACGCGGTGCGGTCCCGCGAGAACTGGGGTATCGGGGATTTCAACGATCTGCAGGGCTTGATTCGCTGGCTTGCGGCACGCGGCGCGGGTTTCGTCGGCTTGAATCCTCTGCACGCACTCGCGCCGGCGGACCCCGGGCGGGCGAGTCCTTACAGCGCGTCGAACCGGCATTTCCTCAATCTGCAGTACATTTCGGTGCCCGCGGTACCGGAGTTTCGCGAATGCGCCGCCGCATGCTCGTGTGTCGCCGATGAGCAATTCGCGCGCCGATTGAGCGAGCTGCGCGCGGCGCCGCAGGTCGACTATCGAGGCGCCGCCGAGGTCAAATTCGAGATCCTCGAGCTTTTGCATCGTGAGTTTCGCGAGCGGCACCTGGGTCGCGGCACCTCACGCGCCGCCGCCTTTCGCGATTTCGTCGAAAGGGGCGGTTCGCAGCTGCAAACGCATGCCCGGTTCGATGCGCTGGATCACTTCTTTCGCACGACGCAGCACACGGCTTCCGGGTGGCTGAGCTGGCCCGTCGAGTACCGCGACCCGGCCGGGGCGGCCGCGCAGTGCTTCGCCGACGAACATCCGCTGCAGATCGAATTTCACCTGTACATGCAATGGCTGGCGCACGAACAGCTCGCCGGTGCGCAGGCGCTGGCCCGTGAACTCGGCATGCCGGTCGGGCTGTACGGCGATTATGCGGTCGGCGCGCATCCGTCCGGATCCGAGACCTGGGCCGATCAGCGCGGCTTTCGCATGGCTGCCGAAATCGGTGCGCCTCCGGATCCGCTGGCGCACAAAGGCCAGGGATGGGGAATACCGCCGCCGGATCCACGGGTCATGGAAACACGGCGACTGCAGGGTTTCATCGCGCTGATCCGCAATAACATGCGCTATTACGGCGCGCTGCGATTGGACCACGTGATGTCGCTGTTTCGCCTGTGGTGGGTGCCGTCGGGATCATCGCCCACCGAAGGCGCGTACGTTCATTATCCCTTGCGCTCGCTGCTCACCGCGTTGGCGCTCGAAAGTTCGCGCAGCGACTGCATGGTCGTCGGCGAAGATTTGGGCGTCGTGCCGGACGAGGTACGCCATGCCATGCCCGAATTCGGGCTCTACCATTACAAAGTGCTGTTATTCGAACAGCAGGACGGCCGATTCCGCCGTCCCGAGGAATTCGTGCGCCGTGCGCTTGCCACCGCGACCACTCACGACCTGCCGACCTTGCGCGGTTTCTGGGAGGGGCGCGACATCGAGCTGCGGCGGCGCTTGCATCTGTACCCGAGCGTCGAGATGGCCGACGATATCGAGCGCGAACGAGAGCACGATCGCGCGGCGCTGCTCGCCGCGCTGCGCGACCAGGGGCTTGCACCCGGTATCGCGGACTCATCCGCGCAACCGTTCACCCTCGAGCTCGCGCACGCGCTGCACGTGTATCTGGCGCGTTCCAAGACGGCGCTGGTGGCGCTGCAGATCGAGGACCTATTGGGAATGGAGGATCCCGTGAACGTGCCCGGCACGCATCAGGAGTACCCGAACTGGCAACGCAAGTTGACTGCGGATCTGGAGGACATGGTCAATCGCGCGGATTTCGACCGCTATTTTGCCGAGATCAACCGGGCCCGAGACTAGCCGGGGCGGACAAGCCGCCGCCGGCGGCGTCGCCGGACGAACGCTGGGCGCGCGCGGCCCAGACCCATATTCCGGCCGAGATCAGGATCGCGACCGGTACGATCTTGACCCCCTGCGCCAAGGAATACACGTCCGAAATTTTGCCGATCAGCCAGGGCGAGGGAACATCCCCAAAACAATGAATCGCCAACACGCCGAGCGCATTGGCCGAGGCCCGTTCGGTCGGCCGAACCAAATTCACGATCGAGGCGTTGATCGGTCCCGTCGACAGGAACATGCATAGCTGCGCGATGATCATGCACACGAGATACAGGGACGTCGAGCCCGTGGTCAAAGCCAACCAGGCGAACGGCGCAGCGATCAAGGTCGCCAACGCGGAAATCCAAAGATGAGCCTGCTTCGAACGCCGGGCGTAATAGTCGCCGAGCCAACCGCCGGCGAAGGTACCGATGAACCCGGTGATCACGACGATCGCCCCAAAGCTCACCGTCGCCTGGCTGCGCGGTATGCCGCGCACCCGCTCGAGAAACGCGGGCATCCAAAACGCGAGCCCGCCGAGTGCGAACGTGTAGGCGGCATACCCCAGTATGGTGAGCACGTACGGCTTGTTGCGCAGCAATTTCAGGTAAGTCGCCGAGGTTGCCGACGTCGGCTGCGCTGAGGCTGCCTCGGCGAAGGCCGTCCGCGCGGCGGCCGGAGCCGATTGCAGGTCCTGGCTGCCGCGCGGCGGATCGCGCAATCCAAGGCACAGCGCCGCGAGTATCAGACCCGGACCCCCCGCGACAAAAAATGCCATGCGCCATCCGAAATGCACGTCGATCAAACCGCCGATCACGTAGCCGAGCGCCGAGCCCACCGGGATGGCGCAGAAGAAGATCGCCATGACCCGACCGCGCTGCCCGCGCGGAAAATAGTCGGCCAACAGGCTCGGCACGATCGTGACGTAGGCCGCCTCGCCGACCCCGACCGACGCGCGCGCCGCGAACAGCGCCGCGAAGCTTCCGGCAAAACCGGACAGCACCGTCGCAGCGCTCCAGCATGCGACCGCGAAGGCGATCAGTCGCGGCCGCGAGCCCCGATCGCCGAGCGAGCCGAAGATCGGCGCCGCCAGCGTGAACACGATCAAAAAACCCGACATCAGCGAGCCCAAATTGGCGTCCGACAGCGCGAGTTCGGAGTGCTTCAAGCTCTCGACCAACGCGGATACCACGTAGCGGTCGAGATAGTTGAAAAGGTTGATGAACGAAAGAATGGCGAGCCCGAGACTCGCGGACTCGATCCAGGCTCTTTGAGGCGAATTTGCCATGTGTCGGCATCTTATCAACGCGTGTCTTGAATAGGGCCGATTTGCCGCCGGTCGCGCCTGGCGGCGGTTCGAATCGCTTACCGGTTCGCGTTTCTCCAAAGGCAGAGTTAAGATCGAATTACCCCTATGGTTCGAGGAGAGTTAAGTTGGCCAAGCCGAATTACCGTCAGGCGAAGAAGCAAAAAGAGGCTGCACGAAAAGCTCGCCAGGACGCGAAGCAGCAGCGGCGGGCCTCGGTACCGGCCGCGCCCGATGTCCCCGCGGAACCGGCGCCGGTTAAGCAAGCGCCTTGACTTGAATCCCAAAAGGGGGGCTTGCCTGCCTCGATTGCGGGGCTGTCGCAAGCCGGCAACGCCGGCTAGCGATTCTCGCGCGGCTTCACAGATCTTTGCCCAAGTCGCGCTTCTCTTGCGGGTAAAATGACTCGACAATGTATCGGCTTGCGAGAGATTCAGGAGTCTCATGAAACACCGTTGCTTTCCGGCTGGGCGCGCAGCATCCGCGGTATGGAGCCGCTGGGTGTCGGCGCCGCTCGCCGGCCTGTTGCTGGTCGCGCTCGCCGCCTGCAACGGCACCGCCGTGGTCACGCTGACATCGACGCCGTCGACGGACGTGTT
>DAINPA010000052.1:0-14545 GCA_036743675.1 Steroidobacteraceae bacterium
CGGTCGCGGCGTCCAACCAGGGCGCCACCGACCGCAATAAGATCCGGCGCATCATCGGCAGCTGGACCGGGCAGGAACTGCTGCTGAAGTAAGCGACCAATCCGGCAAGTAACGGAAAATCGGGTCTTCGGACCCGATTTTTCATTGTTGCGCGGATCAGTCGCTATTATCGACCTGCGCGCGCTGCGCGATTCAACCGATCGCTAGCAACAAGCTACCGAACTTAAGCTGCCTTCACCTCAAACCGCTAGATATCCAGATTCGACACTTGCAGCGCATTTTTTTCGATGAACTCGCGCCGCGGCTCGACCGCATCGCCCATCAGCGTGGTGAAGATATCGTCGGCCGCGACCACATCCTCGATGCGCACTTGCATCAAGCGCCGGGTTTCGGGGTTGATGGTCGTGTCCCATAGCTGGTCCGCATTCATCTCGCCCAGGCCTTTGTAGCGCTGGATGGTTTGTCCTTTTTTCGCCTGCTCGAACAGCCAGGTCATCGCGACCTTGAAGCTCGCCACCTCCTGGCGCTCCTCGCCGCGGCGCACGTACGCGCCCGGTCCCATCAAATCGCTCAACGTCTGCGCGAGTTCGGCAATCCGCAGATATTCGGCCGAATCGAAGAACTCGCGGGGCACGTGCTTCTCGGAACTCAGGCCATGCTCGAAGCGCTGCAGATCGATGCGATGGGCGCCGCCGGCGAGTGTGTGCACGGCGATGCGGTATCGGCGCGAGACATCATCGAGCGTATTCAGCTTCAGTTCCAGGTTGCGGCACCAATCCTTGAGCGCATCGAGGCGATCGAAAGCTTCGGTAGGGAGCCTGGGCACATACAGCAACTGCTCCAGGAATCGCTCGTCGTAGCGGCGCGCCCAGCGCCGCACGATGCCTTGAACCTCGACGTACTGTCTTGCCAGGGTTTCGAGACCGAGTCCGGACAGGGGCGGCGCGTCGGCGTTGACATGCAGCGCCGCGCCGTCGATGGCGGTGCTGAGGAGCAGAGCATTCAATTCGATGTCGTCTTTGACGTAGTGTTCTTGTTTGCCCTTCTTGATTTTGTAAAGCGGCGGCTGCGCGATGTAGATGTGGCCGCGCTCGATCAGGATGGGCATTTGGCGGTAGAAGAAGGTCAGCAAGAGCGTGCGGATGTGCGATCCGTCGACGTCTGCGTCGGTCATGATGATGATGCGGTGATAGCGCAATTTATCGACGTTGAAATCGTCCCGCCCGATGCCGCAGCCCAAGGCCGTGATCAGGGTGCCCACTTCGGCGGATCCCAGCATCTTGTCGAAGCGCGCCTTCTCCACGTTGAGGATCTTGCCCTTGAGCGGCAGAATCGCTTGAGTACGTCGGTCGCGCCCCTGTTTGGCCGAACCGCCGGCGGAATCCCCCTCGACCAAGAACATCTCGGAAAGAGCGGGGTCCTTTTCCTGGCAGTCGGCGAGTTTGCCGGGCAAGCCGGCTATGTCGAGCGCCCCCTTGCGGCGGGTCATTTCCCGCGCCTTGCGCGCGGCCTCCCGAGCATAGGCGGCTTCGAGAATCTTGTTGACGATGGCCCGCGCTTCTTGCGGGTGTTCCAGCAGGAATTCCTCCAGGCGCTGCGCGACCGCCGATTCGACCACGCCCTTCACCTCGGAGGAAACCAACTTATCCTTGGTTTGCGAGGAGAACTTCGGATCCGGAAGCTTGATGGACAAGATCGCGGTCAGGCCTTCGCGCGAATCGTCGCCGATGGTGGCGATTTTTTCCTTTTTGGCGGCGAGCTCCTTCTCGATGTAATTGTTGAGCGTGCGCGTCAGCGCGGCCCGATATCCGGCGAGGTGCGTGCCGCCGTCCTTTTGCGGAATGTTGTTGGTGTAGCAGTACATGCTTTCCTGATACGAATCGTTCCACTGCATCGCGACTTCCACCTGAGTGTTGCCGTCGCGCGTTTGGAACCATAGAACGGACTCGTGCACCGGGATTTTGCTGCGATTCAGATATTTGACGAACGCGGCCAGACCGCCTTCGTGCTGAAACACTTCCGATTTCTCGTCGCGCTCGTCCACCAGTTCGATGCGCACGCCGGAATTGAGAAAAGACAATTCGCGTAGCCGCTTCGCAAGGGTCTGGTAATTGAACGAGATGTTGGTGAAGATTTTCGAACTCGGTTTGAAACGCAGCGTGGTGCCTCGCTCGTGCGTCTCGCCGACGACCGCAAGCGGCGCTTGGGGCTCGCCCAGTCGATACTCCTGGCGGTGCAATTTGCCTTCGCGGCGAATGTTCAATTCCAGGAAATCGGATAGCGCATTCACCACCGAGACGCCCACGCCGTGCAAGCCGCCCGAAACCTTGTAGGAACTGTCGTCGAACTTTCCGCCGGAGTGCAGCATGGTCATGATGACCTCGGCCGCCGATACCCCTTCCTCGCTGTGAATGTCGACCGGGATGCCGCGCCCATTGTCCGTCACCGTCACGGATTCGTCGGCGTGAATAGTGACCACCACTCGGTCGCAGTGGCCCGCCAGAGCCTCGTCGATCGCATTGTCAACCACCTCGAACACCATGTGATGCAAGCCGCTGCCATCGTCAGTGTCTCCGATATACATTCCCGGGCGCTTGCGAACGGCATCGAGTCCCCTTAACACCTTGATTTTGCTGGAATCGTAAACGTCGGTATCGGTCATGACAGATCCTAATTGGCGATTTGTCAGTTTAGCAGTTTTCAGCTCTGAAAACGAATTCCAATTAGCAAAATTATCGATTATAATCAATGAGTTATAAAGATTGGTTGGCCGCCGGCGCCGGTACCAGGAAATTACTGTTCCACGTGGAACAACGACGCTCGCATTTAACGTTAATCCGTGCTGACTACTCCACGGTCCATCCTCAAGCGATGGCGCGGTGTGCCAAATGCGCGGAACTCGGGCTGCAATGTCGTGACGATGAGCTGCACCGATTGCGCGCGGACTTCGCGAATCAGTTCGATCAATCGTTCATTGTCCAATTCGGCTGCCGGATCATCCAGCAGCAAGGTGGGTCGAACCGGCAAATGCTCAGGAAAGAGCTTGATTTGCGCTATCAACAGTGTGGCCGCCAGCAGCTTTTGCTGACCGCGAGAAATGCGGTCCTTCACCGCGAGACCGTCGAGCCGAAGGGAGAGTTCGGCACGTTGCGGACCCACCTGGGTCGAACCGAGTTCCTGATCGTTGGCCCAGCTACGGTCCAAGGCTTCACGCAAGGTGAGGTTGGCATCCCAGCCTATGCGATAACCGAGGCCAAGCTCCATCCCGAGCAATACTTTGCTCAGCGCCTGTGCTTCGCTCATCAATTGCGCGACATAGCGTGATCGCGCTTCACTCAAGAGCTCTCCATACCGAACCAGGTCACCATCCCACGCGGAAACCACCGCACGGGACGCCCGGCCCTTCAGCGCCGCGTTTCGCTGTTTCACGGCCTGGCGATAATTCTGCCAATGGAGGACAAAATTCGGTTCCACGTGGAACACACCCCAATCTAAAAATCGCCGGCGGCGACTGGGTCCCTCTTCGATTAGGCGGTGCACTTCCGGGTCAATGATCTGTACCGGAAACGCCGCGGCGAGTTCGGCCAGCGAGCTGGCCCGGTCTCCCGCGATCTTAGCCCGCATTCCGCTCTTGGTCCCTTCGATCCCTAGCGTCATTCGCCCGGGAGTCTCGACTTCTCCCACCACGATCAGGCGCTCGCAGCCAATGCGAATTAAATGATCCAATCGCCGCGTACGGAACGATCTTCCACGACCCAGCACATAGATCGCTTCCAGCAAGCTGGTCTTGCCAGACGCGTTGGGACCGCTGATTAACGTGAACTCCGGATCGAACTCAATCTCGGTCTGATGCAAGCAGCGGAAGTCCGTTACTTGCACCCGCCGCAAGGTCATTCGTTCAAAGCCTCATGGGCATGACGACATAGCGTGCGCTGGCATTGCCGGGCGAGCGAATCAAGCAACTGCTGTTGCTATCGGTAAGGCCCAATTCGACTTCTTGCCCGTCGATGGCCGCCAACGCATCGAGTAAATAATTGACGTTGAAACCGACCTCCAGATCGGCCCCCGAATACGCGACCTCGATCTCCTCCTCGGCTTCTTCTTGTTCAGGATTATGAGCCTGAACCGTGATCATGTTTTTCTTCACGGTAACGCGAATCCCTCGATATTTCTCGTTGGACAAGATCGCCGTACGTTGCAAGGCCTGCCTAAGAATGTCCCGGTCGGCGCGGATAGCAGTCGCCGCGGCGGCCGGGATTACGCGAGAATATTCTGGGAAACGGCCATCAATTAGCTTAGAAGTGAAGCGAACGTCGCCGATCTGTGCTCGAACGTGATTTGTCCCGATGGCAATGTCAGCCGATCCTTCGTCGGTCAACACCCGCTGCAGTTCCAACACGCCTTTGCGCGGTACGATCACTTGTTGTGACGATTTCGCCTTGCTGGCAAGGGTTGCTTCGCACAGCGCCAAACGGTGGCCATCGGTCGCGACTGCCCGTAATGTTTGGCCCTCTATTTCCAGCAGCATCCCATTCAAGTAATAGCGAACGTCCTGCTGCGCCATTGAAAAATGCGTCTTTTCCAACAGACGAAGCAAGTCCTTGCGCGTTATCTGAACCGTTTGCTGCGAATTGATATCCTCGATGACGGGAAATTCGGTGGCCGGCAGTGTCGACAGGCTGAAGCGGCTGCGTCCCGCCCTGATCACCAATTTTTCCCCCTCGACCGTTATGGTTACCCCGGCCTTTTCGGGCAGCGCGCGCAAAATATCCAGGAATTTTCGCCCCGGGACCGTGATGTCGCCGCTGTGCTGCACGGCTACCTCGGTCGTCGTCACCAGTTCCACCTCGAGATCCGTGGCCGTTATCGACAACCGCCCCTCGCCGACGCCGAGCAATACGTTTGCCAATACCGGCATGGTCTGCCGGCGTTCCACCACACCGATAACCGCCTGCAAAGGCCCCAATAATTTTTCCCGTTCGGCCGTCAATTTCATGCGCATACCCGTCCAGCTATCTTAGATTTAGATTCTTAAAAGAGATTATTACTATGATTATGAAGAGTCTGCCACCCTGTGGATAACGTGAAATTAAACTTAATAATCAATAACTTATTTAAATTTAAACCATGCTCGAGATCTGTCCGTGTCATAGTCCAAAACTGTTATCGAACTGTGGATAACCTTATCCACAAGACTCTGCACAGCTTGTCCCAAGCTAACCTGCCAGGGTTCTCAACAGATTCATGTAGTCCTCGCCAATGCGCCTTTCCGACTCGCGCAACGCTTTGATTCGGCGGCAAGCGTGCAGCACCGTCGTATGATCGCGGCCGCCGAACGCATCGCCGATTTCCGGCAAACTGTGATTGGTCAATTCCTTGGCCAAGGCCATGGCCACCTGACGTGGCCGTGCGATCGAACGGCTGCGCCGCTTCGAGAGCAAATCCGCGATGCGAATTTTGTAGTATTCGGCCACGGTTTTTTGGATATTTTCCACCGTCACCAATTTTTCTTGAAGCGCCAAAAGGTCGCGCAGCGCCTCCTTGGCAAACTCCAGAGTGATAGGTCGGCCGGTGAAATGCGAGGTGGCTACCACGCGGCGCAGCGCGCCCTCCAATTCGCGGACGTTGGAGCGGATCCGCTTGGCGATGAAGAACGCCACTTCCTCGGGTAGGTCCACGTTCGATATCGCCGCTTTGCTCATCAGGATGGCGACGCAGGTCTCGAGCTCCGGTGGTTCTATCGCCACCGTCAGCCCCCATCCGAAACGCGACTTCAATCGCTCCTCGAGACCGTCCACCTCCTTCGGATATCGATCACAGGTCAGAATCACTTGCTGCTGGCTTTCCAACAGCGCATTGAAGGTGTGGAAAAATTCTTCCTGCGAGCGGTCTTTTCCCGCAAAAAACTGGATATCGTCAATCATCAGTGCATCGAGCGTCCGATAAGCCGTCTTGAAATCATTGATGGTGTTGTGCTGCAAGGCTTTCACCATGTCACTGACGAATCGCTCACTGTGGACATACGCGAGCCGCGCGTCGGGATTGCGCTCCTTGAGCTTGTTGGCCACCGCGTGCATCAAATGCGTCTTGCCCAATCCCACACCGCCATAGATGAACAACGGGTTGTATGCCTTGCCGGGGTTGTCGGCCACTTGAATGGCGGCCGCCTTGGCGAGCTGATTGCTCTTGCCCTCGACGAAGGTATCAAAGGTGAAATCGGCATTGATTCGGCTGCCGAGGACGGCCGGTGCCAAACGGCGCGCTTTGGCGGCCGCCTGGGCCGAGGCATCGCTCGAGCCATTGACCGGTGTCGCGCCGTGCGCCGGGCCCGCGCCGGCTCGCGTGCCGACATCGAGCACCACGTCCGGCGCCGCGCCCTCGGCGAATTCGCGGATCAACTCCTTGATCCGAGGCAGGGAGTTGTCTCCCAACCAGTCGATCACATAGCGATTCGGAGCGAGCAGCTTCAGTTCGCCCACGCTTTCGATGGCTTGCAGGGGCCGCACCCAGGTATTGAACTGCTGCATCGGGAGCTCGCTCTCGAGTATGCGCAGACAACGATTCCAAAGCGACTCCGACAAGAGCGCTCTCCTACCATGCGGCATTGGGGCAAATCAAACGAAAGGGCAGGGAGTCTAGCTCCAACTTGCCGGTGCGTCTATTGACACATCCCTGCCCGCTTGAGTACCCTTGCCGCCTTTCGCAAATCCGCCAGCCCGTCGATTTGCCCCGTGGCCGTTGTTTAAGTTGTGCTATGAAACGTACCTTCAATCCAAGTAACTTGCATCGTGCCCGTACCCACGGGTTTCGGGCGCGGATGGCTACCAAGAGCGGTCGGCGGTTGCTTGCTCGGCGCCGTGCGAAGGGCCGCAAGCGCCTCTGCCCCTGAGGCTTTCGCCTCAGGCTGTCCAGCCATCGGTAAACTGAAGTTCGAGCCGCGCAAGCGTCTGCACCAGCCGGCTGAATTTCGCCAAGTTAGGCAGCGCGGCAGACGACTTTCCGACGCGTATTTTAGCTTGTCCGTTCTGCCCAATCATGAAGCGTATCCTCGGCTGGGATTGGCGATTGCGACCCGCTCCTGCGCCACCGCCGTTGCCCGAAATCGCATCAAGCGCCTGACCAGAGAATCGTTTCGATTGAACCAACATATCCTGCCGCCCGTCGACGTCACCGTTGCAGTACGCGAAAGCGCGCGGCTCGCGTTGCCCTGCGATCTGCGCGAGAGCCTCGCCAAGCATTGGCACAGCATTGCGCAAAAATGGTAGCCATGCGCCACGTCTTGATGGGGATCATTCGGATTTACCAGCTCGCCGTGAGCCCGCTGTTGGGACCGCGCTGCCGCTTCTATCCAAGCTGTTCTTGCTACGCGCACACGGCGATCGAACGCCATGGAGCGCTGCGCGGCAGCTGGCTCGGCGCAAAACGCCTGCTTCGCTGCCATCCGTTTTCGGAGGGCGGTTACGACCCCGTGCCGGACAAGGGACCTATCCCGGACAAGAGACCGCTCAATGCCTAATACCCGCGTCATGCTCATGGTCGCATTCGCGGCGATCCTGTACCTCAATTACGAAGCGTGGACGCGCGATTATCACGAGCCTGTGGCGGGCGCAACGTCGCAGGCCGCCCCTGCCGCACCGGTCGCTTCGAACTTGCTCGCCGATTCGGTGCCGAAGGCCGAGACTGCGAATCCTGGCGTTGCCGCGCCGGCTCCCGCTTCCCCCGCGGGCGCAGCCTCGCCGGGCGCCACACCGCCCGGCGAGGTTGCCGCGCCGGACGCCGCATCGCCGATGCTGCACGTGGTGACCGACGTACTCGATGTCTCCATCAATTTGAAGGGCGGCGAGATCGACCGGGCCGACCTCACGCAATATCCGGTGCACAAGGAAACGCCCAACGTCCCCGTGCGGCTCGAGAATCGCGACCCCGAGTCGCTCTATTTGATACAGAGCGGGCTCACCGGCAAGGCGGGCGAGGCCGCACCCACGCATTTGGCCACGTGGACCGCCGCGCAGACGTCCTACGTGCTGCCCGCGGGCGCCAACGAATTGCGCGTGCCGATGACCTGGACGGATGGTCAGGGCTTGACGGTCACGAAGACATTCGTATTCGCGCGCGCCTGGTACGCCATCGGCCTCGACTATGAGGTCCGCAATGCCGGCGCGGAGCCGCGCAGCATCGCTTCGTACACACAAATCCTGCGCCGCTGGGAACATCCGTCCCGCTCTTACTTCGACGTCGAGACCTACTCGTTCAAGGGGCCCGCCATATACGACGGCACCAAAGCCCGCGATCTCAAAGTGGAGAACGAGGCGGACAGCAAGTTCTCCGAGGTCATCACCAACGGCTGGCTCGCGTCTCTGCAGCACCATTTCGTCTCCGCGGTGGTGCCGCCGGCGAATCAGCCGTACCGCTATCAGCTGCAGGTAAAGGACCGCGAGTACCTGCTGAGTGCGACCGGGCCGTCCACCCAGATTCCGGCCGGCACCCAAGCACAATTCCATGAGAAGCTGTTCATCGGACCGAAGCTGCAGGCGCAGCTGGCGGCGACCGGCCCTCGCCTCGAGCGCACCGCCGACTACGGCCTGCTCACCGTGATCGCGCAGCCGCTGTTTGCGGCGCTCAACTGGATTCACGCGCGCATCGGCAATTGGGGCTGGGCGATCATCATCGTCACCGCCTTGATCAAGCTCATGTTCTACCCCTTGAGCCAAGCGAGCGGACGGTCCATGGCCAAGATGCGCGCGGTGGCGCCGCGCATGAAGCAGATCCAGGAGTCGTTCAAGGACGATCGCGAAAAGCTCGGTCGCGCCATGATGGAACTGTACAAGCGCGAAAAGATCAACCCGCTCGCGGGCTGCCTGCCGATGGTGATCCAGATCCCTGTTTTCATCTCGTTCTATTGGGTGCTGCTCGAGAGCGTGGAAATGCGCCAGGCGCCGTTTCTGCTGTGGATCAACGACCTGTCCGCGCGCGACCCGTATTTCGTGCTGCCGTTGCTGATGGGCGGGGCGATGTTCGGCCAGTTCAAACTGAACCCGGCGCCGCCGGATCCCATGCAGGCCAAAATCATGCAGTTCATGCCCCTGGTCATGACCGGAATGATGGCCTGGTTTCCGTCCGGGTTGGTGCTCTATTGGTTGACCAATACGGTGCTGTCGATCGCGCAACAATGGCGCGTGAACCAAGTGGTACAGGCCGAGGCCAATAAAACGCGCGCCTGAGACGGCAATCGGATCTCCTCGCTCGTAGACTATTGCGGTGACCTCGCCCGAGACCATAGTCGCCGTCGCCAGCCCCCCTGGGCGAGGGGCCGTGGCGATGGTGCGGGTATCCGGCGCCGAGGTGCCGCGGGTCGCGTGCGCGATTCTTGGGTTCGTGCCGGCCCCGCGGCATGCGCGACTGGCGAGTTTTCTCGACGCCGGGGGCAATTGCCTCGACCAAGGCCTCGCCCTTTATTTCCCCGCTCCCGCCTCGTTCACCGGCGAGGACGTATTGGAGCTGCAGGGCCATGGCGGACCGCTGGTGACGGATCTCGTGCTTAAGCGAGTTCTCGAGCTCGGATGCCGGATGGCCCGGCCGGGCGAGTTCAGCGAGCGGGCCTTTTGCAACGGCAAAATCGATATCGCGCAGGCCGAAGCGGTCGCCGACTTGATCGACGCGGGCAGCGTGGCGGCAGCCAAGGCGGCGGTGCGCTCGATGCGGGGAGAATTCTCGGCGCGCATCGCCGAGCTGCAGGCGCAGCTCACCGAATTGCGCGTCTATGTCGAGGCTGCGATCGATTTTCCCGACGAAGAGGTCGATTTTCTGTCGGGCGCGGCCCTTGCCGCGAGGCTGGCGCAAGTGTTCGGCAGCTTCGATTCGGTCATCGCCGCCGCTCGCCAGGGGAGCGTGTTGCGCGACGGGCTGACGGTGGTGATCGCCGGCAAGCCGAACGCCGGAAAGTCGAGCTTGCTCAATCGGTTGCTAGGCGATGAGGTCGCCATAGTCACAGCCGCGCCGGGCACCACGCGCGACCTGCTGCGCCAGCACCTGGCGCTCGACGGGCTGCCGCTGAATCTGATCGACACCGCGGGCTTGCGGGCGGCGAGCGACGCGGCGGAAGAGGAGGGCGTGCGCCGCGCCAGAACCGAGATGCGGCGAGCGGATCGCGTGCTATACGTTCAGGATGCCACCCGGGTCGGCGAGCGATCGGCGGCCGAGATCGCCGCGGAACTCGAAGAATTGCCGACGGACGTGCCGGTGACTCTGGTGTTCAACAAGATCGATCTGACCGGCGCCGCCGCGCACGCGACCCAAGGCGCGCCCACCCAAATCTTCCTGAGCGCCAAGACCGGCGCGGGACTTGATCTGCTGCGTGCTCACTTGAAAGAGAGCGCCGGATACCGCGATTCGGAATCCGGTGCGCTCGCGGCCCGCCGCCGGCATCTCGATGCCCTGAAGCGCGCCCAGGCTCTGGTACAAAGCGCCGCTGAGGTGCTGCAGCGGCCGCAGACTTTTGAATTGTTTGCCGAGGACCTGCGGCTCGCGCAGCGCGCGCTGGGGGAGATCACCGGGGAGTTCACCAGCGAAGATCTGCTCGGCGCCATTTTCGGCAGCTTCTGTATCGGAAAGTAATCCCGCGCCGGCGGCCTTTGAATCGGGCCACCGCCGCATGGAGTCAGGTGCTGTGTTCGCTTTCGTCCGTGGCGGGGTCGCCGTCGGTCTCGACCGAGCGCGCGAGCCGCGCCGACCGCGCCGACGCCCAGAGCGCGGCCACGACCGCGACCGCGCCAATCGATGTGCCGAGCGGGTAACGCCAAAACAGCCAGAGCATGGTCAGCGCGGAAAGCGCCAAAACAGCTATAAAAACCAGGATCTTCGCCCGCGGATTCGACCAGTGCGCCATGCCAACTTCCCCCAGGGATATTTTTTTATTTCCCCTGGTTTTCTTTATACATGTTCAATAGCGAATCGCCTATGCGCAAATACCCTAAAGGCAATTCGGAGTTTGCCCAGTGTGGATTCACCCTAACCGAGCATCGACTCCCGGCGCCAATGTCGGGCGATGGCGGCAACGAGCAGCAGCGCCAGAGCCAGGGAGGATCCCGCGGACAACGCGACGTCGAGCGGCGCGATCGGCTCATCCTTCAGCACGCTGGTCATCAGCAGGTGCTGGCTGAGGGACGGTATGAGCATCAGCGAACTCTTGGTTTTCAAGGAATATATGCTGGCAAATGCGATGGGCAGGGTCGGCACCAGCAACACGCTGGTGAGGTAGGTTTGCGCCTCGCGGTAGCTGCGGGTGAACGAGGCGACCAGGGTCATCAGGGCGGCGCCCAACGGCACGAACGGCAGGCAGATGGCGAAAAACTTGAGCGCGGTTCCCGCCCCGAGATTGGCGCTCATGCCCAGCCGTTCGAGCGGCACGAAGCGAAACACGACCACGAAGGCGGCGAGACTGATGGCGAGCGACAGGCACATGTAGGCGCAGGTGGCCAGAATCTTGCCGCCCACCATGCTGGCACGGTCCACCGGCAGGCTGAGCAGGGCTTCCAAAGACCCGCGTTCGCGTTCCCCGGCGGTCGAATCGATGGCCAGGTAAAGCCCCCCCATCAGCAGCGCAAACAGCACGAAATAGGTCATGAAGCCGAGAACCGCCACGGCGCGGCCGGTCGGGGTGGTCACGTCGATCTCGTTGACCGCCACCGGCAGGGCGAGCAGCGGGCTTACCCCGCGTGCTTTCAGGCGCAACTGTGCGATGCCGCTGCCGTAGTTCGCGAGCAGCTGGCGCACCCGATCCGCCGTCTTGCGCGCCGGCGCATCCGAACTGTCGGCCACCAACAGCAACGGGGCGGGCAGCGCTGCGGAGAATCGCGGAGCGTAATCCGCGGGTACGATGACCACCACCTGGACCGCGCGGCTCTGCACCGCCGCCCGGGCGGCGCCCTCGGACAGCGAGCTCAAGGTCAGCGTGATTCCCTGCGATTCGAGGTAGCGGCGCAGGTTTGGCGCCTGTTCGGCGCCGGATATGCTGATCTTCAGCGGTTCGTCCGATTCGGCCACGCTCTGATCGAGCATCCGCGAGACCATCGCGCCGAACAGCAAAGGGCCGAACAGCGGGCCGAACAGCAGCGCCGACACCAAGGTGCGGCGATCGCGCAGGTTCTCCAAGAACTCCTTGCCGAAAACCGTAAACAGCGCGCGCATCAGTCGCATCCCTCGGCCGACCCGAGTACCCGCAGAAATGCTTCTTCCAAAGACGCCGTGCCGCCGCGCTCGCGAATCGATTGCAGCGTGCCGTGCGCCAGGACCCGACCCTGACCGACGATCACGACTTGATCGCACAGGGCCGCAACCTCTTGCATCACGTGCGAGGAGAACAAGATGCACCGGCCTTGAGATTTCAAAGCCTTCAGCATCTCGCGCAGGCTGCGAATCGCCATCACGTCGAGCCCGTTGGTCGGTTCATCGAGCACCAGATTCGCGGGGTCGTGCACCAAGGCGCGAGCCAACGCCACTTTGATCCGCTGCCCCTGCGACAGGCCCTTGGCGCGGCGCTCGATGAAATCCTCCATGGCGAGACTCGCCACGAGATCTGCGGTGCGCGCGCGCAGCTGCCTGCGGCCGATGCCCTGCAGTGACCCGAAGTAGGCGATGTTTTCGCGCGCGGTCAAATTGCCGTACAGCCCGGCGGCATGCGGCAGCACGCCGAGATGGGCGCGCGCGCGCGAGGTCTCGCCGCGAATGTCGATGCCGTCGATGCGTACGCTGCCTGTGTCGGGGGCGAGAACGCCGTAAACCATGCGCAGGGTGGTCGATTTGCCGGCGCCGTTCGGTCCCAGAAGTCCCGTGATTTCCCCATCGCGCGCCGTGAAGGACACCTCGCGCACGGCCTCGATGGCGCCGAATCGCTTGCACAGAGCGTCGGCTTCGATCACGGTGCGGGCCCGGTCGAGTCGATGAAAAACGGCGCCGAACGCTGCCGCTCGAGACAGGCCGCGTCGAGGGCCGGCGGATCGGGGTTGTCCAGGAATTGTGCCATCAGCTTCGGCATGCAGCCGGTCGACAACTGGCCATGCCCCTCGCCGCGGAGCACCAAATGTCGATGGCGCGCGAGTCCCCGCGCCAGGCGTTCGGCCCCTCCCGGGGGCGTGACCGGGTCCGCCTCGCCCGACAGCAGCAGGCTCGGCACGTCGCTTTGCAACGCGCTGTGCAAGTCCGCGTCCACCGGCCCCCGGGGCCAGAGTTTGCAAACTTCGGCGAACGCATCGAGTTGATCCGCACCTTGGTAGGTTTGCGCGAGCTTTCCCCTGTCGATGGCGCCGGCGGCGTAGAAGGGCAGGTCCTCGCTGCAGATCACGCTGTTTTGCATGCCGCTCGCGAGCTGATCGCGGATCAGCCGTGCTGCCATGATGGCCTGTGCGGCGAGCGGCGCGAGTTCGCCGCCCGCCGCCCGATGAATCAGGCCGGGCAAAAGCGACGCTTCGGTGGAGCTGTACGACAAGAAGCGCAGCGACGCGCTCAACACAGCGTGGCTGAATTCGATCTCGAGCGGCCGGCCGCTCGTGGGGTCGCTCAGGGCCACTGCAGTCTTCTGTGGGCCGAACCGATGGCGCAAATCGTCGAGATTCTGTTTCAGGTCGGGATAGGCCGCCGCACAATCGGGCGCCGCGAGGCAGCGCGCCACGATCAGATCGAGCGCGCGTTCGCCGTCCCAGGGCGTGTCCGGTCCGATCGCCTGCTCGGGATAGGTCACGCCATCCAATATGACCGCGTGGACCGCGTCCGGATAGCGCCGCATGTACAGCTCCGCCATTCGCGTGCCGTACGAGGCGGCATAAAGATCGATCTGTCGATAGCCGAGCGCGCTGCGCACCTGGTCGAGATCCCGCACCGCGATGCTGCTGGTGTAATAGCGGACGCGATCGCCGAACTCGCCCAAGCAAGCCTGCGTCGCTTGACGCAGCGCCGGCATCGCTTCGCGCAACTCGCGCCAGTCCTCGGGGTAGCTGCAGAATAACGGCGCGGACTTGCCCGTGCCGCGCTGATCCACCAGCACGATATCGTGATTGCGGTTGATGCGAGCGAATGCGCCGGCATGGCTTACGTACAGGTCGGTGGCAGCCTGGCCGGGCCCGCCAGCGAGCAAGAACAGCGGCGCCGCGGTCGAGCGGCGATTGAGCGCGGGGATGACGGCGACGCGCAGCCGGATGGCGCGGCCGGAGGGTTGCAGAGGATCCTCGGCCACCTCGAGCAGTCCGCAGCGGGCGGCTACCGACATGAGCTTGAGCGGATGCTCGAGCCGGCACTCGTGCAAGCTCATCGCCGCGGGCGCGGCGGCCGACAGCCCGCTCAAACTCAAGAAGCACGCTATGCAAGCGGTTCGTACAAGCTGCATGGGGGTTATCCGATTCTCTGGCCGATACTTGAGGCAGGCTCCTAGTGTAGCGATTCGCTATCCGAATCCGCCCCTGACTTGGTAGATTTGCGGCACAGTTCGTCTTTGAGGCTGCGGAATCTTCCAAGGCGCATGAGGTGAGGCCATGTCGGTGATTCGCGAAGATGA
>DAINPA010000053.1:0-14350 GCA_036743675.1 Steroidobacteraceae bacterium
TTAATTAGTTGGCTCCCCGGGACGGATTCGAACCGCCGACCAACGGATTAACAGTCCGTCGCTCTACCACTGAGCTACCGGGGAATGCGGAGGAGGCGCGGATTGTCGGGAAGCCGGGCCTCTAAGTCAAGAAATCGCCGACAAGAACATGCGGTGCGAACGCGATTATACGTGACCGACCAATTCATGAGGCACGTAGGGCGCCTCCAGTTGTGCGATCTCGGTGTCGGTCAGCGCGAGCTCGAGCGCGGCCACCGCATCGTCGAGATGTTGCGGTTTCGAGGCGCCGACGATGGGTGCGGTCACAACAGGCTGCTGCAACAACCAAGCGAGAGCGATCTGTGCCCTCGGTACCCCGCGAGCATCGGCGATCGCTGCCACCTGCTCGACGACCTTTCGATCCGATTTTTCGGTGGCCGCGAATAGGCTGTTGCCGTAGGGGTCGGTGCGGATCCGCGCCGTCTCCGTGCCCCAATCGCGGGTCAGGCGCCCGCGGGCGAGGGGGCTCCACGGCAGCACCGCAATCCCCGTATCGGCGCACAGCGGCAGCATTTCCCGCTCTTCTTCGCGATACAGCAAGTTGTAAAAGTTCTGCATGCTGTGGAAGGGCGTGAGGCCCAGCCGGCGCGCCAGGTGAAGCGCCTTGCTGAACTGCCAGGCGTACATCGATGAGGCGCCGAGGTAGCGCGCCTTGCCGGCCTTGACCACGTCGTGCAGGGCTTCGAGCGTCTCCTCGATCGGTGTGGTCGGGTCCCAACGATGTATCTGATACAGATCCACGTAGTCGGTGCCGAGGCGGCGAAGACTCGCATCGATAGCCGTAAAAATGGCCTTGCGCGAGAGGCCGCCGCCGTTCGGACCGACGCTCATCGGGAAGAAGACCTTGGTGGCGATGACCACCTCATCGCGGCGTGTGAAATCCTTCAACGCCTGGCCGAGGATTTCCTCAGAGGTTCCGTCGGAATACGCATTGGCGGTGTCGAAAAAATTGATGCCCAAATCAACGGCTTTGCGGATCAGCGGGCGGCTCTGGCTTTCGGGCAAAGTCCAGGGGTGATCACCGCGTTCGGGAACACCAAAGGTCATGCAGCCCAAACAAAGCGGGGAAACCTTGATTCCCGTATTTCCTAGATTCTTATATTTCAAAACAATGGCTTATGTATCATTTATAAAGTGAATTCCGCGCGATTTCGGGTGTGGAGCTTTCGTGCCCGCATGATGCACGAGGCGCTGCCCGGCGTCGTGCGCAGCGCCCGAGATCAGGCGCGCTTCGCCACCGCCGTCGCGACAGCGCGCCCGATCCGCCGCAGCGCGTCTTCCAAGGTCTGCATGCTGCACGCGAACGAAATCCGCATATGACCCGGCGCCCCGAAGCCCGATCCGGGCACCACGGCGACGCCGGCTTCAACCAGCAAATATTCGGCGAACTCATTGTCATCCTTGAGGCCGAGCGCGCGCATCGCGTCCTGGATGTCGGCAAACGCATAGAAGGTTCCCGCGCCGGGGCGGCAGGAGATGCCGGGTATGGCGTTCAAGCCGGCGACCACGAAATCGTGGCGCTCTTTGAAGGCCTTGTTCATCTCGACCACACAGGCTTGGCTGGCATTCAAAGCGACGGTCGCCGCGCGCTGCGAAATGCTCGACGCATTCGAGGTGGACTGGCCTTGGATGGTGCTCATCGCAGTTACGATTTCCTTCGGGCCGCCGCAATAGCCGATGCGCCAGCCGGTCATCGCGTAGGCCTTCGATACGCCGTTGATGGTGACCGTACGCGAGTAGAGCTGCGGATTTGCCTGCGCAAAGCTCAGATACGGTTCCGATCCCCAGTAAATGTGCTCATACATTTCATCGGCGGCGATCACCACTTGCGGATGCCGGTCGAGGACCGCGCCGAGAGCCTTGAGTTCCGAGCCGCTGTAGGCGGCGCCGGTGGGATTGCTCGGACTGTTGAGAAAGAACAGCTTGGTTCGCGGCGTGATGGAGGCGGCCAGTTGCGCCGGCGTGATCTTGTAGCATTGCTCGGCGCCGCCATAGACGATCACCGGGTTGCCATCGGCCAACAGGACCATGTCGGGATAGGAAACCCAATACGGTGCCGGTATCACGCATTCGTCGCCCGGATCCAAGATCGCCGCACACAGGTTGAAGCAGGTTTGCTTGGCGCCGGAGGAGACCAGAATCTGGCTGCGATCGTAGGTGAGTCCGTTCTCGCGCTTGAATTTGGCGATGATGGCGTCCTTCAGTTCGGCGGTACCGTCAACCGCGGTGTAGCGAGTCAGGCCGGTGCGAATCGCTTCGACGCCCGCATCCGCGATATGTAATGGCGTATCGAAATCCGGTTCGCCGGCGCCCAAGCCGATGATGTCCTTGCCTTCGGCTTTGAGTTTGGCGGCGCGGGCGGTCACCGCGAGAGTGGGCGAGGGCTTAACCTTCTGAACGCGCTTGGAAAGTGACACGGCCAAGGGGATGTTTCCTATGCAATTAAGGGCGGCCGAGTTTACGAAAAACCGCGCGCCGACGCCACATCGAGAGACGGGCGCCAGGCGCAGGGTTTGCCGCCGGTCCGAGGCTCTTGGCCCCGGGCGGGTGCCCGCTCACCGGCAACGTGAGAGAATATCAATATGCGTTTCGAGTTGTATTCGGACTACCTTCCGGCGGGGGATCAGCCTCAAGCCATTGAAAAACTGGTGGAAGGGCTCACCAGCGGGCTTGCCCACCAGACCCTGCTGGGCGTTACCGGCTCCGGCAAGACCTTCACGATCGCCAACGTGATCCAGCAGCTGCAGCGGCCGACGCTCGTGCTCGCTCACAACAAGACCCTCGCCGCGCAACTGTACGGCGAGTTCAAGGCGTTCTTTCCCAAGAATGCCGTCGAGTACTTCGTGTCCTACTACGACTACTACCAGCCGGAGGCCTACGTGCCGGCGTCCGACACCTTCATCGAGAAGGACGCCTCGATCAACGAGCACATCGAGCAGATGCGCTTATCTGCGACCAAGGCGCTGCTCGAACGGCCCGACGCCATCATCGTTGCGACGGTGTCGGCGATTTACGGCCTTGGGGATCCGCAAGCTTACCTGAGCATGGTGCTGCACATGTCGCGCGGCGACGTCCTCGAGCAGCGCAAGCTGCTGCGGCGTCTTGCCGACATGCAGTACACGCGCAACGAGATCGACTTGCAGCAGGGCACCTACCGGGTTCGCGGCGATGTCATCGATATCTTCCCCGCGGAGTCGGAGCGCGAGGCGGTGCGGGTCGAATTGTTCGACGAGAAGATCGAGGCGCTGAGCTTCTTCGATCCGCTCACCGGCGAGGTGCTGCGCCGGGTGCCGCGCCTCACGGTGTACCCATCGACGCATTACGTGACGCCGAAGGAGCGGGTGCGCGAGGCGGTCGAGGAGATTCGCGGCGAATTGCGCACGCGGCTGATGGAATTGAATGAGGCGGGCAAGCTCGTGGAAGCGCAGCGTCTGCAGCAACGCACCCTGTTCGATCTCGAAATGATGAACGAAGTGGGCTATTGCGCCGGAATCGAAAATTACTCGCGCTATCTGTCGGGCCGCGAGCCGGGTGAACCGCCGCCGTGTTTGTTCGATTATCTGCCCAAGGACGCGCTGCTCGTGATCGACGAGAGCCACCAGACGGTTCCCCAACTCGGCGCGATGTACAAGGGCGATCGATCGCGCAAGGAGACCCTGGTCGAGTACGGATTTCGGCTGCCCTCGGCGCTCGACAACCGGCCATTGCGTTTCGAGGAGTTCGAGCGCTTGGCGCCGCAGACCATCTATGTATCGGCGACTCCGAGGCCTCATGAAAAGCGAGTTTCCGGCCAGATCGTCGAGCAGGTGGTGCGTCCCACGGGCCTGATCGACCCGGTCGTTGAGGTGCGTCCGGCGCGAGCGCAGGTCGACGATTTGCTGTCGGAGATCCGACTGCGCTCTCAGGCAGGCGAACGCGTGCTGGTCACTACTCTCACCAAGCGAATGGCGGAGGACCTGACCGAATATCTCGACGAACACGGCGTGAAGGTTCGCTATCTGCATTCGGATATCGAGACCGTGGAGCGCTCGGAAATCGTCCGCGATCTGCGCTTGGGGAAGTTCGACGTCATTGTCGGCATCAATTTGTTGCGCGAGGGGCTCGACATGCCCGAAGTGTCCCTGGTCGCCATCCTCGATGCCGACAAAGAGGGGTTCCTGCGCTCCGAGGGCTCGTTGATTCAGACGATCGGCCGCGCTGCGCGCAATGTGCGTGGCAAGGCCATTCTGTACGCGGACCTGCGAACCGGGTCGATCGAGCGGGCGATCGCGGAAACCGATCGACGCCGCAACAAGCAGATCGAATTCAATGCGCAGCACGGGATCACGCCGCGTACGATCGTCAAGGCGGTGAGCGACGTGATGGAGGGTGCACGGGCCGTGCAGGGCGCCGAAGTGCGCGAGTCGAACGCGGATTATGCGCTGCTGCCGCCCGAGCAGGCGCTCAAGCGGATCAAGAAGCTGGAAGCCGAGATGATGAAGCTTGCGCGAAATCTTGAATTCGAACAGGCGGCGCGTCTGCGCGACGAGATTCAAAGGTTGCGCCACTCGGCGTTCGGCGTGCCGAGCACGCTCGTCGGCTAGAGCAAGGAGAGCCAATGGCGGCGGACAACACTCACTCCGAGGAAAGCGAACTCGATCGGACCGACAAGCTGCCGATCCTCGAGGGTACGATCGCCGATCAGGATGTGCAGGATGACTCGGTGCCGCTCGATCATGCGGCGCTGCCCGCGGGCCCGCCCGCTACGGCGAACCGGACGGCGCTCTCTGATTTCGCGCGTCCGCCGCGGGTCGACCTTCCATCGCTCGCCGAAAACGTGCGTTCGATCGAAGAGCGAATTGCCCGGCAAAGCGCCGAGTACGATGCGCTCAGCCGATTGTACGAGAAGATTCGCGACGCGGAGGCCGCCGCGGTGGCACGCGCAAACGCGCTCGCAGCCGACCTGGCGGCGGCGCAGGCGGCGGTGGCTGGGGAGCAGCGTCGAACTCGCGACTTGGATCTGGCGCTGGCCGAGAAGAAAGCGGCCGCGGAAGCCTCTCGCGCCCGCGTCGATGAGATTCTGCGCGACTGGGAGCGCCACCAAAGCGAGATGCGCACCCTGCGCGATTCGCTCGCGGCACGCGACGCCACGATCGTGCAGGTGCTGCATTCGCTCGGCGAGCGCGACGCACAGTTGTACGCACTGCAGCGGGAGCACGCCAAAGTGGTTCCCGCTCTCGAGGCGCGCTCGCAAGCGAGCGCGCAGTTGGAAGCGCAGATACAAGATCTGCGAAGCGGCGCCGAGGCGAGCGCGATCGAGTTGCAGGAGGCGCGGCGATCCTTGAGTGCGCTCGCGGAGCAGATCAAGCGAGGCGAACACGAACTGAACGTGACGCGGCAGGAATTAAGCGCCGTATCGAGGCAGGCGGGCTCTTATCTGGAAATTCTGCGCACGCGCGAATGGCGCCGCGGCTTCGATCAGAACAGGTTCCTCGAGTGGGACGCGAAGATGAGTGCGCTGCGCGCGGGACATGGGGTGCTGCTGGCGGAGCGCGATCGGCTCAAACAGACGGCCGCCGCGCTGAGCGGCAAACTCATCGAGCAGGAAGAAGCGATCGCGAATCTGCGCAGCGCGGCCGCCACCGATGCGGCAGCGATCGCCAAGAGCGCGCAAGAGTTCAAGGAGAGGGCCCACGCTCGCGAGGAGCTTGCGGCCCGTAGCGAAGCGCTCAAGGCCGAATGCGAGCGCTTGCGCGCCGAGATCGGTGCACGCGATCAGGCGCTCGCACAGGCGCGCACGTTGAGCGCTCAGGAGGCGCAACAGATCGCACGGTTCAAAGCGGAGGCCGAAACGCACGAGCAGGAATTGACGGTGCTCATGGCGCATTTGAACGAGGCACGCCGGCCGGTTCAGTCGATCCAGGCGGACCTCAAGCGCGCGAACGACGAATTGGCGCTCAAGGCCGCGGGCGTCGAGCAACTCAGCGAAGAAAATCGCAACCTGCGCGCCACCCTGGAACGAACTCGTGGCGCTCTGGAGGAGCGCGAATTCTTGATTCGCCGCTTGGAGCGCAGCGAGAGCAACAATGCCAACGCGCTGGGGCGCATTCAGACCAGCATCGAAAGACTGGGCGCCACGCCGGTGCCTGGCGCGGGTCCCGCCGTGAGCGCGGATTGGCCGGCCCAATTGGTCCGGATCGACGCCGGGCACGAGGCTACCTACACCTTGGGGCACCGAACCCGCATCGGACGCGCTCCGGACTGCGAATTGCACATCGATTCCCAATCGGTGAGCCGGCATCATGCCTTACTGCTCAAGGGCCTGCGTGACCTCATTATCGAGGACTTGAACAGCACCAATGGGGTCATGGTGAATGGCCGGAAGGTTTCCCGCCTGTTCTTGAGCGACGGCGATGTGATGACGATCGGGGAAATTCAATTCCGGTGTGTCCTGAATCCCGCAAAGAGTACGTCCGAGGCGCCGCCCGGGCCGCCCTCCGCCGGCCCGCAAGCGACGGAGCCTTAGATGAATTTAGGGCAATTCAGCCCCTTGCTCTTTATCGGCGCCGCCGAATCCGGTATCTTTCGCGCCCTTCGAGCGCGCTTAGCTCAGCGGTAGAGCATCACCTTGACATGGTGGGGGTCAGTGGTTCGATCCCACTAGCGCGCACCAAGCTCGAAGGGCGCAGGTCCAAGGCGGCCGGCGTTTGCTAAGATGAATCTATGCCCGTAATAACACTTCCCGATGGCAGCCGCAGGCACTTCGATCACTCTATCAGCGTGGCGGAGGTCGCGGCGGGCATTGGTCCGGGACTTGCCAAAGCGGCGTTGGCCGGCAAGCTTGCCGGCGTCCTGGTGGATACCTCGACGCTGATCGAGCACGACGCCGCGCTCAGTATCGTCACCGATCGGGATCCCGAGGGCCTCGAAATCATTCGCCATTCGACGGCGCACCTTCTGGCGAACGCGGTCCAGGAGTTGTATCCGGAGGCGCAGGTCACCATTGGTCCGGTGATCGAGGATGGCTTTTATTACGATTTCGCGTACAAGAGGCCGTTTTCGACCGAGGACTTGACCGCCATCGAAAAGCGCATGGCCGAGATCTCGGCCAAGGATCTCAAGGTGCATCGCCGCGTTCTGCCGCGCGACGCCGCCGTCGAACACTTCAAGAAGCTCGGCGAGCACTACAAGGCCGAAATCATCGCGGCCATTCCCTCGAACGAGCCTATCAGCCTGTACGGTCAGGGAGCTTGGGAGGATCTGTGCCGCGGACCGCACGTGCCGAGCACCGGCAAGCTGAAGGCCTTCAAACTCATGAAAGTGGCCGGGGCCTATTGGCGCGGCGATTCGCGCAACGAGATGCTGCAGCGTATTTACGGCACCGCCTGGGCCAATGAGAAGCAGCTCAAGGAGTACTTGACGCGCTTGGAGGAGGCGGAGAAGCGCGATCACCGCCGCATCGGCAAGGAATTGGATCTGTTCCATTTGCAGGAGGAGGCGCCCGGCGCGGTATTTTGGCACCCCAAGGGCTGGACGCTGTTTCAGCAGCTGATCACCTACATGCGCGAGCGCCAGACCGAGGCCGGTTATCTGGAAGTCAACACGCCGGAAATTATGGATCGGGAGCTGTGGGTGCAGTCCGGCCACATCGCGAATTTCGGCGACAACATGTTCATGACCAAGACGCCGGATGAGCGCACGTTCGCGATCAAACCGATGAACTGTCCCGGGCACATCCAAGTGTTCAAGCAGGGATTGCGCAGCTATCGTGAACTCCCGCTGCGCATTGCCGAATTCGGCAAAGTGCACCGCTATGAGCCCTCCGGGGCCCTGCATGGACTGATGCGGGTGCGCGCCTTTACCCAAGACGATGCCCACATATTTTGCACCACCGATCAAATCACCGATGAATCGGTGCGGGTGACCCAGCTGATTCTGAGCATCTACCGCGATTTCGGCTTCGAGGACGTGCGGATCAAATTCTCCGATCGGCCGGCCAAACGGGTCGGGTCCGATGAAATCTGGGATATTTACGAGGGAGCGCTTAAGCAGGCAGCTGCAGCCGCCGGTATCGAAACCACGCTCAACCCGGGCGAGGGCGCCTTTTACGGGCCGAAACTGGAGTTCGTGTTACGGGACGCCATCGGACGCGAATGGCAGTGCGGCACCCTCCAGGTGGACCCGAACCTGCCTTCCCGACTCGGGGCGAGCTACATCGGCGAGGACAGTCAGCGTCATACCCCGGTGATGCTGCATCGGGCCATGTTCGGGTCGTTGGAGCGCTTTATCGGCATTTTGATCGAGCACCATGCCGGAAAGCTGCCCACCTGGCTCTCGCCGGTCCAGGCCGTGATCATGGGAATTACCAACGCGCAAGACAAATATTGCGAAGAAGTTGCGGAAAACCTGAAAAATCAGGGGCTTCGGGTAGAAACGGACTTGAGGTATGAGAAGCTAGGCTTTAAAATCCGCGAGCACACACTAAAGCGTGTCCCTTACCTCTTGGTCGCCGGCGACCGGGAAGTCGAGGGACATACCCTGGCCGTACGCACGCGCGGTGGCAAAGACTTAGGCAGCTTGGGGCTTAGCGAGCTCAGCGCCTTGCTTTGCGACGAAGTCGCGAGCCGCGGCCGTCTTGTTTTGGAGGATCGCGTATCGCAACGTCGAAGCGCGTAAGGCGCAATGAGGAGATCTCCGCACCATCGGTGCGTGTGATCGCAGCGGATGGAAGCCAAGCAGGGGTCATGACGCGCGCGGAAGCGCTACAAATGGCAAGCTCGCAAGCACTGGACCTCGTCGAGGTCTCGCCGATGGCGGAGCCCCCTGTCGTTCGAGTAATGGATTTCGGCAAATTCTTGTTCGAACAAAACAAGAAAGCGCACGCGGCGAAGCGTAAGCAGAAGCAGATTCAAGTAAAGGAAGTGAAGTTTCGTCCCGGGACGGAAGAGGCCGACTACCAGGTCAAACTGCGTAGCATCGTCCGCTTTCTGACCGAGGGTGATAAGGCCAAGGTGACCTTGCGTTACCGCGGCCGTGAGCTCGTGCACCAGGACATCGGTCGGCGTCTCTTGACGCGGATTTCTGAGGATCTCGCCCCCTATTCGGTGGTGGAGCAGAACCCGCTGATGGAAGGCAAACAGATGGTCATGGTGTTCGGGCCCAAAAAGAAGTGAGCGGCAGGCCTTAAGAAAGCCAGCCACCCGCCTGCAGCGGCGCACCGGGGGAATCATGAGGATTCTCCTCGAGCGCTTGCGAACAGGGCTAAAAAAATCAGGAGTCGAACGTGCCTAAGATGAAAACCAAGAAGGCCGCGTCGAAGCGTTTTCGCAAAACAGCGAATGGCTTCAAGCGCGGTCAGTCCCACCGTCGTCATATTCTGACCAAGAAACCGAGCAAGCGTAAGCGTCAGCTGCGTCGCGAGAGCAGCGTGCATGAGACCGACATGAACCGTGTGAAGCAAATGCTTCCATTCGCTTGAGCAGGAGTTAAAGGAATATGGCACGAGTTAAACGCGGTGTCGTCGCAGGTCGACGCCACAAGAAAATCCTCAAGAAGGCGAAGGGTTATTTCAATGCCCGGCGCAAGGTGTTCCGCACGGCCAAGCAGGCCGTCATCAAGGCCGGCCAGTACGCGTATCGCGGACGGCGTGAGAAGAAGCGCGAGTTCCGCGCGTTGTGGATCACGCGCATCAACGCCGCCGCTCGGCTGTGCGGGCTGACCTACAGCACGATGATTGACGGGTTGAGCAAGGCGGGTCTGGCCATCGACCGCAAGGTGCTCGCCGACCTTGCGGTGCACGACATGCCGGCATTCACGGCAATCGCAGAGAAAGCCAAGGACAGCCTCAAGGGCTAGAGACAATCGAGGACTCGGCGGAATTGGCCGTTCGCGGCCAAACCGCACGGGCCTTGAGGCATCGTCATTGGCCACTCAGGAAAACCTCTCCGCACTCGTCGGGCAAGCGCTCGCCGACGCCGCTGCGTCTCGCGACCTCACCGCCTTGGAGGAGGTGCGGGTACGGCTCCTCGGCAAGAAGGGCCTGCTCACCGAGCAGCTCAAGGGCCTGGGAAAACTGCCTGCCGCCGAGCGCCCGGCCGCCGGACAAAAAATCAACGAAGCGAAGGCCGCGATTCACGAGGCCTTGGAGGCGCGCCGCGCAAGCCTGGAGCAGGAGGCGCTGCGCGCCGAGCTTGCCGCAGGCACCATCGATGTGACCTTGCCGGGTCGCGGTCAGGAGCCGGGCAGCCTGCATCCGGTCACTCGAACGCGCCTGCGAATCGAGCGCATCTTCATGCAGGCGGGATTTCAGGTCGCCACCGGCCCGGAAGTCGAGGATGATTTTCATAATTTTGAGGCGCTCAACATTCCGCCGAATCATCCGGCGCGCGCCATGCACGATACGTTCTATTTTCCCGACGGCAGGCTCCTGCGAACGCATACCTCGCCGGTGCAGATCCGCGCCATGCGCGCCCAGAAGCCGCCGCTGGCCCTCATCGCGCCGGGGCGGGTGTATCGCTGCGACTCGGACATGACGCATACGCCCATGTTCCACCAAGTCGAGGGCATCGTCGTCGGTGAGAATGTCAGCTTCGCGAATTTGAAGGCGATGCTGCATACCTTTGTCGAGCATTTCTTCGAGCAGCCGTTGGGAATGCGTTTGAGGCCCTCCTATTTTCCGTTCACCGAACCGTCCGCCGAAGTGGACATCGAGTGCGTGTTCTGCCACGGCGCCGGCTGCCGGGTGTGCAAGCACACCGGGTGGCTCGAGATATTGGGTTGCGGAATGATTCATCCGAATGTGCTCGCGGCCGCCGGGATCGACGATGAACGGTGGCAGGGATATGCATTCGGCATGGGGATCGAGCGGCTGACCATGCTGCGTTACGGCGTGGATGATTTGCGCCTGTTCTTCGAAAACGATTTGCAATTCTTGAAGCAGTTCCCGTGAAGATCACTCATTCCTGGATACGAGAATTCGCACCGCTCGCGGCGACGCCGGCGGAACTCGCCAAGCAGCTCACGCTGGCGGGCCTCGAGGTGGAATCCGTGACACCCGTGGCGCCGCCGTTTACCGGCGTCCTGGTGGGCGAGGTGCTCGAGGTGGGCCGTCATCCGGATGCGGAGAAATTGTCGGTGTGCCAGGTGACCACCGACGGCATCAATCGTCTGCAAATCATCTGCGGCGCCAAAAACGTGCGGGCGGGCCTCAAGGTCGCGGTGGCGATGGTGGGCGCGCAATTGCCGGGCAACATCGAGATCAAACGCGCGAAGCTGCGCGGCCTGGAATCGATGGGCATGTTATGTTCGGCGCGCGAGCTCGGCTTGGGCGACGAGCACCACGGAATCCTGGAACTGCCCGAATCGCTCCTGGTCAATCGCGACGTGCGAGCCGCGTTGGATCTCGATGACATGGTGCTCGAAGTGAATGCGACGCCCAACCGCGGCGATTGCATGAGCGTGTTCGGCATTGCACGCGACTACACCGCCGCATGCGAGCGGCGCTATCTCAAGTACCACGTCGCTCCGGTCGCCGCCGGCCATAAGGATGTATTTGCGGTCGGTATCGAAGCGGCGTCGGGCTGTCCGATCTTTGCCTCGAGGGTGATTCGCGGGGTGCGCCCGCAAGCCAAATCTCCCTCCTGGCTGCGCGAGCGTCTGCGCCGCGTCGGCATCAATTCGATTTCTCCGATTGTCGATGTCACCAACTATGTGATGATCGAGCTCGGGCAGCCGCTGCATGCCTACGATCTCAAGCGCCTCGCCGGGCGCATCACGGTTCGCGCGGCGAAGCCGGGCGAGTGCGTGACCCTGCTCGATGATCGGGAGTACACGCTCGATCCGGAGTTCATGGTCATAGCCGACGAGAGCGGAGCGATCGGCCTGGCGGGCATCATGGGCGGGCGCGATACCGCGATCGGCGATGTGACCACCGAGGTATTGCTCGAGGGTGCGCATTTCACGCCCGAGGCAATCGCCGGCCGCGCGCGCCGCCTGGGCTTGTTCACCGATGCCGCACAGCGTTTCGAACGCGGCGTCGATCCGAGTTTGCCGGCCCTCGCCCTCGAGCGGGCGACGGCTCTGCTCCTGGAAATTGCCGGCGGCGTAGCCGGGCCGGTGCAGGTGACCAAGGCGGCCGGTGCCGCCGAGCCGCAGCGCTGCGTGCGTCTGCGCCGCAGCCGATTGGACAGATTGCTCGGGGCCACGGTGCCGGACGACGAGGTTCGGTCGCTGATGGCGGCCATCGCCGAGCGCGTCGAGACGGAGCCGGAAGGGTGGCGCGTCGAGAGCCCGCCGCACCGTTTCGATCTTAAAATCGAGGCGGATCTGATCGAAGAGGTGGCGCGGCTGCGCGGCTTCGACAGCATCGCCGAGAGCCACGCGATTGCCCCGCAGGTCGCCGGGTTCGCCGGCGAATCACACGTTCATGAGGATCGGCTGCTGCTCGCCATGGTCGATTGCGGCTACCGAGAAGCGATCACCTACAGCTTCGTCGATCCGGCCGTGCAGCGTCTGTTGTTTCCCGACACGCCAAGCTTGGCGCTCGTGAATCCCATTTCTGCGGATCTGGGCGAGATGCGCGTGTCGTTGTGGAGCGCTCTGATTGTCGCGTGTCGGGAGAACTTGCGCCGGCAGCAAGCGCGGGTGCGGCTCTTTGAGATCGGAAATAAATTCGAGGTGAGCGGCAGCGGCTTGCGCGAAGTGGAAACGCTGTGCGCTGTGGCCACCGGTGCGCGCTGGCCGGAGCAGTGGGGGAGTGCGCGCGAGGCGCTCGACTTCTACGACATGAAAGCAGATGTGCAGAATGTGCTTGCGCTCACCGGCGAGGGATCAGCGCTGCGTTTCGAGGCGGACTCGCTGCCGTGTTTGCGGCCGGGCCGCGCGGCAAGAATTTTTCGCGGCACTACGCCGATCGGCTGGCTCGGCGAACTGCATCCGAAGCTGCTCACGTCGCTCAATTTGACCAACACCGTGTTTTTATTTGAACTAGAAGTAAAGTCAGCATTCATTTCTAACTCATTGCAATTCCGAAAGATTTCACGATTTCCCAGCGTGCGTCGGGATCTCGCCGTGGTGGTCGACGAAAGCGTGACGCTCGCAGTTCTGCGGGAAAATGTTAGTGTTAGCGCCTCGGATCTCTTGAGCGAACTGCGGGTGTTCGATGTCTACCGAGGTCCAGGCGTAGATTTTGGACGAAAAAGTATCGCTTTAGGCTTGATTTTACAGGATTCTTCCCGCACTCTTACCGACGTTGACGCAGATGCCGTGGTGAACGCAATAGTTGCCCGGCTACGGGATGTATTGAGCGCCACAATAAGAGATCAATGAGCATGGCAGCCCTGACCAAGGCAGAGATGGCCGAGGCCCTATTCGATCAGTTGGGTCTCAACAAGCGCGAAGCACGCGAACTCGTCGATCTATTTTTCGAAGAGATTCGCGCGGCGCTGTCCTCCGGCGAGCAAGTGAAATTATCCGGATTTGGAAATTTCGACTTGCGGGACAAAAATCGGCGGCCGGGCCGCAACCCGAAAACCGGCGAAGAGATCCCGATCAGCGCGCGCCGCGTCGTCACCTTCCGGCCGGGCCAGAAACTGAAGGCCCGGGTAGAGGCATATGCTGGAACCAAGCAATAACAGCGAATTGCCGCCGATCCCGGGTAAGCGGTACTTCACGATCGGCGAGGTCAGCGATTTGTGCGGAGTCAAACCGCACGTTCTGCGTTACTGGGAACAGGAATTTCCGCAGCTCAAGCCGGTTAAGCGGCGCGGAAATCGCCGCTACTACCAACGCCAGGACGTATTGGTCATTCGGCAGATCCGCAGCCTTTTGTATGAACAGGGCTTTACGATTGGCGGAGCCCGCAATAGGCTCACGGGCGGCGAGGCGCAGGTTGATTTGAATCAAAGCCAGCAGCTCATCCATCAGATGCGGCTCGAGCTCGAAGAGCTGATCAAAATACTTCGCCGCTAGCGGCGCGACACTTAAGTTCCCGCGGGCCTTTTCGGCTATCATTCGCTTCTCGGTCGGGGCGTGGCGCAGCCTGGTAGCGCACTTGCATGGGGTGTAAAGCGTCGTCAAGCTAAATATCGCTGCAACCTCAGCGAGTTGTGATGTCCGGAAAAATGGTACATGGACACTTTCATGGACACTTTTCAAAACTGACCCCTTGCTGGCGGTGTCCATGGTGACTCGCCGGTGCGAGGGCGAGAGGTGAAATCACGCTGGTCAAAACCCAACGCTCGCAATTGAAGTGTGGTGGAGCCCTTTCGGAGGTGAGTGCCGAGCAACCGCGCCGTCATGAAAGGTACGCCGAACGCGAAGCGGCAGAGCAACG
>DAINPA010000054.1:0-14234 GCA_036743675.1 Steroidobacteraceae bacterium
TCCGAGGTCTGCGCGGATGCGGTGAGCCCGATCGACAGCATGACGAGCAAGGCACCAAAAACCCTACTTCGCATGGCGCGAACCGGCGGGAATGGAACGTATCTCGGCGATCAGTGAATACAATCGATCTGCAGTCCGAGGAGATGCAAACCGTGTCGAGCGGCGAGCGACCATCGAGAAAACGCCTTGCATTTTACTTCCAAACCTCACTTGCATTCACGGATTCGACACGGATCGCCGGTAGTACCAGCCGCACATCATAACCTCTGCGCCGCAGAGGGCAACCTCTAGACGCGCCTGCGGTACCGCCAAAGTCTAGCGGAAGGGGCTATTCACGCTGGTAATTCTTCGCCACCCATGCCGCATAGTCGCGCCCCAGGAGTGCCTGCCACCAGCCGCGATTGGCCAGATACCACTGAAGCGTCTCGCGCAAACCCCTCGAAAGGTCGCGAGACGGGGCGTAGCCGAGCTCGCGCGCCGCCTTGCGGTAGTCGATGGCGTAGCGCCGGTCATGCCCCGGCCGGTCGCGAACGTGGGTGATCAGGTCGACCGACTGTTTTGCACCCGCGGCCGGGGAAGCCGGATAAGCGGCACGCAAATCCGCGTGCTGCGCCAGAAACTCGTCCGCCAACCCGCATAGAACGCGAACGATGTGAATGTTGGTGGTCTCGCTGTTGCCGCCGATGTTGTACAGCTCGCCCGATTGGCCGCGCGTGAGCGCGAGCGCAATGGCCTCGCAATGATCGGCCACATGCAGCCAATCGCGCACCTGCAGGCCGTCGCCGTACACCGGCAGCGCCTTGCCCAGCAAAATATTGATGAGCGTGAGCGGGATCAATTTCTCCGGGAATTGATAGGGTCCGTAGTTGTTGGAGCAGTTGGTGAGCGTCGTGTCGAGGCCATAAGTCTCGCGATAGGCGCGCACCAGATGGTCCGAGGCGGCCTTGCTCGCCGAGTACGGCGAATTGGGTGCGTAGGGGGTTCCCTCATGGAACGGCGCATCGTCGGGTGCGAGCGAGCCATACACCTCGTCGGTCGACACATGATGAAAGCGATGCGCGGGCACGGTCTTGCGATCCAGCCACAGCGTTTTGGCCGCCTTGAGCAGCGAATGCGTGCCGAGCACATTGGTGCGGATGAAATCATCGGGACCCAGGATCGAGCGATCGACATGCGATTCGGCCGCGAAGTGCACCAACGTATCGATGCGATGTTGCTCGAGCAGCGCACGCACTGCTGCCTCATCGCAAATATCGCCGCGCACGAACACGAAACGCGAATCACGATCCAGACCGGCGAGGTTTTCGAGGTTCCCGGCATAGGTCAGGGCATCGAGCACCACCACCCGGCCTGCGCGCGTGCGCGCCAGCCAATGGCGCACGAAGTTCGCCCCGATGAAGCCCGCGCCTCCGGTGATGCACACGTTACGAGGTTCGAAGCTCATTCAACATCATCCTCAAGTTGTGGCGCCAATGCACCGCGGGGGTTGCGACCAGAGCACGGGTCGCCGACGTATCGAGCACGCTGAACGCCGGCCGCCGCGCGCGGGTCGGGTATTCGGCGGTGGTGATGGGCACGATGGATGCGGCGCGCGCCAACAAGCCGCGATCCAGTGCCTCATCTTGAATGGCGACGGCAAAATCATACCAACTCGCCACACCCAAATCAGTCCAGTGGTACACCCCGGCAGGTGCGCCCGCATCCATCAGGTCCCAGATGGCACGAGCGAGGCCGCCGGCCCAGGTCGGCGTACCGATCTGATCGCCCACCACTTTGACTTGCTCGCGCTCGCGCATCAGCCGCAGCATGGTGAGCACGAAGTTCTTCCCCGCGGCGGCATATACCCAGGCGGTGCGCAGCACGATCCCGCCGGCTCCGCCCTGTAACACCCGCAATTCACCGGCGAGTTTGCTGGCGCCGTAGACTCCCAAGGGACCCGTGGCATCGCCCGGCAAGTAGGCTCGATTAGACCCTCCGTCGAACACGAAGTCGGTCGACAGATGCAGGAGCCTCGTGCCGGCACGCGCCGCGGCCCGCGCGAGCGTCCCGACGGCAGTATCGTTGATCGCCGTCGCGAGCGCCGGCTGATTTTCGGCGAGGTCCACCGCGGTGTAGGCGGCCCCATTGACGATCCAATCGGCGCCCGCGTCCGCCACCACCCGCTCAATCGCGGACTCATCGGCGATATCGAGATCCGCACGAGTCTTGACGATGACCTGGTGCTTCGCGGGGACCGATTGAGCGACCGCACGGCCCACCTGGCCGCCGCCCCCGAGCACCAGCACTCTCATGGGAACTTCTCGATCTCGGCGAAACTCTTGCCCCGCGCATCCTTGGCCGACAGCGAAGGCACCACGCCGGCCGGCAGCGGCCATCGAATGCCGAGCGTGGGATCGTCCCAGGCCAGGGTACGCTCATCCGGGGGGCTGTATAAGTCCGTGCACTTGTACAAAAAGTCCGCGCTCGGCGATGTCACGAGCATGCCGTGGGCCAAGCCCGGAGGCACCCATAGCATGCGATGGTTTTCGGCCGACAGCTCCGCCCCCCACCAGGCGCCGAAACTCGGCGAACTCAAGCGCAGATCGACGATCACGTCGAACACGCTGCCGCTCGAGACGCGCACCAGCTTGCCCTGCGTATGCGCGACCTGCAGATGCAAGCCGCGCAGCGTCCATTGGACGGAACGGCTGTGATTGTCTTGCAGGAATGTCGCATGCACGCCGGCGGCGGCGAACTTCTCCGCCTGCCAGGTTTCCATGAAGAATCCGCGGGCGTCGCCCAACACCGCGGGCTCGATCACCAATGCGCCGCTGATCGGCGTGTCCAGAAACTTCATGGCCTTGCCCGCCCTCGCCCGATCCGCCTCACGGCTGGCCGCGCTCGCGCAGGATCCGCACCAGGTACTCGCCGTAGCCGCTCTTCTCGAGCGGCTTGGCGAGCCCGATGAGCTGCGCGTCGTCGATGAAGCCCTGACGCCAGGCGATCTCTTCCACGCACGCCACCTTCAGGCCCTGCCGTTCTTCGATGATGCGCACGAAAACGCCCGCATCGAGCAGCGAATTGTGGGTGCCGGTGTCGAGCCAGGCCGTGCCCCGCCCGAGCTTCTCGACGTGCAAGGCGCCGAGCTTGAGATAAGCGCGGTTCAGATCCGTGATCTCCAACTCCCCGCGCGGGGATGGCGCCAGCGACTTCGCCAGCGCGCTCGCGCGGGTGTCGTAGAAATAAATTCCGGTGACCGCGTAGTTGGAGGGCGGCCGGGCCGGCTTTTCCAATAATTCGCTCACCCTGCCGTCGGCATCGAACGCAACGACTCCGTAGCGTTCGGGGTCCTGCACCGTGTAGCCGAACACCGTTGCCCCGGTCGTCCGGCCGGACGCCGACTGCAACAACTCGGAAAGATTCGCGCCGTAAAAGATATTGTCGCCGAGAATCAGCGCCGAGGGCGCGCCGTCGAGGAACGGCTCGGCAATGATCAGCGCCTGCGCGATGCCGTTCGGCTGCGCCTGCACCGCGTACTCGAACCTGATCCCCCACTGCGCGCCGTCGCCCAGCAGATCGCGAAAAGCGCCCTGATCCCGCGGTGTGGTGATGATCAGGAATTCGCGAATTCCCGCCAACATCAGGGTCGCGAGCGGATAGTAGATCATCGGCTTGTCGTACACCGGCAGCAGCTGCTTGCTCTGCGACACCGTAATCGGGTGCAGGCGAGTACCGGCGCCCCCGGCCAAGATGATCCCTTTGCGTGCTTTTGACAAAAACCGGCGCCTCGATTTGAGAGCCGAGATTATAGGCTAACGCCGCATGTGCGCAGCTGCAGATTCTAGGGCCGCCTTCGATTCGTGACATATCGGATCAAGGCCGCCAGCCCTTCGGCACCGTGGCCTTGCGGCGCCCGATCGCCCTTCAAGGAAATACCGGCCACCAGCTTCTTGCCCAATTCCACCCCGAATTGATCGAAGGAATTGACGCCCCAGAGCGTGCCTTGTACGAATACGCAGTGTTCGTAGAGCGCAATCAGCCCACCCAGGCTGCGCGCGTTGGTTTGCGGGTACAGCAACAGCGAACTTGGCCGGTTTCCCTCGTGCACGCGGTGCGCGCGCAGCCGGGAAATCTCCGCCGCGTCGGCACCGGCCTTGCGCATCTGCGTCTCGACCTCCTCGGGCGTGTTGCCGAAGGCGAACGCCTGCGCCTGGGCGAAACAATTCTGCAGGGCGAGATCCTGTGCTTCCGTGCCGCCCCACGAGCCGCGCAGCGGCGCAATGAAATCGAGTGCCGCGGATGGCGTACCCTGGTGCAGCATCTGGAAGAACGAGTGCTGCGCATTCGAACCCGGCTCGCCCCACACCACCGGGGCCGTGGCGAAATCCACGGGCTCGCCCGCCAGCGACACCGACTTGCCGTTGCTCTCCATGTCGAGCTGCTGAAGATAGGCGGGCAGGCGCGCCAGGCGTTCATCGTAAGGCAACACCGCGAGCGTCGGGAGATTCAAGAAACTGCGGTTCCACACGCCGAGCACTCCCATCAGCACCGGCAAATTCTTCTCGAACGGAGCCTCAGTGAAATGCTGGTCGATGGCGCTCGCGCCGCCGAGGAATTCCGCGAATTTATCGCTGCCGATGACCAGTTCGGCGACCAAGCCGACCGCCGACCAGAGCGAATAGCGGCCGCCCACCCAATCCCACATCGTAAAGCGATGCCCGGCCGCGATGCCGAAGGCGTCCATGGCCTGGGCGTTGGTCGAGACCGCGACGAAATGGTGCGCGGGCGCCTTTTCCCCCAGTGCTCCGACGATCCAGCCGCGCGCCGCGTTCGCGTTGGTCTGCGTCTCCTGGGTGGTGAAGGTTTTCGAGCACACCACCACCAAGGTTTCGGCCGGATCGACGCTGCGAATCACATCCTCGAGCTGGGTGCGATCGACGTTCGACACGAAGTGCGGCGTGATGTCGCCGCTCCATTCGGCCTTGAGCGCATTGCACACCAGCAACGGGCCGAGGTCCGAGCCGCCGATGCCGATGTTCACCACATGCTTGAATTTCCTCCCCGTTACCCCGAGCTCATCGCCGCGGCGCACCGCGCCGGCATAGCTCGAGAGCTTGCGGCGCGAATCTTTGACCTCTGCTTGGATTGCCGCCGAGCCCGCGAAGCCTGAGCGCAACGCGGCATGCAGCACCGCGCGCCCCTCGGTGGCGTTGATGGGATCGCCGCGAAACATGGCGGCGATCCGTTCCGCTAACTTCGCCTCCCGCGCAAGCTCGAGCAGCAACGCCAAAGTCTTCTGCGAAATTCTCTGGCGCGAGAAATCGAGCAGCCAGCTGTCGTGCTCGAGGTGGAAATTGCGCCAGCGGTGCGGATCCGCGGCGGCGAGATCGCGCAAGTGCGCGCTGCCGATGTCCCGGGCATGAGCCTCGAGGGCGCGCCATGCGGCAAGAGAAGAATTCAGTTGTCCCATAAGTGAGCGTCACCGGCCGTAAAACTTACCATACCATTCCACGAAGCGCTTGACCCCCTCCTCGAGCTCGGTACTCGGCCGGCAGGCGCTTCACAGGGTCCGCCACACCGTCTTGCCGCCGGAGGCTTTGTCGAGCCGCGCAAGCGCCTCCTCGTGCGCCGCGATTTCCGCCCCGTTTGCGGCGACCACCGCGATGCCCGAAGTCGCGCCGGCGCGATTCGCGGCATCGGGGCGCACCCGGTGCCGAGTGGAAGACGATGCCTCGCTCAAGACGAGCTTCGCCTGCCCGCCGGTCATCGCCAGATACACCTCGGCGAGGAGCCGCGCATCGAGCAGCGCTCCGTGATACTCGCGATGCGAATTATCGACCGAATAGCGCTTGCACAGCGCGTCCAAACTGTTGCGCTGTCCGGGATGCATTTGGCGCGCCAGGGCCAACGTATCGAGCACCGTGCACAGATCGGTGATTTGCGGCGCGCCGCCGAGCCGTGCAAGCTCCGCGTTCAAAAAGGCGATGTCGAACGGCGCGTTGTGGATGATGAGCTCGGCATCGCGGACGAAATCCAGCAACTCGGCATGTATCTCGGCGAACTTCGGTTCCCTCGCCAGCTGCTCGCGCGTCAAGCCGTGCACCGCGAGCGCGCCCTGTTCGATGTCGCGCTCGGGATTCAGATAGCGATGGAACGAGCGTCCGGTCAAGCGCCGGTTGGTGAGCTCCAGGCAGCCGATTTCGATGATGCGATGCCGGCGCTCGACTTCCAGGCCGGTGGTCTCCGTATCCAATACGACTTGACGCATGCGAATCTAGCCCGCCGCCAGCAGCCGGTCTATGGCGCGATTCGCCAATTGGTCCACGTACTCGTTGCCGTCGTGGCCGGAATGCCCGCGGACCCAATGCCATTCGAGGTGCTGCGCCGCGGCGGCCGCATCGAGCTGCTCCCATAGGTCTTGGTTCTTGACCGGTTCGCGCGCGGCGGTGCGCCAGCCGCGCGCCTTCCAGCCCGGCAGCCATTCGGTGCAGCCTTGCAGGACGTATTTCGAATCGGTGTACAGCTGCACTGCGCAGCGGCGCTTCAGCGCGCCGAGAGCCTCGATCACGGCCGTGAGTTCCATGCGGTTGTTGGTGGTGTTGATTTGCGCGCCGGAGAGTTCTTTGCGTTCCTTGCCGGCGACCAGGAGCGCCGCCCAGCCGCCGGGCCCCGGATTGCCGCGGCACGCGCCATCGGTGAATATTTCCACTTGGTTCATCGGGCCGCCTGGTTCATCGGCCGACTTTGCTGGTCGGTTCCGCCGCCGGCACCAGAACACGCTGTAGCGCGCGGCGCTTCGGCCGCACCAAGGTGAGCGTCTGCACGCGTTTGCGTGCCTTGAGCAGATAGCCGCCGGCTGTCCAAGCGGCTCTCGGCTGAAACTCGCTCTCGCGGCTCGTGCCATCGGCCGCCGGGCGCCTCCCGCCGGCCATCGGCCAAGGCCCAAGATATCCATAGACGCTGGTCACCTCAAAATCGAGCAGCGCCATCCAATCGCGCAGGCGCCGCTCGGCGAGCATGCGCCGGGTGCGCGGCGGAAACGCGGTGTGCCGCAAGTGCCGAGCAAAAAGGCGCCGTGCGCCCCAACCGCTGAACGGATTGAACCCGCAAATCATCAAGCAGCCTTCGGCGCACAACACCCGCTCGGCCTCGCGCAGCACCGCATACGGGTCTTCGACCAACTCGAGGGTATGCGGCAGCAAGATCGCGTCGATGGAATCCGAGGCGAACGGCAGCGAATCGAGCGCCGCGCACAACGTCACCCCCGCTCCCAGATCCGGCGCCAACAGCGTCGTGTGCTGGGTGCGCGCCCCGGCGAGCATGTGCGAGTCGGGCCCCCAGGCGCCCAATTGCAGCAATTCGAAGCCAAATACGTCCTCGAGCGCGAGCCGTGCGAGCGCGCTTTCCTCTCGCAGCACGCGTGCGCCCAGGGGGCTCTCGAACCATTCCGCCGCTGCCTCGCCGCGCACTACTTGCAACTCTCGTCCCTCATAAAAGCACTAGCGATCTTGGCATGTTACAGGTTAAATACGCCGCAAAATGTCAAACCCATCAACCCCTCTCGGTGTGCGGCCGGTACGCGCATTTACCGATAATTATATATGGCTCATCGACTCGCCCCGCGTGCCCGGCCGGGTGGTGGCGGTCGACCCGGGCGAGGCCGCCCCCGTCATCGCCGAGCTGCGCCGCAGCGGCGCAAGCTTAGCCGCGATCTTGCTGACCCACCATCATCCGGATCATATCGGAGGGGTCCCGGAGTTAGCTCGCTTGGGCGCGGTGCCGGTCATAGGGCCGGATGACGACCGGATCCCGGGGCGCACCCGCACGGTGCGGGACCAGGAGCGCTGCGAATTGCCAGACTTGGGACTTGCCTTCGATATTTTGCACGTGCCCGGACATACCTTAAGCCATATTGCGTTTTGGGGGCACGGCGCGCTGTTTTGCGGAGATACGCTCTTCAGCGCAGGCTGCGGTCGCATGTTCGAGGGTACGCCTACGCAAATGAACGCTTCTTTGAATCGGCTCCGCGGCTTGCCGCCGGAAACTGATATGTTTTGCGGCCACGAGTACACCGAGGCCAACCTGCGCTTCGCATTGACCGTGGACCCCGCCAATCGGGCAGCGCTCGAGTATCGGGACAGCGTCGCGCGCCTGCGTGCCGCCGGCATCCCGACGCTGCCGTCGCGGATGTCGCTGGAAATTCGCGTCAACCCGTTTTTGCGCTGCGACGCCACTGCGGTGCGCGCCAGCACCGAGGCGCACGCGGGCCGGCCGTTGCGCGAACCTGCCGAGGTATTTGGAGTGCTGCGCGCCTGGAAGGACCAGTTCCGTTAGCGGAACTCACGAGGCGGCAAGATGACACGAGCGTCGTTGCGAATCCCATGCGTTGCCGCCCTCGCGCTCATTCTCGGCGCCTGCGCGCATCAACCTCCCGCGCCCCCGCGGGAGCGCATCGAGCTGCCGCCCTCCACCGGCGCGCAAGCGGCCACGCCGCCCGCCGACACCGTCAAATCGGCGACCGGAGCCACTCCCTCGCTCGCCATGCCCCGCGAGTGGCAGCATCACAACGGCGAAGACTATGACGATCTGTTCGACCGCATGCGTGCCGGATTCGCGCTCGATGAAGTCCAAGAACCGGCGATTGACCAACAGCTCGCGTGGTTTCAACACAATCCGGAATATCTCGAACGCGTCTTTCAGCGCGGCCAGCACTATCTGTACCACGTCATCACCGAAGTCGAGGCGCGCGGCATGCCCTTGGAATTCGCGCTGCTGCCGGTGGTGGAGAGCGCCTACGAGCCGTTTGCCTATTCGGTGAGCCGCGCGGCGGGCCTCTGGCAGTTCATTCCCGCGACGGGTGTGCGGTTCGGCCTGAAGCAGGAATGGTGGTACGACGGCCGGCGGGATGTCATCGAATCGACGCGAGCGGCGCTCGATTACCTGCAAGCGCTGCACGATCAATTCGACGGCAACTGGCTGTTGGCGATCGCCGCCTACAACGTCGGCGAGGCCGCGGTGCAGCGCGCGATCGACTCCAACCGCGCGCACGGCAGACCCGCCGACTTTTGGCACTTGAATTTGCCGGCGGAAACCCGCGCCTACGTACCGAAGTTGCTCGCCATGAAGCGCCTGATGGCCGAGCCCGAACGCTACGGCCTCGCATTTGCGGCGATCCCGAACGAGCCGTACTTCGCCGTGATCGATACCGGATCGCAGATCGACTTGACGGTCTGCGCGCAGTTGGCGGGCGTGAGCTATGACGAGCTGATCGCGCTCAACGCCGGTTTCAACCGCTGGGCCACCGATCCGGGCGGTCCGCAGCGCATGCTGGTGCCGATCGACAATGCCGATGCCTTCGAAGCGGGGCTCGCGTCGCTGCCGCCGGACGACCGTGTGCCTTATCTCGCGCACACCGTGGCGAAACACGAAACCTTGGCGGCTATTGCCAAGCGCTATGGCGTGTCGGCGGCGGTGATCGCCGAGCTCAATGACCTGCCGGGCGGACGTGTCAGCGCCGGCCAGACGCTCAAGATTCCGCAGATCAGCGTGCGACTGCCGGACAAGGTGCTGCTCGCGGCGGCACGCGTCGATCGGCCGGAGACCGATACCGGCCACAAACAGCGGCAAATCGTCTATCGTGTCCATGCCGGCGAAACGCTCTCGAGCATCGCACGCCACCACGGTATGCCGGTGAGCACGCTCGCGCATATGAACAACATGGAAACCGGCGACACCTTGGTGAAAGGCCAGCGCCTGGTCATCAGGGCAAGCGCGCGGCGCTATCGAAACGAGGGCGTGGAGAGCGGCCGGCGCGTGATGTACACGGTGCGCCGGGGCGACAGCGTTTATAGTATCTCGCGTCAATTTCAGGTGTCGGAAACCCAGCTGAAGAGCTGGAACGGCATAAACGAACGCCATCAGATCAAAGCCGGACAGCGGCTGGTGATGTACGTGGATGCCGCTCGGCAGCAGGGATAGCCCGCAAACGACGCGACGGGCCGGAATCAAGGGGAGTCAACATGGGTTTTCTGAACGGCAAGCGTGCTTTGATCGTGGGCCTCGCCACCGATCGCTCGATCGCCTGGGGCATTGCGCAGGCAATGCACCGCGAGGGCGCGCAGCTCGCGTTCTCGCATATCGAACGCATGGCCGATCGCGTCGTGCCGCTCGCGAAACAATTGGGATCGGACATCACCTTCCCGATGGACGTCGCGTCCGACGAGGACATCGCTCGCGGCTTCGCCCACTTGAAGACCCGCTGGGATGCATTCGACATCCTGGTGCACGCGGTGGCGTTCGCGCCGCGCGAAGCGCTAACCGGCACCTTCATCGAAGCCACCACGCGCGAGGGCTTTCGCGTGGCGCATGACATTTCCAGCTACAGCCTGACCGCGTTGGCACGCGCTTCCCTGCCGTTCATTCAGGGTCGGGCGGGTGCGATCGTCACCCTGAGCTACTTGGGCGCAGTGCGCTCGCTCCCCGGCTACAACGTCATGGGCTTGGCCAAAGCCAGCCTGGAAGCCAACGTACGCTTCCTCGCGGCGGATCTGGGGCCACAGGGAGTGCGCGTCAACGCGATCTCGGCCGGACCGATCAAGACGCTGTCCGCGGCCGGCATTCCCGGGTTGCGCCGGATGCTGGCGCACGTCGCCGCGGTGTCACCGATCAAGCGCAATGTCACGCTCGAGGACGTGGGCAACGCGGCTGCGTTTCTATGCTCGGATCTCGCCGCCGGCATCACCGGAGAGACCACCTATGTCGACGGCGGCTTCAATTCGGTGGGCATGAGCTTTCCCGCGGAGTCCGACGCTACTTGAACGCCGCGTGCAACTTGTCAACGCCATCGGCACTCAAACGTTACAACGATGGGCGTTGCGGCCTTCGGAGTTTTGACTCACACATTATGTTAAATAAAGCCCTCATTATCGGTTCATTGGCAAGCGCCATCCTGGCCCTTGGCGCCTGCACCACGCTGCCGGTCACCACGGACGTCAATCCCCATTACTCGGTGGCGAATTGCCATACCTACGCCTTCGCTCAAGAGCACGTGGCCAATGTCGACCAGCCAGCCGCCTTCGGCAATCCCTTGAACGCCGAGCGGCTGCGCCTTGCTATTGAAGCGAACATGAAGGCGAAGGGCATCACGTTAATAACCGATCGCGCCGCGGCGGACTGCACCATCGGCTATGCGATGGGCACGCGCCAAGTGTTCAGCGATTTTTACGGCGGGTGGGGTTATGGCTGGGGCTACGGCGGGGGATATCCCGGTTGGGGCGGCCCATGGGTGGGCGGTCCGTGGGTTGAAGATGAAACCCGCATCGCGGTCGATATTTTCGACACCCCATCACGCACGCCGATCTGGCATGCCGCGGTCAGCCAGACCATGTCGGGTTTGACCGGTCCGAATGCCGCGGCGAAGATCAATGCGGCGGTTGCCGCAATCTTCGGGAAGTTCCCCGCCGCAACCATGGCGCCCGTCGCACCGGCTGCATCTGCGCCGCCCGGCCCAGCACCCGCCGCGACCTGAAGCGGGCCGGTACTGCAGCACGCCGTTGCTAGACACCGAAGAATAGGTAGTCGATGGCGGCGGGCAATTCGCCGTGTCTAGCGGCGCGAGGTGGGCCGCAGCACGAACCAGTAATACAGCGCGGCAAGCAGCGCGCCTACGCCCATGACCAACCCGGCAAAGCGCTGCAGCGAGCCCTTGAGAAGCTCGGGATGGCTGCCGATCGTCATGCCAAGCCATGCCAGTACCGAGCACCACAGCAGTGAACCGGCCGCGGTCGCGGCGGAGTACCAGCGGAAGTCCAATTTCAGAATACCGGCGGGAATGCCGATGAGATGGCGGATGACGGGCAGCAGCCGCGAAAGCAACACCCCAGCCCAGCCATAATGCGCCGACCACCGTTCCGCCAATTCGATTTTCGCGACCGCCAACCCCAGATAGGGGCCGAAGCGCAGAATCACCGGGCGTCCCAAGCCGCGGGCGGCCCAGTACATCAATGAGGCTCCGACCCAGGAACCGGCGGCGCCGGCCAGCACGATGCCGATCAGGGACAGTTCGCCCTGGGTGCCGGCAAGATAGGCCGCCGGAGGGATGATGGTCTCGCTTGGGATCGGCACCAGCGTGCTTTCGAGCGCCATCAGCCCGGCAATGAGCCAATAGCCGCCCTGACTGAGCGCGCCCAGGTACCAATCCGAAAACTGATGCAGTAACTCCGCCACAGGTAGTCTGAGCCTAGTCGATGGCCTGGGGATTGAGCAACACCTTGGCGTCGGCGCGTGCCGCGGCGCCATAGCTTTGCGCCTCGGCGGCCGCAGCCGATCGCGCGAGTTCTCGCCGCAGCTGCGCATCCTTAAGTTGCGGATCGCCGCTCGGATCCTCGCGCACCGCGCTTAACGCAAGCACGGCGGCATCGCCGCTGGCCAATGCCACGCGGGTATAAATCGGTTTGCCGGCGGGCTTTGGCCCTTCGAAAGCTGCGGCTCGAATCTCGAGCGGTACCGCCTGGTCGGTCCGCGCCACAAATTTCGCCGGCTGCGCGGTCGCGCCCAAAGCCTTGGCGACGCTGTCCCAGGACTCGCCGCCACCCAACCGCTTGACCGCATCGGCCGCCGCGGCGGCGGCGAGTTCCGTGCCGCGCTGCGTCTTCCAAGCGTCAATGATCTCGGCGCGCACGGCTACCAGCGGCTTTTGCTGCGGCAGTTGGTGTTCGGTCCCGCGCAGCACCACACCGCGGCCCTTGGCGAGCTCCACGATCGAGCTCAGGCGCCCATCGAGCACATCCTGGCTGAACGCGGCCTCCAGAACGGCAGGCGATTTACCGAGTTCGCCGCCACCATCGGTGCGGCTGAACTTCGGTGTGTCATGCACCGTGAGGCCCGCCTTGCGCGCCACCACGTCGATGTCGGATGTATTTTGCAGGGCCGCGTCGGCGAGCTGGTCCTGCGCATTGTTGAACAGGCGCTCCGCCTCGGTGCGGCGGTACTCTGTTTGCATTTCGGCCCTGCTTTGTTCGAAGGTCTTGACGGTGGCCGGCTGAATGCCGTCGAGCCTCAAAATATGGTAGCCAAACTGCGTCTTGACGGGACCGCGGATCTCACCCTCTTTCATGGAGAACGCGGCATCGGCGAACGGCGCCACCCACGCCTTGCGATCCGACCAGCCGAGGTCCCCGCCCTGCTGCGAGGATCCCGGATCCTGAGAGAATTCCTTGGCCAACTTCGAGAAGTCCTCGCCGCCTTGGGCGCGCGCCAAGATCGCATCGGCTTTCGCCTTGACCGCGGCATCTTCTTTCGGATCGGTGACCTGCAGCAAAATGTGCCGCGCGCGGCGCTGCTCCGCCTGAGTGTAACGCTCGGGCATCTTGGTCTTTTGCTCCTCGAAATAGGCCTTGAGCTGTACATCATCGACGCTCACCTTGGCCGCGAGCGCATCCAGACTGATCTCGACATAGCGTAAATTGATGGTTTCGGGAGACATGAAGCTCGACTTGTGCGCCTCGTAGTACGCCTTGATGGCCGCTTCGTCCGGCGCCGCCGCGGCGGCATACTTCGCGGCCGCAACGTCAAGCCACGCAAGCTCCCGCTGCTGCAGAGCGAGTGAACGCAATTGCTTCAATTCGCTCGGCGTCACGAAGCTCGAGGAGCTCAAGGCCGTATCGAGCTGACGGAGCTTCACGTCGCGCCGAAACAGCGCCTCGATTTCCGCGATCGATCGTCCCTCCGCCTTGAGCACCGCGACCGCGTGCGCCTGATCGAATTTGCCGTCCACCTGGAACGCCGGTATCTGCGCCATGGCGGCAAGCAGATCCTGATCGCCCACCCGATAGCCGAGATCATCGGCGCGCGTCACCAGCGCTTCGCTGTCGACGAACTCATCCAGCACGTGCTTCTTGATCTCGTTGCGCTGCGCCTCGTCGAGCGGCGCGTTCGCCTGCCGCTCGTACTGCGCGAGTTGTTGCTGGTAGGCCTGGCGAACTTCGTTGCTGGAAATCTCGACGCCGTTGACCTTGGCCGCGTAGGTCGGCGCACTCAGCGTCCAATTGATGCCCCAAAATACGAACACCAGGGCGATCGCCCCGAGCACCACGGCCGCCAACCATCCCTTCAGCTTGTCGTGAATCGTCTGCAGCATGAATCAAAGCCCTCTGCCCAAAAGCGCGGCCATACGGCTCGCGCGCGACTCATCGTCAGGAAATGGCGGAGTGGACGGGACTCGAACCCGCGACCCCCGGCGTGACAGGCCGGTATTC
>DAINPA010000055.1:0-14124 GCA_036743675.1 Steroidobacteraceae bacterium
CGTGGAGAATCGTCTAGCGTTGCAATGAGTCGGCTGGCTCGCGGCGGTCGGCCTAGCCCGTCGATTGCGCATCTGCCGATCGGTGCGCAATATCGCCGAGTTCGGCGATCGCCGTGAGCAGTGCCTGGGTATCGACCGGTTTGCTGAGCAAGCGACAGTGTGGGATCGAGGTTTTTACCGCGCGCATCATCGACTGCAGATCGCCGCTCAGCAAGATCGCGGGCACCTCACGGCGGTATTTGACCCGCAACTGTTGCAGCACATCGAGCCCCGTGAGCGTGCCGTTGAGGTAAAAATCGGATATGAACACGTCGCCGGGCCGTAGGTCTGCAAGCAAGACCTCGGCTTCGGCAACACTGCCGGCACCGTGGGTTTCATAGCCTTCGAGCGTCAAAAACAGCTCGGTGGCGGTCCGTACCGAATCGTTGTCCTCGAGCAGCAGGATGCGGCCGCGGCTTGCCGACTGCGCGTCAGCGTGTTCCGTGCGCTGCGGTACAGGCACTGCGGCCGGGCGTGCCGGCGCCTGAATTGCCGAAGACACCCTTTGCGGCGGAATGCGCACACGCACTCGAGTGCCTGCGCCAAGCTGCGACGAGACCGTGACCGAGTACCCGAGCAGCCGCGATACCTCGCGCACGATGGCAAGACCAAGACCGACGCCGGAGCGCTGCACGCCCTTCTGATCCACCTGATAGTAGTCATCGAAAATTCGCGCAAGCTTATCTTGCGGAATACCAACACCCGAATCTTCCACGCTGATCGCCAGTCCATCAACCTCGCTGAATTGGACGACTCTCACGAAGCCGGTCTCAGTGTATTTCAGCGCGTTGCCGGTTAAATTTTGCAGCAGCTGCATGAACAGCACGCGATCGGTGCTTATTACCGTCGGTGTATCCGCGAATTCCAGCCGCAAATTCTTTGCGCGCGCCGCCGGCTCGAACTCGCGGGCAAGATCGGCAAACACGTCCATCAAGCGCACGGGCGCAAGCCGCGGCTCGATGGCACCCGATTCCAGTCGAGTGACGTCGAGGAGCGCGTTGAGCAGGCGGCTCGCACCGTCGATGGCGAGTTCTTGTCGGTGCAGAAGATCGTGTAGCTGCGAATTCTCCTCCGTCAACGCGAGCATCGAGGCATTGAGGAGCCGGATCGTCTGCAGCGGCTGGCGCAAGTCGTGGCTCGCGGTGGCGAGAAAGCGGGTTTTGGCGTGGTTTGCCCGATCCGCCTGTTCGCGTGCGGCAATCAGAGCTTCATGCAGCGCACGGTGTTCGGTCATATCGCGAATTGCCGCCACCACGAACGTGGCACCGCCGTCCTGAAACGGCGCCAGACGGATACCGGCCGAAAATTCAGAACCGTCCGCGCGCCGCCCGAACAAATTCGCCATGCGCACGCCCATCTCGCGATTGGTCGGATCGCGAAGATAGCCCGACAGATGGGCGCCATGGCGGATCCGGAACCGCTCGGGCACCAGCACTTCCATCGGTTGCCCGACCAGTTCCTCGGGCGCATAACCGAACAGCAGGCGCGTGGGCGTATTCGCGTACACCACGATTCCCCGGGTGTCGACCACGATGAGCGCATCCGGCGAGTATTGCGCCAAGTGCCGGAAAACAGAGGGAAGTTCGTCCATGATGACCGGTAGTATAGGGGCTTATCGCAATATACTGCGGCAATTCGCGACTACCTGCGCGCGCGGGTCGCGGCAGACTACACCAATACTTTGACGCTTGATGGTGTCAACCAGCATGCACGACTTGACTCCGTATGAATCCATTTTAAACCAGTTGATGGAGATCGCCCGCATCTCGGCGCTGGCCGAGATGGCGAGCGGCATCGCCCATGAGCTGAACCAGCCGCTGGGCGCAATCGCCACCTTTTCGCAGGCCGGCGATCGTCTCCTCAATCGGCCGGAACCGCTGGTGCCGCAGGCACTCGACGTTTTTCGCCAAATCAACGCCGCGGCCATGGGCGCCGGCGAAGGTATCCGCCGCATCCGGCGGCTGTTCGATTATCAGGACGCGAACCGGACGCCGAGCCGAATGAGCACGCTGATCACGGAATTGCGACCGGTTTTTGCGGTGCTCGCCACGCGGATCCACGCGGACCTTACGATCGAGGTGGACGCTGCAATGCCTGAACTGATAGTCGACCGACTGCGTATTCAGCATGTGTTGTTTGCATTGGTGCAAAACGCCTTCGACGCCAGCGCGCAGGGCTCGGGCGCACCGCGCGTCAAAGTCGAGGCGCACGACGACCGCTATGCGGTGGAATCCAGCGTCACCGATTCGGGACCGGGGGTTTCCGCGGCCATCCACGAAAAATTGTTTCGTCCCTTCTTCACCACGAAAGCCCAGGGCACCGGACTCGGGCTGGCCTCCGCCCGCGCGATCATCGAAGCTCACGGGGGAACCATCGGATTTGAGAACCTGGGCACCGGCGGCAGCCGCTTTTGGTTTCGCTTACCGCTTGCCGAACCGCTCGCTGAGTGACGGCCGGGCCCGGTACGGCACGTGGAAGTACCGATACAAAGCGCCATGGCAATGTCGACAATGCTCACAACAGATTCGAAGGATGGGGCAAATGCGGGCACCGATGACGTTGACGTTTCACAATATCGAGCGCACCGGAGCATTGGAGGCTCGGATGCGTGAAGTTGGGGAACGCCTACGGCGCCATCACGACGACATCACGCACTGCCACATAACGGTCGAGGACCGTTTGGACGATGCTCCCGACATGGCCCCCTATGCCGCCAAGATCCACCTGAGCCTGCCGGGTGCACAAATTCACGCCGACAGCATCGGTCCGAACGGCGAGGGACACGAGGACCTCAATGCCGCTTTACGCGCCGCCTACACGGCCGTCAGCCGTCAATTGCAGGGTCTGAAGTTGGACCGCGGGAAATCGAGCCTGATCGACGGCGCACGCTCCGTGATGCACCCCGCTCTGCCGCACGAGCATCCTCAGCGCTCCAAAGCCTAGCAGCACCCCAGTTCAGAGCGCGAGCCATCGATATAAGTAAAACGCCGCTGTGCCTATAATGTCCATGCCAGTAGGGGAAAGGCCCTATTGGCGGCCGGCTTGCTTCATTGAAATCTGCCGCTTAATCTTTAGAACGATACACCGGGACCCACAGACATGACAGTTGCCACTGCCGTCTCTTTCGATGCCGACCTCATGCGCCGCTACGATCGCGAAGGTCCGCGCTACACCTCGTATCCGACCGCGCTGCAATTTCACGAGGGAATCGGCATCGACGACTATGAACGCGCCGCAGCCACCAGCCACGGCGCGCTCGAACGACATCCGCTGTCCTTGTACGTGCACATACCCTTCTGCTTCAGTCCCTGTTTCTACTGCGGCTGCAACAAGGTCATCACGCGTCATCTGGAGCACGCCGATTCCTATGTCCGATGCCTGCTTCACGAAATCTCGCAACGCGGTGCGTTCTTCGACCGCGGTCGAGTTGTTGAACAGATGCATTTCGGTGGCGGCACACCCACTTTCCTGCCGAAGAAGCTGTTGACCGAGCTGGTCGACCGGATCGGGCATGAATTTCAGCTGACCGACGAAGACAACAGGGACTATTCGATCGAGATCGATCCACGCGGAGCCGATAGGGCCATGCTGCAGCTATTGGCCACCCTTGGATTCAATCGAGTCAGCTTGGGCGTGCAGGACTTCGATGAGAGCGTGCAGCTTGCGGTAAACCGCCTGCAACCGGCCGAAACCGTGGCGCGGGTGTACGACGCGGCCCGCGAATTGGGCTTTCGCTCCATCAATTTCGACTTGATTTACGGGTTGCCGAAGCAAACGCTGGCGAGTTTCGGCGAGACCCTGGATCGCGTCGCGGCCATGCGTCCGGACCGCCTGGCCGTCTACGGCTATGCCCACATGCCGCACGTGTTCAAGGCGCAACGGCGAATACGCAGCGCAGAACTGCCGGACGCGGCCGCGCGACTCGCGTTGCTGCAGCTCGCGATCGACAAGCTCGGCTCGGCCGGCTACACCTACATCGGCATGGATCATTTCGCGCTACCCACCGACAGTCTCGCCCTGGCGCAGCAGAACGGCAGCCTGCACCGCAGCTTTCAAGGCTATACGACTCATGCGAACCATGATCTCGTGAACCTCGGCGTGAGCGCCATCGGTCAAGTCGGCAACCTGTATGTCCAGAATTACAAATCGCTGCGGGACTATCAGGGCGCGATTGCGCGCGGCGCGCTTCCGTCGCATCGCGGCGTGCGCATGACCGAAGACGATTGGCTGCGAAAGGACGTGATCCATCAAATCATGTGTTACGGCGGCGTCGATATGGCGGCCGTCGAACGCCGGCACGGCGTTCGCTTTGAGGAGCATTTCGCCGCCGAACTGCAGCGGCTGCACGCCTTGGCAGGCGATGGCCTGGTCCATTTGCGCGACCGCCGCATCGAGCTCACTCCGGCGGGCCGCTTGTTGATGAGGACGGTCGCCACGGCTTTCGATGCGTATGCTGCCGCCCCGCGGGCGGCCCGTATGTCGCGCATGATCTGACCCCTGTACATTCTTCGGTACGCACGCCAAGCGGCGCCCGCATCGGCGGCCGCGCAAGGCCGGCGGCGCGGTCATCGGATTACGGCCAGTACGCTACAATTGTGGCCCTCCCGACAACCGACGCACGCCGCAGGAACCCCCGAATGGCTTTAATGACGACCGGCCAAGTGATCGCCGAATCACTCATCGCGCATGGTGTGGATACGGTTTTCGGCATTCCAGGCGCTCATATGTACGACTTCAATGATGCGCTCGCTCGGCGGTCCGACAAGATTCGCTTCATTACGACCCGCCATGAGCAGGGCGCGGGGTACATGGCGTACGGCTATGCCAAATCCTCCGGTCGAGTGGGCGCTTACACGGTGGTTCCCGGTCCCGGGGTATTGAATTCGGCCGCCGCGCTGTGCACGGCGTACGGTGCGATCACGCCGGTGCTGTGCATCACGGGCAATATCATGTCGCACTTGATCGGGCGTGGCCGAGGGCAGCTGCATGAACTGCCGGATCAGCTCGCGGTACTGCGCGGCCTCACGAAATGGTCCGAACGCATCAATCACCCCACCGAGGCGCCCGGCGTGGTGGCCGAAGCGTTCAGACAGCTCTCGTGCGGGCGCATCCGGCCGGTCGCCATCGAAGCCCCATGGGACGTATTCGGCATGAAGGCCGAGCTGACGATGGGCGCGCCGCTCGCCGTGCCCGCGCCGCCGGCGCCGGATCCTGATTCGGTGGCGGCGGCGGCGAAACTGATTGCCGCGGCAAAGCGCCCGCTGATCAGCGTCGGCGCCGGCGCGCTGCATGCGGGGGAAGAAATTCTGCAGTTGGCGAAGCTCCTTCAGGCGCCGGTGACCGCACATCGCAGCGGCAAGGGCGTGGTAAGCGACGATTCTCCTTACGCCATGAGTTCCGTCGCCGCGTACGAATATTGGAAAGACGCGGATCTGCTCATCGGGATCGGCAGTCGATTGGAGCTGCAGCATTTTCGTTGGCGCTGGCGTCCGAAAGACTTGAGGATGGTGCGCCTCGACATCGATCCGAGCGAAATGGTCCGCATCAAGCCCGATGTCGGCATGGTCGCGGATTCCGCCGCCGGCACATCCGCGCTGCTCGACGCGCTGCGCCCCTTGGTCGGCGAGCGGGATTCTCGCGAACGGGAATTTCTCGAGATCAAAGCCCGCGCACAGGGCGCCATTCAAGCCGTTCAACCCCAGATGAGCTATATCAACGCGATCCGCGAAGCGCTGCCTCGAAACGGCTTTTTTGTCGAAGAAATATCACAAGTGGGCTTCACATCGCGATTTGGCTTTCCCGTCTATGCGCCGCGGCAGTACGTGACCTGCGGCTATCAGGAGACTCTCGGCTTCGGCTTCAACACCGCGCTCGGGGTCAAGGTGGCCAATCCCGACAAGGCGGTCGTGGCGGTAACCGGCGATGGCGGATTCCTGTTCGGCGCCCAGGAACTCGCCACCGCCGTTCAGTACGGCATCAATCTCGTCACCGTCGTATTTAACAACAGCAGTTACGGCAACGTACGGCGCGATCAGATTCAACAATACGCAGGCCGGCTGCTCGGGGCCGACTTGGTGAATCCGGACTTCATTAAATTCGTGGCAAGCTTCGGGGTCAAGGCTCTGCGCGCCACCAGCCCGCTCGATCTCAGGTCCAAATTGCAGGCGGCAATCGATGCGGACGTTCCCGCGGTCATTGAGGTTCCGTTGGAGCGAGGTGCCGAGGCCTCGCCCTGGCCGTTCATTTTGCCGGCGCCCCACGGGGCCTGACGACGGCCAATCTTGAGGAGATCGGCCCGCCCCTTATCTCAAGCGCCTACCGCCTTCTTGAGCGTATTGGCATGGCCCTCTTTCCCGGCACCCTTGCCCGCATCATGAACCAAGAGCACCGGTACGGGTGCTCCGCGAATGACACCCTCGGCATCGCTGCCCATGGCAAGCCGCCGCAGCCCGCGTCGCCCATGCGTCCCCATGACGATCAAGTCCGCCGGCCACTCCTTCGCTTGCGCGAGGATTAAGTCGGCCGCCGGACCACCGATGGATTCGAGCAGTACGCCCTCCACCGGGACACCCTGCTGCCGTACCAGCGTCTCCGCTTGCTGAAGTATGTTTTTCCCGGCCTCGCGCAGTGAGTCGATCAGATTGGTTCCGTATAATCCGGCTCCGTACGAGTAATCCAGAACGAACTCGTTGACCACGTGGAACAGCCGCAGCTGGCTGCCTTGGCTCTTGGCGACCTTGATCGCTTCGTTCAATCCGCGCATCGACGTTTCGCTGCCGTCGATCGGCACCAATATTTTTTGATACACGGCGACCTCCGCATTTCTTGAGTTAACGCCCGCTATTCCACGCTCTGGGCATCGTACTTCGGCTATTACTGCGCATGTATAACATCCGCCCGGGAGGTTTCCTGTTCGGGGTTCCCCGCGTGATCTGCGGGTTACGCGTAATACGCATGTCGGGACTTCGGTATTTCCTGATGGTTTGCATTCCCGGCGCAGGTCATTGTTCCTCATCATCCGTCTTTGGGATATACGCTGCGCATGCGTGGAATATTACACATTGCCTACAAACTGCTGATCAACGACCGCGCGAAGTATGCGGCGCTGCTGGTCGGGATCACCTTCGCCGTATTCTTAATGATCGAGATGACGTCGCTGTTCGCCGGAATTCTGGCGCGCTCCTCCGCGACCGTCATCAACATCGGCGCATCGATCTGGGTGATGGACCCGGCGATCCAAACGGTGGCAAATAGCATACCGTTGCCGAGTTATGTGCTGGACGAAGTCCGCAGCATGCCGGGAGTCAAATACGCGGTTCCCCTGTATTCCGGCTCCGCGCTATTGAAGTTGCGCGATGGCACCTATCAAGCCGCAAACGTCATAGGGCTCGACGACACCAGCCTGTTCGGCCAGCCCACGCTTCTTAGCGGAACGATCGAGGACATCTACGGGGAGAACGCCTTCATCGCCATCAAGGACTCCGAGTTCTACAAACTGGAAAATCCCCAGATCGGCGCCGAGTTCGAGCTCAACGACCACCGCGGCGTGATTGTCGGTATTGCGCGCGTCGCATCGAGTGGACTGTTCGGTGTGCCGACTTTATATACGACCTACAACCGCGCACTGCAATACATACCGAATTCGCGCTTCACGATCTCCTATCTTCTGGTCGAGCCCAAATCAGCGGCCGATGTGGCATCGATCAAGCAGTGGGTCGCGGCCGCGGGGTACCTGGCACTCACCAAGGACGAGTTCATTCAAAAGATCGCCAATTTCTACAAGTACCAGACCGGAATAGGCACCAACATGCTGATCATGACGGTGATCAGCTTCATCATCGGCTTGTCCATATCCGGACAGACGTTTTATACGTTCGTGATCGAGAACCTGGAGAAATTCGGCGCTCTGAAGGCGATCGGCGCCAAAGGCCGCGAACTCATTTTCATGATCCTGTTCCAGGCGTCGTTCGTCGCGTTGACCGGCTACGGCATGGGCGTCGGCCTGTGCACGGTGATCATCTGGATGGCACGGCTGAAATTGCCGGACTATGCGGCGATTGTCACTTTCGGAAACCTTGCATTGGCGTTCTTCATGGTCGTGGTCATCGCCGCCATCTCGAGTTACGTCGGCGTGCGCAAGGTCCTCACGATCGAACCGTTCGACATCTTCAGAGGCTAGCCCATGGCAAAGACCGCAATCGAGGCCATGGGCCTCAACAAATGGTTTGGCGAGGGCGACGCAAAAACGCATGCCGTGAAGGACGTGAAATTCGAAGCCTATTTCGGCGAAATCCTCTATGTCGTCGGTCCATCGGGAAGCGGCAAAACCACCATGCTGAGCATGATTTCCGGAATTCTTCGCCCCAACAGCGGCAGCGTGACGATCGAGGACACCGAGATCTGGGGCTTAAGCAACGATGCGCTCGCCGATTTCCGCCTGCACAAGATCGGCTTCGTGTTTCAGGATTTCCACCTCTTCCCGCGCCTCACCACCGCCGAGAATGTCGCGATCCCGCTCATTCTGCAAAGGCGCGACTGGGACGAGGCGCTCAAAGAGGCGGTGTTGGATCTCGAGATCGTCGGTCTGAAGGACCGGACCCAATTGCCGCCGGTGAAACTGAGCGGCGGCGAGCAGCAGCGGGTGGCCATCGCCCGAGCCATCGTGAGCCGCCCCGATATTTTGATTCTCGATGAGCCCACCGCTTCGCTCGACGGCGATACCGGCCGCAACATCGTCAAGTTCGTCCGCGAACATATCCTTACCGACCAGCGCTGCATCGTGATCGTCACCCACGACAGCCGCATCTACGAATTTGCCGACCGCATCGTGAAGATGGAGGACGGCAAGATGATGGGTATCGAAAAAGGAACATTGGATGCGCAGTAAAATCATCTTCATCGTCTCGGGCATCGGATTGATGCTCGCATTCGTCAGCGCCTATCTTTCGGGCCAGCAACCCGGAGCGCTGCCTCCCGCCTTCAATCCGGCCGCGAATCCGTATGCCAAGGGTATTTACGCCCAAGGGATCATCGAGAGCGCCCAACCGCACGGCGAGAACATCAATATTTATCCGGAGGTCTCCGGGCCGATTACCGAGGTGCTGCTCGCCGAAGGAGCCACGGTTCGCAAGGGCGACGCGCTGCTGCGAATCGATGATTCGGTGCAGCGCGCTACGACCGAGCAGCTACAGGCGCAAGCGGAAGCGGCGCGCGCGTTGCTGGCGGAGCTCAAGGCGGAGCCGCGCAGGGAAAATCTCGACGTAGCGACGGCCCAAGTGGACAACGCCAAGGCCAGCCTCAAGAACGCCGAGGATCAGCTCGCCAAGCAGGAACGCGCCTACGGTATCGAACCGAAGTCGATCAGCCGCGACGCGTTGGATAACGCCAGAAACGCGGTAAAAATCGCCGCAACCAACTTGGAGGTCGTCGAGAAGCAATACACGCTGATCAAGGCCGGCGCTTGGACCTACGACATTCAGAATCAGGAAAAGCAATACATCGCCCTGTCGAAGGCCTATGCCTCTTCCGCGGCGCTGCTCTCGAAATACACCATTCACGCACCGGCCGACGGCGTGGTGCGATCCATTCAAGCCGCCGTGGGCAGCTACGTGTCGCCGCAGGGCGCCTACGACAGCTATACGCAGGGGATGAATCCGCTCATCGTGATGGGCGCACCGGAGGATCATCTGCAGGTGCGCGCCTTCATCGATGAAATATTGATCGACCGCCTGGCCGATCCGGCCAAACTCACCGCGCAACTGTTCATCCGCGGTACCGACAAGCATGTGCCGCTCACCTTTGTCAGAGTGCAGCCGTTCGTGTCGCCGAAGATCGAACTGTCGGATCAAAGGCAGGAGCGGGTCGACGTGCGCGTGCTGCCCGTCATTTTTAGTTTTGCGAACCCAAAGAATCTCAACGTCTATCCGGGTGAACTGGTCGATGTCTACGTCAGCGCAAAATAGGCACCAACCGCCCGGCGCCGCCGCTATCGCAGGCGGCCGTGAGGTCATCGACAGGCAATGCCTGACAGCAACCTGGCTCTGCGGCGTTGCCGCCCTGCTTTGCGCTGTTTCGGGCTGCGCGGTGGGTCCGAATTTTCATCGTCCGCCGGCGCCGGCGGCGACGCATTATTCCCACGGTGAGGATCCCGCCGCGACGGCATCGGCGCAGGGCACTGCACAACAATTCAATCCTGGCGCCGCCGTGGCCGCCGATTGGTGGGCGCTGTTCCGATCGCCGCAGCTCGACGCCGTGATCAAGGAGGCCATTGGCAACAACCCCGGCCTCGCTGCCGCGGCGGCAAACCTGCACGCGAGCCAGAATGATTTGCGCAGCGGGTACGGGATTTTCTATCCGGCCATCAATGCCGATGCGGCAGCATCGAGAGAGAGATTTGCCCCCGTCAGTCTCGGAGAAAAGGCGCCGTCAAGCGTGTTCAACCTATTCACGCTGTCGGCCTCCGTCAGCTACGCCGTCGATGTCTTCGGCGGCCAGCGGCGGCTCGTCGAGGGCCTGCGCGCCGAGGTCGATGTGGCACATGCCAACGAACGGGCGACCTATCTGGCGCTGGCCGCCAATGTCGTCAATACGGTGGTGGCTGCCGCCGCGTATCGCGCCGAGATCGAAGCGACGCAACAGCTCATTGAACTGCAAAAGGGACAGGTTGGGCTCGCCAAGGTGCAGGAGGAAGCGGGAACCGTGCCCTATGCCAACGTACTTACCCTGCAGAGCCAGCTTGCCTCCTATCAAGCCACGATTCCGCAACTCGAGCTAAAACTGGACCAGAGCGAGGATTTGCTCGCAGCGCTCGCGGGGCATCCGCCGGCCGAGTGGCAGGCGCCGCCGGTGCGTTTGGCCGATCTGACGCTTCCCGGCGCCCTGCCGGTCAGCCTGCCCTCCGATTTGGTGCGCCAGCGTCCCGATATCTTGGCGGCCGAAGCGACCGCGCACGCAGCCAGCGCCAACATCGGGGTCGCGACGGCCGCGCTGCTGCCCAGTATCACGCTGAACGGCAGCTACGAACGCTTGACGAACACGACCGCCAGCCTGTTCCCCTCCAATGGAAAGGCTTGGAGCGTGGGCGCATCGGCCACCGCGCCGCTGTTCGAGGGTGGCACCCTGTGGTTCAAGCGCAAAGCGGCGATCAACCAATACGATCAGGCCATGGCTCTATATCGACAGACCGTTCTCGGCGCATTCGAGCAGGTTGCCGATGCCTTGCATGCGCTCGATCACGACGCCGCGGCCCTGTTGGCCCAGGATCAAGCGCTCGCGGCCGCCGCCGAGGCGTTGCGTTTGGTTCAGATCGATTATGAGGCGGGTATTGCCACGTATCTGAACGTGCTGATCGCGGATACGCAATTTCATCAGGCGACAATCGCCGACTTGCAGGCCATTGCCGTGCGCTATCAGGACACCGTCGCTCTATTTGCCGCGCTCGGCGGCGGGTGGTGGAACGCGCAATGAACTCATCGGGCACGGCAAACTTTGCATTGCTCAAGGACATTGCGCGCAGGGCGATGCAGGCTCGCGGCTTATTGCCGGAATTTTCGTCCGCGGCGCTGAATCAGGCCCGCTCCATAACCGCAGTTGCCGTGGCCGTGGGTCCCGAGTTTCGCGATCTGCGCGAACTGCTGTGGGCATCGATCGACAACGATGATTCGCGCGACCTCGATCAGCTCACGGTGGCCGAACCCCAGGATGACGGGACGGTGAGAATATTGGTGGCGATTGCGGATGTCGATGCCACCGTCCATCGGGGCTCGCCGATCGATGACCACGCGTGCAGCAACACCACCTCTGTTTATACGGTACCGCAGGTCTTTCCAATGCTGCCGGAGAAGCTTTCGACCAATCTCACCTCTCTGGCCGAAGGCCAGGATCGTCTCGCCGTCGTCATCGACATGTGGGTGAATCCCGACGGCACCATGCGCGCATCCGAACTGTATCGTGCGCTGGTGCGCAATCACGCCAAACTCGCCTATAACGGGGTTGGCGCTTGGCTCACGGGCGGGGGCGCCGCACCCGCTCGGTTAGCCGCGGTTCCCGGACTGGATCAACAACTGCGCATTCAAGATCAGGTCGCGCAAACGCTCAGGCGTGTTCGCTATGCTCACGGCGCATTGATACTGGAGACGATCGACGCGCTGCCGGTCTTCGACGGCGAGGTGCTAAGCGACTTGCGACCGGCCAAGAAAGGCAGAGCCGAAGAGCTCATCGAGGATTTCATGATCGCGGCCAATGGGGTGACTGCTCGGTATCTGGCGAGCAAAGGTGTTCCGTCGCTGCGCAGAGTGCTGCAAATGCCCAAGAAATGGAGCTGCATCGTCGCTCTGGCGGCACAGCTTGGCGAGACTCTTCCGCCGGCAGCCTCGGCGCAATCGCTCAATACCTTCCTCGCCAAGCGTCGCCGCGCCGATCCCGCGGGATTTACCGATCTGTCGCTGTGCATCATCAAGCTGCTGGGAAGGGGTGAATACATGCTCGATCTGCCGGGTCAGCACATCGAGGGGCATTTCGGTCTCGCGGTCAGCGACTACACGCACTCCACGGCACCCAATCGGCGCTTCCCCGATCTTCTGACCCAGCGGCTGCTCAAATCGGCGCTGCACGGACACTCTTCGGAATATTCATCTGACGAGTTGCGTTCATTGGCCGCTCACTGCACGGCGCAGGAGGACAACGCTGCCAAGGTGGAGCGTCAAGTTGGGAAGTCGGCCGCGGCCCTGCTGCTGGCACCGCGCGTCGGTCAGCGATTCGATGCAATTGTGACCGGCGCCGCCGACAAGGGCACCTGGGTGCGGATTTGTTCGCCCACGGCCGAAGGTAAACTCGTCAAGGGATTCGAAGGCTTGGATGTGGGCGATCCGTGCCAAGTCAAGCTGACCCATACCGACGTCGAACGCGGTTTCATCGATTTCGAGCGGTTGCATTAGCACCCATGCCATCCAAAGACCCGCAAATTGCCGCACTTTCCTACGAGGACCAAAAATTCCTCGCCGGCGAGGACGGCCGGCCGGTGCGCATTCTGAGCGAATATCTGGGTCCTCTGCACCGCTTTCGCGCCGCCAACGTTCACGACACGATCGTCTTCTTCGGATCGGCGGAACTGTCGAGCGATGGTCCGCTCGGCCGCTATTATCGCGAGGCCCGGGAACTCGCTCGGTTGCTCACCCTGTGGTCCAAGAGCCTGCCGTCGCAGGCTCAGCGTTACGTGGTGTGTACCGGGGGCGGCGGCGGCATCATGGAGGCGGCCAACCGCGGCGCCTCCGATGCCGGAGGCAGATCGATCGGCCTAAATATCAGCTTGCCGCATGAGCAGCGGTCGAACGCCTATATAACGCCCGAATTGTCGTTCGAGTTTCATTACTTCTTCATGCGCAAGCTGTGGTTCGCCCACCTCGCGCGCGCTTTGGTGGTGTTTCCCGGAGGCTTCGGCACTCTGGACGAACTCACCGAAATCCTGACGCTGGCGCAGACCCGCAAGCTCGAGCGGCCGATCGCGGTGATTGTCTATGGCAGCAGCTTCTGGCGGGAGATCATCAACTTCGAGGCCCTGGTGCGGCACGGCATGATCGAGCGCAAGGACCTCGAGCTATTCCAGTACGCCGACGATCCGGCACAGGCGCTCGAGCTATTGCAAAGGGCTCTGCCCTCGGAACCCGAGCGGACGAGCCCCCGCTTCGCGCACTCTAGAACCTTCGGATCGAATGATCGCTGATCATCCGTAGATGGGCCGCTCCGAGGCGGCTGCGCTCAGTCCGCCGATTTGACCTCGATGTGATAATCCGCGCCGATCCAGCGATCGCGCGCCGAATACCGAAAGGTGAAATCTACTCTCTGCCGGGCGGTCAAGCGCGCGGTGTCGATGTGCAGCACGTGCAACCCCAGGCTGTTGGGGACGGTCGGCAGTTCCACGACGTCCTGCCAATCGTTGAATCCGAAACGTACGCTCGCCGGCGCGCGCAGCGCGACAACAAACGACATTCCCGCCGCAAACCCCGTGATGGGCGCGTGCTCGCACCAGATCGCGCGCATCGCTCGGCAGCGCACGCCGTGGTAGCGTTCCCAGACCGGCTGCGGCCG
>DAINPA010000056.1:0-4892 GCA_036743675.1 Steroidobacteraceae bacterium
CGCAAACGCGTTCACATGATCAGGCGCAGGCGTCCCGGATCACCGCAGGAGCCGCGTGATCCACCGCGAACAGCTGTCTCTCGATGTCCTGAAATGCCTTGAACTCGAGTGCGTTGCCGGTTGGGTCCAGAAGAAACATCGTGGATTGTTCGCCGGCTTGACCGCGGAAGCGTGTGCACGGCTCGATCACGAACTCGACGCCTGCCCGGCGCAGCCGCTCCGCCAGTTCGAGCCAGTGCCCCGGCCGGAGCACGACGCCGCAGTGGGGCACGGGCACGCCGTGCCCGTCCACGAAGTTGAAATGGCTCGCGAGCTTGCCGGATGCGCCCAGTTCGGGGTTCAGGTGACAGACGAACTGGTGTCCATAGAGATTGAAATCAACCCAGCACGCATCGCTGCGGCCCTCGGCACAACCTAGGATATCCTTGTAGAAACGGCGCGCCTCGGCGATGTCGCGCACCTGCACGGCGATGTGGAACGGTGTCAGCGGCTCGTTCACGAAGGCTGCCGCACGATTACCGAAGGACACTGCATGTTTTTGCTCCGCCATGGTCAAAGCTACTTCAACCTGCATTTCAGCGAAACCCGGGTGGATCCGGGCATCGAGGATCCGGAATTGACGCCGCTCGGCGCCGAGCAGGCGGCGGCCGCGGCGCAGCAGCTCGCCGGGGCCGCGCTGACCCGGATCATCGTTTCGCCCTTCACGCGCGCACTGCAGACCGCGCAGCCGGTGCTCGCCATTCATCGGGTACCGGTCGATATTATGCACGAGGTCCGTGAGCGTGCGGCCTTCGTCTGCGACGTCGGCAGCCCGCCCGAATTGCTGACGGCGCGATTCCCGCATCATGATTTCGCGCATTTGCCGCGGCAATGGTGGCATGAGGGCATCGAATCGGCCGCGGCGACCAAGGCGCGGGCGAACGCCTTCCGTGCCAGGATGGCCGCGCGCGATGACAGCGCCACGACCCTCTTGGTCAGCCACTGGGCATTCATTCTCGCGCTCACGGGGAGGTCGATTGAAAACGGTGAAATTCTCAGCTGGGAGCCCTGATCGGCACCGCGCCCGCTGCCCGTTCCGTGCCTGCGGCGCGCTGCTGCTATCGGCGGTTTGCGCGGGCAACGCATTGCGCGCGGACGACTCGGTGCGGGCGGCGGGCCCCTCTTGGCCGGGCAGCTACGCCTCACGCGTCGCGGCGCTCGCACTGATCGAGACGCTGAATGCCGACCTGCTGAGCCACGACAGCGCCACATTGACCCTGGAGCGTTGGTGCGGCGCGCATCGGCTCGCCTCCCCACCGCTCATTGTGGCCGCTCGGATTCCCGGCCCGGATAAGCAGGCATCGCCCGAGCAGCGTCGGGAGCTTGGGGTCACGGCGACCGAACCGCTGCGTTATCGCAGGGTGCGGCTGCGGTGCGGCGCCTTGGTATTGTCGGAGGCGGAGAATTGGTATGTACCTGCTCGCTTGACGCCCGAAATGAATAGACTTCTGGCGACCACCGATGCGCCGTTCGGCAAAGTCGTGCGCGAGCTGAATTTTCAGCGCCATACGCTGTCCTCGAAGCTGCTCTGGCAGCCGCTGCCCGAGGGCTGGGAGATGAATGCGGACGCGGGGAGCGGCCAGTCGGCGGATCTCGACCTGCCCTCCATGCTGCTCGAGCATCGGGCGGTGCTCTACTTGCCGGACGGCACGCCCTTCAGCGACCTCATCGAGACCTACACTAACAACCTGCTTGCGTTTCCGGCGCCGCGGCTCTAGCGGCGAAGATGCTATGCTTTGGGCTGCAGCCCCATGGCAAACGCCTGGGCGATCGCCCTCGTTGGCTCACCGGATCACAAGAATGATGTCGCGATGCCGCTAAGCCTGTTTGGAGGCCTCCGGCCTGTGGAACCCAAGCGCGCGCTGCGCGATCTGCTCGCGGGCGTGAACCTGGCATCGATAAACATCCCGCAGGTCCTCGGCTATTCGCGCATCGCCGGCACACCCGTGGTCGCCGGACTTTACACCTTGCTGCTGCCGCTGATCGCATTCGCGATATTCGGTTCGTCGCGCCACCTGGTAGTGGCCGCCGATTCGGCAACCGCGGCCATCTTCTCCAGCTCCTTGTCCCGCACCGCGGTTCCGGCGAGCGAACAATACATGGCGCTGGTCTGCATGGTGGCACTGCTGACCGCCGCATTGCTGCTCGTGGCGCGGATCTTCAAGTTGGGTTTTCTGGCCGATTTCCTCTCGCGCACGGTGTTGACGGGATTTCTCGCCGGCGTCGGCCTGCAGGTCGGCATCGCGATGCTGAGCGACATGTTCGGCGTCGCCGCCGATTCGCGTTATTCGCTGGTGCGTGTCTGGCAAATCATGGACGGCCTGCCGCACCTGCATTACCCGACCCTCGCGCTGTCGACGCTGGTCGCGGGCGGCATCCTGCTCGGCAATCGATTCGCCCCGCGGCTGCCGCTGCCGCTGATTGCCGTGGTCGCGGCGATCGCGGCAAGCATGGCGTTTCACTTCGCGGAGCAAGGCATCGCGCTCGTCGGCCCGATCGCCGGCGGCTTGCCGCCGATCCGCCTGCCCAAGGTGACTTTGAGCGAGATTCTCGAGCTTATGCCGGTGTCCGTGTCGTGCGTGGTGATGATCATCGCGCAGAGCGCGGCGACATCGAGGGCGTTCGGGGTGCGCTATCACGAGAGCGTGGATGAGGACGCGGATATTCTCGGTCTGTCCGCCGCGAATGCGGTCGCCGGGCTGAGCGGGGCGTTCGTGGTCAACGGCAGTCCGACTCAGACCGCAATGGCCGATCACGTGGGAGCACGCAGCCAGATCGCGCAATTGGCATTGGCCGGCGTGGTGGTGGTGGTTCTGTTGGTGTTGAGCGGGCCTCTGCAGTCCCTGCCGCGTTGCGTATTGGCGGCCATCGTATTCAACATTGCGCTCGGCATGATCGACCTGAAATGCTTGCGCGACATTCGCCGCGAAAGCCCCGGAGAGTTTTTTCTCGCGATCGCCACCGCGACCACCGTGGTCGCGTTCGGCGTCGAGCAGGGCATCCTTCTGGCGATAGCCTTGTCGCTGTTCAGGCACGTGCGTCACAGCTATCGCCCGCACACGATGATGCTGGTGCCGGATTCAATGGGGCGGTGGCTATCGGTACCCGCGACACCGGGCAAGGTGACCGAACCGGGACTCATCGTATATCGATTCGGCGCGGATTTGTTTTACGCGAACCAAAACCGCTTTACCGACGAGGTGCGCGCGCTCATCAAACAGGCGCCGCCGCCGCTTCGCTGGCTCGTCGTCGATGCGGGCGCGATTACCGATATCGACTATAGCGCGGCGCAATCCATACGCGAGCTGCTGCAGGAGTTGGCGAGCCGGAAGATCGGCACGATATTCGGGCGGGTCAACGCCTATTTACGCGCCGACATGGACCGCCACGGCATCACGGCGGTCGTCGGGCCGGAGCGAATTTTCCAGACGCTTCACGAAGCCGTTGCGGCGGCACGAACCGGGATGCCGTCGGCAGATTGAACCGGCGATGCCGCCGCGCGCCCTTGCGCTCCCAGCCACTTCTCGATCACCGCCGACAGCGTCGCTTGATCGACCGGTTTGCTCAAAAAATCGTTCATGCCGGAAGCGATGGCGCGAACCCGATCTTCCGGAAAGGCGTTTGCCGTCATCGCAACGATCGGCACCTCGTGGTCCAGCATGGCCGAGCCCCGATCGCGTATGCGCCGCGTCGCTTCGAAGCCGTCCATTTCCGGCATTTGGCAGTCCATCAAGATGAGTTGGTAGCGGGTCTTGCTGAGGCGCTCGAGCGCTTCCACGCCTGTTGTGGCGACGTCAACCTGGTAATTGAGCTTGGCCAGCATGTAGAGCGCAACCCGCTGGTTGACGAAATTATCCTCGACCAGAAGCAGCTGTGGACGAGCGGCAACTTCGACCGGGCCGCCCACCGCGACCGGCGCCGCAGCCTGGACCCGCGCTGCTTCCTCCTCAGGCGCGGCAACCTCAATCGCCGCGGCGGCGTGTGTCAAGGGTGTACCGGCCTGCAGCGGCAGCACGAACCAGAACATCGATCCGGCGCCCGGACGGCTGAGCACGCCGATTTCGCCGCCCATGAGTTCGACCAAAGTCTTGCTGATGACCAGACCCAAACCGGTGCCGCCGAAACGTCGTCCAATCGAGGTGTCGGCCTGTACGTAGCTTTGAAACAGTTTCGCCGCCTGCTCCTCTGAGATGCCGAATCCGCTATCCGTCACGCTGATCTTGACGTGCGTCGCGTCGATTTCCTGCGCCGCAATCAGCACCGAACCGTGGTCGGTGAATTTCACCGCATTGCCGGCGAGATTCAGCAGCACCTGATGAATCCGCACCGGATCGCCTTTGATGTATTGCGGCAGGCGTGTGTCGTATTCGATGTTCATGACGACGCCCCGTTCGAGCGCCGCCGGCTGCAAAATCGCCCGTACGCCGTCGAACACCGACTGCAGCGACATGTCGATTTGTTCGACCGTCATGCGGCCCGCTTCCATTTTGGAGTAGTCGAGAACGTCGTTGATCACCGTCAGAAGCGCATCGCCCGAGCGCTGTACGGTCTCGGCGAACTCGCGCTGCTCGGGATTCAAGGGCGTGTCGAGCAGAAGATTGGCGAACCCCAGGACTCCGCTGATGGGAGTGCGGATCTCGTGGCTCATGACGGCGAGCAGTTCGCTCTTGGCTCGGGATGCCGCTTGAGCGCGCTGCACCCGCTGCGCGGTGCGGCTCAGCCGCAGCACCACGAAACCGGCCAACACCGACATGAGCGCGACGGCCGCGAATGCACCGATGCCGACGCGGCGAATCGCGGCGATGCGTGCCAGCTGCGCGAGTTCGGTGCGAACGGCGTCGAGCTGCACCTCG
>DAINPA010000056.1:4992-13705 GCA_036743675.1 Steroidobacteraceae bacterium
GGCGATGCGTGCCAGCTGCGCGAGTTCGGTGCGAACGGCGTCGAGCTGCACCTCGCGAGCCGAATGCCACACGTAGAATAAGCCGAGCGACGAGATGACCAGTACCGCGGCGCCCGCCAAAATTCCGTGTGCGAGCGGGCGGCTGAGGCGCCGAACCAGTCGTTTCAATATGTGCAATTGTTGTCCGCGCATTTTGATCATTTGCCGCCGCTTCGACGGCTCGTTGCACGAACCCGGGCAGATAGAGTCCTATCCCGCCGCGATCCGGTCAAGGCTGCGCTGCGCAAATGGGCCCATACCATGGCCGCGCCGCCCGCGAGTTGCGACTTCGGTCACAAAATCGAGGATCGCAGCCTCAGTGCGCCGGCACGCAGCAAGATGGCTGCCGTGGGCAAGCGCCGCTCCTGGGGCAAATGACGCTGGCCTGCGAGTCGAGCGCATCGGCGATCCACGCGATATTGAGCACCTGCGAGACGGCGCGAATGTGCGCGGCGGCCTCGGCCGGAATGGCGCCGTCGCCGCCGCCGCGGCGGCAGGAATCGGCGACCGCGGCCACCACCGCTTCACCGTCGAATCCCTGTGCATCGAGCGCCGGCAGCAGATCGACTCCCACGGACAGCACGTGCAATTCATCCAGTGCATCGCGCGTCAGCATCGAATGGCAGCAATACAGGCGCGCGCCCTTGCCGTCCTGCATCACGGAGATCTGCGACTTGGGCTTCTGCGGCCGCTGCATCGCCTCCGGAGTGTGCTGCAATAACCGGAACACCGCCCAGCGCGGGCACGGGTCGGACACCAGGCTCATGTTGCCCCACGGCAAAGGAATGCCGTTTCCGCGATACACCGCGCGCAGGTAGCCGGGCGCATAGGCATCGAAGAAATGCCAATGGCGGTACGGCGCGACGGCGGTCATGCGCCGCATGACCAGCGCCGGCGTCACGCCGAGTTTGTGGCAGGCGGCCACACGGTGAGCCTCGCGAATCAAGAAGCGCCGGAACGGGATTCGCGGGCACAACAGCGCACCGGCGAAAAAACTGCACTCGAAATCCCGCCATGCATACAGCACATCCTGCGCTCCCATGCCAGCCGCCGAGGTCGGCGCGTCCCCTTCGCCGGCGTGCATGGCGCTGTGCGGTGATATGACTCCATCGCCGTTGTGCAGAACCTTGTGGCCGATGAAGAACGCCAGTTCGTACTTGAGCCGTTCCTCCTGGTTGCGCAGGCGCTTATTGATGAGCACCGTGCCCGGCGCCTCGAACCGAGAGCGCACCAGCGCACCGCTCGGCTTGCGGCCGTCGCCGTCGAACCAACGAATCTCCAATCCGTGGCCTCTGCACAGGTCGAGGAGCGCGTTCAACGTAAGCGGCATCTGCCGCTTGCCGCCCTCCTCCGCGGCGCGCTCGATGTCCGGAAAACTGTTGTGGCGGGTTTCCTGCCAGACGCGGATCAACAGCTGCGCGAATTGGCGCCCCGTCGTGCCGGTCTGCGACAACAACTCGGGCAACGCGTTCTGCAGCAACTCGTGCGAAAACAGAAATGCGGGCTCCAATGGCATGGCCTCGAGTCCGCCCCTGTCGCGCTGCTGCGGAGCGACTTCCACCGCCGTGTTTTCATCGAGAAACCAGCGGGTGTCCTTGCTGAAAATGCCGGCCAACATCTCGAGCAGCGGGGGGGACGGCATGCGTTTGCCGGTCTCGACCATGCTGAGATAAGACACCGACGGGGCCCCCTCGGCGTCGATTTGCACGCAGCGCGCCGACAGCTCATCCAGGGTCAGGCCATTGCGTTTGCGCAAGGAGCGCAGCTTCGCGCCCAGGAAATGGCCCTGCCGGATCAATCCCGCCATACCCATCTCGTCCGCTGATTTTCAGGTGTCAAAGTGAAATTCACATTGTTAAATTTCTATTGTGCAAATACGCCCTAATTACACTCTAATCTTGGCTTGCACCCCGATGCAAGCCCGCATACGGGCAGGCAGGGGGTGTCCTCTGCGGAATACATCGACCAGGAGTATTGAGAATGAGCGAAAAGGCATCCACGATTCCCCGCTGGCACGGCATCGAACGACCCTACTCTGCGGCCGATGTCGCCCGATTGCGCGGTTCCGTGCGTATCGAACATTCACTGGCGCGGCTCGGCGCCGAAAAATTCTGGCGCTTGTTGGCGAGTGAGCCGGTGGTCGGCGCGCTCGGTTGCATGACGGGTAACCAGGCCGTGCAGGTCGTCCAGGCAGGCCACAAGGCGATCTATTGCTCCGGCTGGCAGGTGGCGGGCGACGCCAACACCGCCGGCGAAATGTATCCCGATCAGAGCCTGTATCCGGTCGACTCCGTGCCGCGCATGGTCGAGCGCATCAACAACGCCCTGCTGCGCACCGACCAAATTCACCACATGGAGGGCAAAACGGACATCGATTGGATGGCGCCGATCATCGCCGATGCCGAGGCCGGCTTTGGCGGCAACTTGAACGCGTTCGAACTGTCCAAGGCGCTGATTCGCGCCGGCGCCGCGGCCGTCCATTTTGAGGATCAGCTCTCCTCCGCCAAGAAATGCGGCCATTTGGGCGGCAAGGTGCTGGTGTCGACCAACGAAGCGATCAACAAATTGGTTGCGGCGCGCCTCGCCGCCGACATCCTCGATGTGCCCACCGTCATCGTCGCGCGCACCGATGCGGACGCAGCCAATTTGCTGCTCACCGATAATGACTCCCGCGATAGGCCCTTTCTCACGGGCGAACGCTCGAGCGAGGGATTCTTTCATGTCCGCTGCGGAATCGATCAAGCCATCGCCCGCGGCTTGGCCTACGCTCCCTATGCGGACCTGATCTGGTGCGAGACCTCGAAGCCCGATCTCGAGGAGGCGCGTCGCTTCGCCGCCGCGATTCATGAACGCTATCCCCATAAATTGCTGGCGTACAACTGCTCCCCCTCCTTCAACTGGCAGGGCAAGCTCAATCAGGCGAGCATGAAGAGTTGGCGCGAAGACCTGGCGGCCATGGGTTATCGCTTCCAATTCATCACCCTTGCAGGCTGGCATGCCGTGAATTTGTCGATGTTCGAGCTGGCATCCGCCTATCGGCAGGACGGCATGCTCGGGTATTCGCAAATGCAACAGCGCGAGTTCAGCCAGGAGCGGGCCGGGTATCGCGCGACCAAACACCAGGCGTTCGTCGGCACCGGATATTTCGACGCGGTTCAGACCGCCATCACCGCCGGAGCTCACTCGACCGGTGCGATGGCCGGCAGCACCGAGACCGAGCAATTCGCATCGGCCGCACCGCGACCCGAGCCGAAGCGTGTGGTCGCCTAAGGATTTTGCGGCGGCGATCGCCGAGCATTTCCGCGCATACAACGAGGAATTCGGCCGCATCACCCGCCGCGCGGCGCTGAATTTCCTCGCGGAGGACTGGCACGCCGCGCAGCGCGATGCGGTCGAACGCATCGAGCTGTACGAGCAGCGCGTGCGCCGCTGCGCGCAGGCGGTCGGCCGCGAATTGACCTCGCCCGCCGCCGACACGGCGCTATGGGCCGAGATCAAACGGGCATACGAAATGCTGGTGGCGCGGCGGCCGGACAGCGACTTCTACCGCACGTTTTTCAATTCGGTCACTCGTGACCTGTTCGGCACGGTCGGCGTCAATCCGGATGTGGAGTTTTGCGCCACCAGCGTCGGGCGCGCCTCCGGCACCGTGCCGATTCGCGTGTACCGCATCGGCGGCTCACTGCCCGCCGCGGTGCGCGAAATCATCGCCGACCTGCCGTTCGGAGCGGCGATACACGACCAGGATGCGGCAGTGCATCGCATCAGCGCGCAGATCGGCCGATATTTCGAGACCGGGCGACAAAGCGGCGCACCCGAATCCGTCGAATTGATCGAACCGGTGTTCTACCGCGGCTTGCACGCGTTTGTCGTCGGCCGCCTCATCGGCGACAGCTCCATCACGCCCCTGGTGGTTGCTTTCAGCAACTCGCCGCAAGGCGTGCAAGTCGATGCCGTCATGCTGTCGCGGGCCGAAGTCGGTTCGCTGTTCGGCTACTCCCGCTCTTATTTCCATGTGGATCTGCCGGTGGTCAGCGCCGCCATCACATTGCTGCGCTCGTTCATGCCGCGCAAGCCGATCGACGAGTTGTACACCGTCCTGGGTCGCGCCAAGCAGGGCAAGACCGAGCGCTACTTCGCCCTGCATCGCCATCTCGACACGTCCATCGACAGCTTCGTACATGCCCCGGGAGATCGCGGTCTGGTCATGATCGTCTTCACGCTGCCCTCGCACGATCTGGTCTTCAAAGTCATTCGCGACCACTTCGGTGCGCCGAAGACCAGCACGCGCGCGGACGTCATGGAGCGCTATCAATTCGTGTTCCGTCACGACCGCGCCGGCCGCCTGGTCGACGCGCAGGAATTCCGTCGGCTGCGCCTGCCGCGCGCGCGCTTCATGCCGGCGCTCGCCGATGAATTGCTGCGCGATGCGAGCGAGAGCTGCCGCATCGAGGGCGAGGATCTGATCGTCGAGCACTGCTACATCGAGCGGCGCCTGCGCCCGCTCAATCTATTTGTGCGCGAGGCCGACCCGGCCGCGGCGGAGGCCGCGATCATCGACTACGGCAATGCGCTGCGCGAATTGGCCGCGAGCGACGTATTTCCGGGCGATCTGCTGCTCAAGAATTTCGGCGTGACCAGCCACGGCCGCGTGATATTTTACGACTACGACGAAGTGTGCCTGGTGTCCGGCTGCGTGTTTCGCGATTTGCCGCAGCCGCGCTTCGAAGAGGAAGAGACCAGCGCCGAGCCCTGGTTTCACTGCGGACCACGCGATGTCTTCCCCGAGCAATGGCTGCAGTTTCTGTCGATTCCCCCGGCGCTGCGCGAGGTGTTCATCCGCCATCACGCGGAGCTGTTGACCGCGGCATGGTGGCGTGCCCGAGCCGCGCGCTCGGCCGATGCGTCGGCGGTGTATACATTGCCGGAATCGCTCGCGGCGCCGGCGGCGTAGCGAGTCGCCTTTACGGCGGCCCGGCCACTGAAATACACACACGATCCAGGTAAGTGATGACCAGCAGCAGGGATAAGAACCCAAGAACTCGATGACGGTATTTCGTAACCAGACTCCCGCGCGGCTCAATCGAGCCAGCGCCAATTGCGGATTTCCGGCATGTCCTCGCCGTGACTGCGGATGTACTGCTGGTGCTCGACCAGCTTGTCCTCGAGTTGCTGCTTGAGGTAGACCCCTTCGCTGCCGGTCTGCGGCAGGCGATTGACGGCATCGATCACCAAGTGAAAGCGATCGAGATCGTTGAGCACCGTCATGTCGAATGCCGTGGTGATCGTGCCCTCCTCCTTGTAGCCGCGCACATGGAGGTTTGCGTGATTGTGCCGCCGATACGCCAATCGATGGATCAACCACGGATAGCCGTGAAACGCGAATATGATCGGCTTGTCGCGCGTGAACAGCGAATCAAAATCCTCGTCGCTCAATCCGTGCGGATGTTCCGACGGCGGTTGCAGCTTCATCAGATCGACGACATTGACCACGCGGACCTTGAGCGCGGGCAGGCGCTCGCGCAATATCGATACGGCGGCCAGCGTCTCGAGAGTCGGCACATCACCGGCGCACGCCATGACCAAGTCCGGTTCGGCTTGGCTGTCGTTGCTGGCCCATTGCCAGATTCCGACGCCCTCGGTGCAATGCTTGACCGCGGCATCCATCGAAAGCCATTGCGGCGCCGGATGCTTGCCCGCCACGATCACGTTGACGTAGTGCCTGCTGCGCAGGCAGTGATTCATCACCGACAGCAGGCAATTCGCGTCGGGCGGCAGATAAACCCGCACGATCTCCGCTTTTTTGTTGACGACGTGGTCGAGAAAACCCGGATCCTGGTGCGTGAAGCCATTGTGATCCTGCCGCCAGACATGCGAACTCAGCAGGTAATTGAGAGAAGCGATTTTGCGCCGCCACGGAAGCCCCGCCGTGACCTTCAGCCACTTCGCATGCTGATTGAACATCGAATCGACGATGTGGATGAATGCCTCGTAGCAATTGAACAGGCCGTGCCGGCCGGTGAGCAAGTATCCCTCCAGCCACCCCTCGCATTGGTGCTCGCTCAGCATTTCCATCACTTGACCGGTGCGAGCCAGGAATTCGTCGTTTACGGCGCTGGCCGCCAGCCACTGGCGATTCGTCACCTCGAACACGGCTTCCAAGCCGTTCGAGAGCGTTTCATCCGGGCCGAAAATCCGGAAATTGCGTTGCTCCGCGTTCATTCGGGCGATATCGCGAAGAAATCGACCCAGCACATGCGTGTCACCGATGCCCGGGACGCCCGGCTTGGGCACCTCGGCCGCGTATTCCATGAAATTCGGCATCAGCAAGTCACGCAATAGCATCCCGCCGTTGGCGTGCGGATTGGCGCCCATACGCCGGTCACCCTTGGGCGCCAGCGCCTTGAGATCCGGCCTGAGCCGACCTTGCTCGTCGAACAGTTCCTGCGGACGATAACTGCGCAGCCACGCTTCCAGTTGCTCGAGGTGCTTTGGGTTCGTGGCCGGATCCGTCAACGGCACCTGATGCGACCGGAATGTCCCCTCGATCGCTCGGCCGTCGACGAATTTAGGGCCCGTCCATCCCTTCGGCGAGGCGAGTACGATCATCGGCCAGCGCGGTCGCTGCGTGCTGCCGTTGATTCGGGCATCCCTTTGTATGGCGCTGAGCTCTTCGGCGACGGCATCGAGCGTCGTTGCCATGGCCGCGTGCATCGCCATCGGCTCATGACCCTCGACGTAATGAGGCATCCAGCCGTAGCCGCGCAGCAGCTGATCCAGTTCCTCGCGGGATATGCGCGCCAGGATAGTCGGGTTGGAAATCTTATAGCCGTTCAGATGCAGGATCGGCAGAACCGCGCCGTCGGTCGCGGGATTGAGAAATTTGTTCGAATGCCACGCGGTGGCGAGCGGCCCCGTTTCCGCCTCGCCGTCGCCGACCACGCAGGCCGCCACCAGCGTCGGGTTGTCGAATACCGCGCCGAACGCATGACTCAACGAGTATCCGAGTTCGCCGCCTTCATGGATCGATCCCGGGCACTCCGCGGAAGCGTGACTCGGAATTCCGCCGGGGAACGAGAATTGGGTGAACAGGCGTTTGAGTCCGGCCTCGTCCTTGCCGACGCTCGGGTAGATTTCGCTGTATGTGCCCTCCAAATACGTGCCGCCGACCACGGCCGGACCGCCGTGCCCGGGACCGGACATGTAGATCATGTCGAGGTCGTACTTGTTGATGATCCGGTTCAGATGCGTGTAGATGAAATTCTGACCCGGCGTCGTGCCCCAGTGCCCGAGCAGCATGCGCTTGATGTGCGCGGGCGCCAGCGGCTCCTTGAGCAGCGGATTGTCGCAAAGATAGATCTGCCCCACCGACAGATAATTGGCCGCGCGCCAATACGCGTCCAGCTTTTGCAGATCCTCGTTGTCCATCGGCGCCGCCGCAGAGGCGTCACCCCGCGTCATGGCGGCATCTCGCGTCATGGTGCATTCCCGTTCACTGTCAAGCCGAGCGCGGCGACAGTCAATCCCGCGATCACGGATTCCTCGTCGGTGCGTATCACCCGCACCGCCACTCCACCGGCATCGCTCGAGACCACGGGTGCATGGCGCGCGTTTCGCTGTGCGTGCAACTCGACGCCGAGAAACTCGAGCCCGTCGCAGATCCGCGCCCGGATGGGCGCAGAGTTCTCGCCGATCCCACCCGCGAAGACCAGCGTATCCAAGCCGCCGAGGGCCGCGGCATAGGCACCAATCCATTTCTTCGCCTGATAGCAAAACAGCGCCACCGCTTCGGCGGCACGGACGTCCTCGCGTTCGCGAGCCAGCAGATCTCGCATGTCGGAACTCGTCTCAGAGAGGCCGAGCAGACCGCTTTCGTGATTCGTCATGTTCTGAAACGTCGCCGCATCCATGCCCTCGGTGAGCGCGAAGAAATACATGAGCCCCGGATCGAGATCGCCCGAGCGCGTGCTCATCGGCAATCCGGAGGCCGGCGTAAAACCCATGCTGGTATCGATGCATCTGCCGTCGCGCACGGCCGCGAGGCTCGCGCCGCTGCCGAGATGCGCCATTACCACGCGGCCGCGAGCCGCCGCCGGGTCGCCACTGCGCGCGAGTTCCTGCAGCAAGAACGTATACGAGAGGCCATGAAATCCGTAGCGCTGCACGCCTCGCGACTGGTAGCGCCGCGGAATCGGCAAAATCGTCGCGACGCGCGGCATGCTGCGATGAAAGGCCGTATCGAAGCACGCCACCTGCGGCAGGCGCGGAAACCTGCGGCCCATGGCTTCAATGAGTTCAATTTCCCGCGGCAGATGTTCCGGGTCATAGGGCGTGATCGCCTTGAGCTCCGCCAACAGTGCCCCGGTCACGCGCTCCGGACTCGTATGGATCATGCCGTGCACCACTCGATGGCCGACCGCCTGCACATCCTTGAACAGCGGGTGCGCTTCGAGCCATCCCATCAGGAAAACGGCAGCGGAATGCCAATCCGCGGCATCCACCGTGAGGCGCGGCGGCGGATCCGTTGCGCGCCCGGTCTCGGTCAGCGACAAGCTCGTGCCGCCCTGCCCGATGCGTTCGATTTTTGCGTCCAGCAATTTGGCCGGCGGCGAACCAGCTGCATGGAACGAAAAACGAATGCTCGAGGAACCCGCATTGATGGAGAGCACCGACA
>DAINPA010000057.1:0-12717 GCA_036743675.1 Steroidobacteraceae bacterium
CGGCCTGCTGCAGCCTCTGCAACAGGGAGGAAATCTGCGCCACGAACTCGATCGATAGCGCGCTCAACGGCAGCAGTATGGTGATGGGGGTCAAGACGGTCAGCAAGCCCGCGGCTCGGCCGCCGCCGCGCAGACGGCGACGCAGCTTGAGATTCAGGGGGTGCAGCACGAACGCCAGAAACGCGGCCCAGCTCATCGCCGAAAGAAAAGGCTTGAATATGAGCATCAGCAGGCCACCGAGGAGGGCGGCGACCGCGAGGGCGAAGACGCGCGGATAAAAGGTCGATTCGGCGGGCATCGGGCAATAGTATCATCGCCGTTGCGCGCCGCGCCGCCGGGCCCCGGTGCCGAGGCCGGCTCCTAAAATTTGGCCGGGTCGCGTAGCATGGAAGCCGCGGAAGGCTGCGAGAACTCAAAATGACAGCGATAACCGTCAACAATCAGTGGCTTCAGGTCGACGCGTCGCCCGACACGCCGCTGTTATGGGTATTGCGCGATCACCTGGGATTGACGGGAACCAAATACGGCTGCGGAATGGCGTTGTGCGGTGCGTGCACCGTGCACGTCGATGGTGTCGCGATGCGCTCGTGCATTTTACCGCTGCGGGCGATTGAGGGTAAGAAAATCACCACCATCGAAGGCCTGTCGCAGGGTCGCAGTCACCCGGTGCAGCGTGCCTGGATGGAGCTCGACGTGCCGCAATGCGGATATTGCCAATCCGGCCAGATCATGTCCGCGGCGGCGCTGCTGCGGTCGAACTCCGCTCCCACCGATGCCGACATCGACGCCGCCATGGCGGGGAACATTTGCCGCTGCGGCACCTATGCCAGAATTCGTAAGGCGATTCATCGCGCCGCCGAATTGCTGCTGGCGGGTACGCAGTCATGAGTGCGTATTCGTCCGAGCCGCAGTCGGACAATCCCGATCGCCGCGAGTTTTGTAAACGCACGGCGACGGCGGGCGGCGGCCTGGTGCTCGCGTTGACGCTGCCCGCGTTTGCCGGCCGGTCCTCGCGAGCGGCGAGCGGCGGCCAAGCGGGCGGCGGCCAGGCACGGGACAGCCAATTGAACGCCTGGCTCAAGATCGGCTCCGACAATTCGGTCACCATTCTCGTCGATCGCTCGGAAATGGGGCAGGGTGTTTACACCGCGCTGCCCATGCTGCTGGCCGAGGAACTCGAGGTCGATCTGGCGCGCATCAAGATCGTCGCCGCGCCGGTCGGCGATGCCTATGTCAACGCGTTGAACGGCGGCCAGATCACCGGTACCAGCAACAGTGTCCAAGATGCGTGGGACAAGCTGCGCACCGCGGGGGCGCAGGCGCGCACTATGTTGATAGCGGCGGCTGCTCGTGCCTGGCGGATCGATCCGGCCGAATGCTATGCCAAGAACGGCATGGTCGCGAATGCCCGCGGCAAGACCCTTGGCTATGGCGAATTGGCGGCTGCTGCCGCCAACATGCCCGTCCCCAAAGAGGTCAAGCTCAAGCCGAAAGCGGATTTTCGCTTGATCGGCACCTCGCAACCGCGGCTTGATACGCCGGGCAAAGTGGACGGCAGCGCCGAATTCGGCCTGGACGTCAAACTGCCGGGAATGCTGTACGCGGCGCTGGCGCAGAGTCCCGTCTTGGGCGGCAAAGCCGCATCGGTCGATTCCGCCGCAGCCCAGTCGATGCCGGGAGTTCGCCGTGTGCTCACGAGCTCGAGCGGGGTGGTGGTGGTGGCGGATCATTTCTGGCAGGCATTGCAGGCACGCAATGCATTGCGGATCACCTGGGATCCGGGCGCCAATGCGCGGCTCGACAGTGCCGCCATGCAGGCGGTACTCAAGAAGGCCGCGGCGACCAATCCTGGATTGGTGGCGCGCAAGGACGGCGACGTCGCGGCCGCGCTTAAAGGCGCGCAGCGCACGCTCGATGCCGTGTACGAATTGCCGTTGCTCGCGCACGCAACCATGGAGCCCATGAATTGCACCGCCGACGTCAGAGCCGGCCGCTGCGTCCTGTACGTGGGCACCCAAGTTCAACAAAGCGCACAGTCGGCCGCCGCGGCCGCAGCCGGGCTGCAGCCCAATCAAGTCAATGTCGTGACCACCCTGATCGGCGGCGGATTCGGCCGGCGATTGGATGTCGATTTCATCCCCGCGGCGGTCGAGGCCTCGAAGGTGGTCGGCGCGCCGGTGAAGCTCATCTGGACGCGCGAAGACGACATGACGCATGACACCTATCGGCCACCCATACGCGAGGACGTCAGCGCCGGACTCGACGGCGGCGGCAAGCTCAGCGCATGGAATATGCATATCACCAGCCCGTCTATTACGGCCCGGTTTGATCCCACGAACAAGGATCCCTTCGATTCCGTGACCGAATATGCACAGAAGTATCCCTATGCCGTGCCGAATTTCGCGCTGAGCTTTTCACGCCAAGAGATCGGCATCGATGTCGGCTACCTGCGCTCCGTGAGCCACGCGCCCAACTGTTTCGTGATCGAGAGTTTCATGGATGAACTGGCGACGGCCTCGTCCAAGAGTCCTTTGGATTTCCGCTTGGGGCTGCTCGCGGAGAAGCCCCGTCTCGCGCGCGTGCTCAAGTTGGCGGCCGAGCGCGCCGGATGGGGCCACGCCCCCGATGGACGCCATCAGGGACTCGCTCTGATGGAGGGTTACGACACTCATTTGGCGCAAGTGGCTGAGATTTCAGTGGTTGGCGGCGAACTCAAGGTGCACAAGATCACCTGCGTCGTGGACTGCGGCCAAATGGTCAACCCGCGCATCGTCGAATCACAAATCGAAAGCGGCATCGTGTTCGGGTTGTCGGCGGCGTTGTGGGGCGAGGTGACGATCGTCGGGGGTCAGGTGCAGCAGACCAATTTCAATTCGTACCGGGTGCTGCGCGGTGATGAAATGCCGGAACTCGACGTGCATCTATTGCCGAGCGACGATCCGCCCGGCGGAATCGGTGAACCAGCGGTGGCGCTGGTGGCGCCGGCGATTTGTAATGCGATTTTTGCGGCAACGGGCCAGCGGCTGCGTAGCCTGCCGATTGCCGCTCACGTGCTCGCCTGAGCCGCGTCGGTGCGCCCGCTGCGGAGCAGCGCCAAAGCGATGAGAAGTCGCCGCCGGACTCGGCCGCGATGCTGGGCGCTTGCGCTCATGATCGGCGCCGCCCCTGCAGTTGGCGCTGCATCTCCGACAGCGCGATGCGGTCTTCGCCGCGGACCCGGCGCGAGTCGGCGGGAGCCCACGCCTGCGCGAACACGACTTCGTAGCTCGCGGGCAGGCGGCCGTCGCGGCGGTGAATCTCGTAGGCCCTCTGCATGGCGGCAAACTTTCGCGGACCGGTGAGGCCCTTGGGCCTGCCGGTGGTCGCATTGCGGGCCCCGACGGCCTTAAGGTCCGCAGCCAGCCGGCGCACGTCCGTGTACGTCAAGGTGTAGCGCTCCACATCGAGAACCGGCGCGGCGAATCCGGCGCGCACCAGCGCGTCGCCGATATCGTGCATGTCGATGAAGGAATGGACCCGGATGGAGGAATCCACCTGCGCCCACGCCGACCGCAACTCCCGCAGGGTGTCGGGACCCAGGCTCGTGAAGCTCAACAAGCCCCGCGGCCCGAGCACGCGGCGAAATTCGGCGAATGCGGCGTCTGGATCGATCCACGGCAGCATAAAATTGCTGAGAATGAGATCGACGCTGCCCTCCGCCAAGGGCAACCGGGCCACGTCGGCACAGATCCGCGAAAAGGGGCGAAACCACGATTCCTGGCGAGCGGCTGTGCGCAGCATGCCGAGAGCCGAGTCCACCGCGAGCACACGAGCGGCGGGATAGCGGCGCTTCAGCGCCCGGCTCGCGTGGCCGGTACCGGCGCCGGCGTCGAGCACCACGCGCGGCGACAGTGCGACCAAGTCCAGCCGTTCGAGCAGGCGCTCGCGCACCTCGCGTTGCAGTACGGCGGAGGCATCGTAGGTCTTGCAAGCGCGATCGAAGGAACGGCGCGCCCACGCGGTATCGAGTGCGTACCCGTTCATCGCGTGAATTGGTAATCGAGGAGAATTCCGATGAACACCGACATGCCGAAATAGTGATTGTTGAGAAATGCCTGGAAACAAGCCGCGCGGTCGCGCGAGCGAATCAGCCACAGATGATGAACGAAGAATAAGGCTCCCGCGATCAATCCCGCGTGGTACCAGCCGCCCATGCCCAGCATGCGCCCCGCGAGATACAGCGACAGCAACGTCATCCCTTGCAGCGCCGCAATGACGTGCCGATCTGAATCGCCGAACAGAATGGCGGTGGAGCGCACGCCGACATTGATGTCATCGTCGCGATCGACCATGGCGTAGATCGTGTCGTAAACGGTGACCCAAAGCATGTTGGCGATCAGCAGCAGCCACGCCACCCGCGGCACGCGCTCGAGCTGTGCCGCGAACGCCATCGGTATCCCCCAGCCGAACGTGATGCCCAGATAAAGCTGCGGCACCGACAAGAAGCGTTTGACGAACGGGTAGCTAACCGCGAGGAAGGCGCCGACCACCGCGTACAACAACGTGTACCTGTTCAACTGAAGCGCCAACACAAGCGCCGTCAAGGATAGGACGGCGAATAGGATCAGCGTTTCTACCGTCGAAATTCTCCCGGCCGCGAGCGGCCGCTCCTTGGTGCGCTTGACGTGCGGATCGAAACTGCGATCGGCGTAATCGTTGATCGCGCAGCCGGCGGATCGCATGAGCACGGTACCGGCCAAGAAGATCACGAACAGGTGCGGGTCCGGTTTGCCGCGACCGGCGATCCAAACGGCCCATAATGTCGGCCACAGCAGCAGCCAAATGCCGATGGGGCGATCCAAGCGCGTGAGGTCTATATAATCCTGCAGCGTGCCCACAATTCTGGGCAACTCGTTGGTGGTCCACGGATGAAAGCGCACCCGAAAGGAAAACCATCGCCAGCGCTGGGCGATCATCTCGCCCAACTCGACGCCTGAGTGCGGCAGCGGCACCCGCCGGCTTCCTCAGGAGACTGTCTGAGTATTCAGACAGTCTCCTTGGTCCGGCCCACGGCGGGCAGAAACACTTCGTGAGCGAGCAACGGCGCGCCGCGCAACTGAATTCTCGAGCGTCTCGCCCACAAGCCGGCGGGCCTGAGGTCAGCCTCGCGCAGCGCCCGCGCGCACAGCGCGTCGGCTGCCGGCAACCACACATACTCGTAAGCGCTGCGCTCCACGCCCGAGAGCTCGTTCAGCGTCTCCCCAAGCGAGCAATCGCCGAGTTCGGCCAGCCACGGATGCATGCAAAGGGTCGAGTCCGGAATCACCGTCTGCGTAAACACCCAAACCCGATCGCCGCAGCACAATTCGGTCTCGCGGAACAAACCGGCGCTGTCGTGTGCACGCAGAGCGGATTTGTGGGCGGTGCTGAGCAGCCCTGTCCAGTACTCGACCAGCCGCAAACCGAAGCGTTCGCCGCAGGCAGCTCTCATGCGCAGCGTGATGAGCCCCTTGCCGATGAGCCATGAGCGCAGCTGCGCGTCCACGCTGAATTCACCCAGCCGCTCCGCCGGCAGCCAGGGGCCCGAATCGACGCCGTGTGCTTTGTTCGCAATCATGGCGGCCATTCTAACCGACCCGGCCGTATTGCTCTGCATGTCCGACCCATCGCCGGATCAGGGGTGCCACATGCGCCGGCCAATCGTGCAACAGCGCTTCGGCCGCGATTTGCACTCGCGGCAACAAATCGGCGTCACGCAGCAAATCGGCGACGCGCATCTGCGCCAGCCCCGTCTGGCGCGTACCGAGCAATTCGCCGGGTCCGCGCAGTTCGAGGTCGCGGCGCGCCACCTCGAAGCCGTCATTGGTTCGGCGCATGACCGAGAGGCGCTCACGGGCCAGCGGCGACAACGGCGCCCTATACAGCAGCAGGCAAGTGCTCGCATGCTGTCCGCGACCCACGCGACCGCGCAGTTGGTGCAGTTGTGCAAGCCCCATGCGCTCCGCGTTCTCGATCACCATGACGGTGGCGTTGGGCACATCCACGCCCACTTCAATGACGGTGGTGGCCACCAACAGGCGGATCTCGCCGTCCTTGAAGCGGCGCATGGTGCGCTCCTTGGCGGCGGCCGGCATGCGCCCGTGCACCACGGCCACGGCGAGTTCGGGCAGCGCCGTCGCCAGAGCGGCTGCGGTTTCCTCCGCCGCCTGATAGGGCATTTCTTCCGATTCGTCGATCAGGGGACACACCCAGTATGCCTGCCTGCCTTCGAGGCAAGCCGTGCGGATGCGCATGACCACCTCGTCGCGCCGCGAGTCGGCCAGCACCACGGTCTTTACCGGCGTTCGTCCCGGCGGCAGCTCATCGATGATCGACACGTCGAGATCCGCATAGGCGGTCATCGCGAGCGTGCGCGGTATCGGGGTCGCGGTCATGATCAATTGATGAGGCTGATGGCCGCCCTGAGCGCCTTTTTCACGCAACGACAGGCGTTGATGCACGCCAAACCGGTGTTGCTCGTCGACGATCACCAGGGCAAGCGCCGCGAACTCAACGCCTTCTTGGAACAGCGCATGCGTGCCGATGACCACCGGCGCCAGTCCGCCGCGAATACTCTCGAGCACGGCACGGCGCGATTTGCCGGTCAGCCGACCGGTCAGCAGCGCCACGGAGATCCCCAGCGGCTCGAACCAGCGCTGGAAATTCTGCCTATGCTGTTCGGCGAGCAGCTCGGTCGGCGCCATGAGCGCGACTTGTCGGCCGAGCTGCACGGCCTGGGTCGCAGCCAGCGCCGCGACCACGGTCTTTCCGCAGCCGACATCGCCTTGCACCAGGCGCAGCATCGGTGTGGGGAGCGCGAGATCCCGCTCGATCTCGCTCAGCACGCGCCCCTGCGCCTGGGTCGTTTGAAACGGCAACGCGGACAGCAGCCTCGCTTTCAGCTGGCCGTCGCTCGGCAGGGGCCACCCCGGGTCGCGCTGTATCCGCTGCCGAAGCAGTTTGAGCGACAGCTGGTGGGCCAGCAATTCCTCGAACGCGAGGCGCCGCTGCGCCGGGTGACGCCATTCGAGCAACAAATCCACCGGCGCATCCGCCGGTGGCCGGTGCACGTACTGCAGCGCTTCGCGCAACGTGGGCAGGCGCGAATCAGCGAGTATCGACGGGGGCAGCCAATCGGTCAGATCGCTGGCGGCGGTCTGATCCAGCGCCAGCCCGACCAACTGGCGCAGTCGTCCCTGAGTAATGCCTTCGGTGAGGGGATAGATCGGTGTGAGGTGTTCTTCGTCGACGTTCACGGACTGCGGACCGACGCGCCGATACTCCGGATGCACCATTTCCAAACCGTTGGGGCCTCGGCGTGCTTCGCCGAAGCAGCGTACCCGGACGCCCCGCGCCAAACCGTTGTGCTGCTGCGTCGTGAAATAAAAGAATCGCAGCGTCAGAAATCCGGACCCGTCGCCTATTCTGCAAAGCATCTGGCGCCGGCCGCGAAACACAATCTCCGTGAGCAATACCTCGCCTTCCACCGCCGCCCGCTGTCCGGGCTTGAGTTCTCCCAACAGCGCCACGCGGGTGCGGTCCTCGTAACGCAGAGGCAGCAGGAACAGCAAATCCTGGGTGGTTTCCACGCCCAACGCATGCAGCCGTGCCGCCAGGCCGTGGCCGACTCCGCGCAGCACCGTCACCGGTTTCAAGTCGATCACAAGGCGACGATGCACTCCACCTCGATCTCGGCGCCGCGCGGCAGGGCGGCGACGCCGACGGCGGCGCGCGCCGGGTAGGGCTCGCGAAAGTATTCGGCCATGATCTTGTTGACGAGAGCGAAATGAGAAAGATCGGTCAAAAAGACGGTGGCCTTGACGACCTCATCGAAGCTCGCCCCCGCTGCCACCACGATCGCCTTGAGGTTCTCGAACACCTGGCGAACTTGCGCCTCGATGCCGCCCGTCACCAGTTCCTTGGTCGCCGGATCCAAAGGTATTTGCCCGGATACCCAGATGGTGTTGCCGACGCGAACGGCTTGCGAATAGACGCCGATGGCGGCCGGCGCATTATGCGTGGAAATAATTTGCTTGCTCATGCTTTAGGCATTTCCCATGGTTGAATAATCCTCGGAGCGGTTCCTTCTATGTCAGGCCAGCGTGCGAAATACCCGCTGCACGTCCGGCATACTGCGAATGATGCGGATTACACGAGCGAGGTGCTTACGGTCGCGCACTTGCAGCTGGAATTTGAGAGAGGAGCTGTTCTGGTCGCGTTCTTCGAGCGAAACCTGATCGATATTGGTTTCGGTGCCCGCGATGCCGGAGGCCACCGCCCCCAGAACTCCAACCCGATTGTTGATCTCGAGTTGTATCTCGGACCTGAACAATCGGCCGTGCGTTTCCTCCCAGGCGACCGACAACCATTTTTCGGGCTGCTTGCGGTATTCGGCGAGATTACCGCAATTCTGCCGGTGGATCACCACGCCTCGACCCGCACTCAAATATGCCATGATGGGATCGTTCGGGATCGGAAAACAGCAGCGCGCGTAGCTGACCAACAACCCTTCGGTGCCGGCTATCATCAGCGGACCGCTGCTCGAGGCGCTGCTCTCGCCGCCGTCTCGCGCCGGCTGCAGGCGCCGGGCAACCAGCGGGGCCAGGCGCTCGCCCAAGCCGATCTTTTCGTACAACTCGTTCGCATTCTTCAGATGCAGTTCTTTGACGACCGCGTCGATATCGGCGGCTGGAATCTTCTTCAGACTGAGCGAGAATTCCTCGAGCGCGAGTCCGAGCAGTCGCCGCCCCAACTCGAGCGCTTCGCCGCGCTTGAGATTCTTCAGATATTGTCGGATCGCGGCACGCGCCTTCGCCGTCACCAAGAACGTCGACCAGGATGGGTTCGGGGTCGCCCCCTTTGCGGTGATGATCTCCACCGTCTGCCCGTTGCGCAGCGGGGTGCGCAGCGGGACCAGCCGCCGGTCGATCTTGGCGGCGACGCAGCGGTTGCCGACGTCGGTATGTATCGCGTACGCGAAATCGACGGCCGTGGCTCCGGTCGGCAAACGCAAAATCTTGCCCTTCGGCGTGAACACGTACACCTTGTCCGGGAACAGATCGACCTTGACGTTTTCGAGGAATTCCTCCGAGCTGCCCCCTTCGTGAATCTGCACCAAGCTTGCGAGCCATTCGCGCGCTCTGTCGTGCTCGACGCCGCCGAAAGTATCGCCGCCGGATTTGTACTTCCAATGCGCGGCAATGCCGGATTCGGCGACGCGGTGCATTTGCTCGGAGCGGATCTGCACTTCGATCGGCACGCCGCTCGGTCCGAACAGTGTCGTGTGCAGGGATTGATAGCCGTTGACCCGGGGTATGGCGATGTAGTCCTTGAAGCGCCCCGGCATCGGTTTGTAGACGCCGTGCACCAACCCTAATGCGCGGTAGCAGGTGTCGGCGTTGTCGACAATGATGCGAAATCCGTACACATCGACCATTTCATTGAGCGAGATGCCCTTGCTCTGCATCTTCTTGTAGATGCTGTAAAGGTGCTTTTCACGGCCCTCCACACCGCCGACGATCGGGGCCTTCTTCAGAGCGGTCTTGAAGGTTTCCGCGATCTTCGCGATGAATTCCTTTTGATTGCCACGGGCGCGCTTCAATTCGCGTTCGAGCACCTTGTACCGGTAGGGGTACAGCGCCCGGAATCCCAGATCTTCGAGTTCGAGCTTGACCGCGTACAGGCCGAGGCGCTCGGCGATCGGCGCGTATATATCCAGGGTCTCGCGTGCGATGCGCCGTCGCTTGACCGGCGGCATGGCACCGAGCGTGCGCATGTTGTGCATGCGATCGGCGAGCTTGACCATGATGACGCGGATGTCGCGCACCATCGCCAGCAGCATCTTGCGGAAGCTTTCCGCCTGCGCCTCCTGGCGATTCTTGAATTGAATCTGGTCGAGTTTACTGACCCCGTCCACCAGTTCGGCGACGATCTGACCGAAGACCGCGGCGATTTCGGCCTTGGCGGTCGGCGTGTCTTCGATCACATCGTGCAAAATGGCGGCTACCAGAGTGTCGCCATCCAGCCGCAGGTCGGCAAGAATGTCCGCCACGGCGACCGGGTGCGTGATGTAGGGCTCGCCCGAGACGCGCGTTTGGCCGCGGTGCCGCTCTGCGCCGAATTCGTAGGCCTCCCGGACGCGCTCAACCTGCGCGGGGGAAAGATAGGCTTCGAGCTTTTCTAGGAGCTGACTGATCCCGGTGGAGCGTCTTCCACCGGGTAAGAAACCGAGTATGGAAGACGCATAGTCCATCGCCACTCTGGGGGTAAGGTAGTTTTAGTCCCCTAAGCCAAGCTGCGGTGCGCGGAAATCCGACGGCATATCCAACCCGCTCGACGGCTGCTGAACCGGCTCATCGGGCTCTTCGAGCATTTCGAAAGTAATGTTTCCGGCAGCAATCTCGCGCAGCGCCACCACGGTCGGTTTGTCGTTTTCCCATTCGACGGTCGCTTCCGCGCCGTTCGCCAGGCGCCGCGCCCGCTTGGCGGCCAGCAACACCAGATTGAAAAGATTGGGTTCATTTTGTAAGCAGTCTTCGACCGTGATTCGCGCCATGGCTATTGGGTTCCGTTAAAAGGACTGTAAGCATAGCAGAATCGGGCCTGTCCCGGCCAGGTACGCCGGCGACCGAGGCATCAGTGAGCCAGCAGTTCCTCAGCCAAGCGAGCCACCTGCGGCCGGGCCGCCGCCAATGCGTCGCCGCGCTGGTGAATAATGGCCAGTACATCCTCCACTGCCGTCTCGAACTTGTCGTTGATCACCACGTAGTCGAATTCGGTCCAATGCGCGATATCCCGCCCGGCGTCCCTGAGGCGGCGTTCGATCACCGCCTCCGAGTCGGTGCTGCGCGCCTTGAGCCTGAGTTCGAGCGCCTGGCGGGTGGGCGGCAGAATGAAGATGCTGCGCGCCGCCGGCAACCGGGCACGCACCTGACGCGCTCCTTGCCAGTCGATCTCGAGCAACAGCAACTCACCGCTCTGCAACGCGTCCTGGACGGCGCGCAGGCTGGTTCCGTAAAAATTGTCGAACACCTGCGCATGCTCGAGGAACTCGCCGCGATCGGCCATGTCCTTGAATTGCGCATGCGTGACGAAATGATAGTCGCGTCCCTCGACTTCATTGGGCCGCGCTTTGCGCGTGGTATAGGACACGGAGAAGCGCAGCCGCGGCTCGCGCTCGACCAGGGCCTTCACCAGGCTGGTTTTGCCCGCACCCGACGGCGCAGCCACTACATACAGGCGCCCGACTTTGCCGCCGAGTCGACCGCGCTTGAGCTCTGGGGCGCCCGGCACTCGATATTACTCGACGTTCTGCACTTGCTCGCGGGTACCATTCATAAGCTGTTGATCATACATCGATTGAGGCTTTGCGGCTGCGGCGTAGCTACGCGGCTAGCTACGCCGGCTGGAGGCCTTCTATCAACATACTTTGCGACTTTGATCGGTATCGCGGGACCCAATAAGCGGCAGGTCCAACTCCACCCGATCATGTGTGACTTTCGGCGTGATCCGGCCCTTGTCGCCACGTTCCAGTCGGACGAGACCATAGCCTGCCATGGTCTTCAACGTTCGAGACAGGTTTGATTTGGCTCGTCCGGTGATCCGAGCCAACTCATCGAGCGAGCTCGGCGCCTCTTTGGCAGCGAGACCATGCAGGCGATGGCACCGTGTGCCACTTCGGCGCGTGGCGCCGCAGCTAGAAACTCGTTCATCGCACCGCATTCGTCGGACTCCAAGTGTCCAAAGGATATCCAACGGAGCCGCTTAAGCGGAATGATACGGGCAATCGCCTGCGACACTAGCGGGAACATGCGACGTGGGCCAGTGTGGAAAAGGAGTGGGTCGTCAGCGTCTACGAGAAACTGATTGAACGTGAAGCCGCCCGGTGCCGCCGGTGGATGAGAAAGCTCTTCGGCGAACTTAAAGTCGTGCGAGTTATAAAAGGCCGCCTCAAGCGAAGGCGGCCAATTAGATGGAGCGTCGTGCGGTCTTTACATTTTTATGCGTGAGTCTTGAGATGCAATACACTGCCACTTTCCGTTAGGCATCTTCACCCATGTATCAGTCCAGCGGGAATGATCATCGATAGGCTTGCCCGAAGGATCGGTGCCCTTACCAATGAACCCGCCCGTCGCTATGGCCGCATCACCGAATACCGTTACATGCACATTTTCGTATTCGGCGCTGGTCCATTTGGTCGCCTTCGCATCAGCCAGCGCCTGGGCCTTGTTCATGAATTTCCCATCGCTATCCGTACTCACGAACTTGTCGGCCAGAAGCGGGGCGACCAAGTCGGGATTATTTGTCTTTTGTGACTGAAGCCACTGATTTTCCAGTGCCGTGACAGCTTTCTCAGTTGAACCACTGGTGTGCTGAGCTTGTGACACTGCTGCGCTCCCCAGTGAAAGCAAACCGAGCAAACACCACACCCGTGTGTTCTTCATAGACTTCCCCTTATTTTTTAGATTGCGAGAAAACTGGCCAGAGATTAGACGGCCGACGTAGTCATTGATTAAATGCTCAATACAGTAAAATGTCCAATTGCACTTACTCTTCACTGGCTACGAGTCGGTTGAAGGCAGCCCGCAAACGACGCATGCCGACAGCAACATTAAGGCGCCTCGACGGCTGCGGCGAATCCGTCGGTGCCTGCGAGAGCCGCTGAAGCACTTACTTCTTGTTTGTCGTCCTCGTCCCCGA
>DAINPA010000058.1:0-12494 GCA_036743675.1 Steroidobacteraceae bacterium
AGATCACCGCACAAGGCGGACCCGAGGCCTTCGCTGGCGATCTGCACGAGCAGGTGAAAGCCTGGCTTGGCATCAATTTCTGACCTCAGGCGCCAGAGTTTTGGCGCATGCCTTTATCGCCGCGCGTGCCCATGTTCCGTAACCTGCCATTCAGCGAATCCAGTTACCCTACTCGTGCAAGGCTTTGCCAGTTTAAGTTTTAGGCAAGGCAAGGTTTTCCAGAATTAAACTCAAATTGCTCGGGTCGTCCGTGCGATGGATCATCCGGTGACAATTGGCGCAGAGCACCGCAAAGTCGGCCACCACATCATAAGTGACCGCCACCCCCTCCTCCAGCGTTGCAATCGGCCGCAAGTGTGTTCCACCGGTACTCAGACAAAGCATACCGCGCTTGTTTCGGAAAAAGCCGGTGTCGAAGCGGCGGCCATCGGCATAGGCAAAACCGTACGCAAGAACGCGGTCAAACCACCCCTTGAGAATGGCGGGCATGCCACCCCACCAGATCGGATAAAGCCAGACCACAAGCTCCGCCTTAAGGAAGCGTCGCTGCTCGCGCACCAGTTCGGGCGAGAAGCCCCCGGTCCGCTGCGCATGGTCTTGCTCGGTCTGGTAATGGAAGCGCCGCGGGTCAGCTATGCCGGTAAAGTCATGCCTTCCGGCAACAGGATTGAATTTTTCCGAATAGAGATCCGACACCTCGACCGTATGACCGGCGCCGCGCAACACATCGCACGCCGTATCTTTCAACGCGCCGGTGAAGGACGTCGGTTCGAGATGGGCATAGACCAGCAGCGCATGCATATTTTTCTCCTCATAGAATTTCTCCATTTTCGTGCCGATCCGGCAGTCTTCGTTAAACCCGTTTCCCCAGGCCTCCGAACAGCCCGCGCGGAAAGAACAGCAGCACGATGAGCAGGATCGTGAGCGCGACGACGTTCTTATAGCCGGCCCCGAAGACGACAATCGCGCCGGATTGCACGACGCCGAGCAACACCCCGCCAACAAGCGCCGCCGGCGCGCTGCCGAAGCCGCCGATAATCGCGGCGATGAAGCCATTGATGCCGAATGGCCCGTCGACGCTGTAGGCCGTGTATTGCGTCGGCGTGATCAGGATGCCAGCCGCGGCACCGAGCGCCGCGCTCAGCGCGAACGACAACATCAGCATCGCTCCAACCGGAATGCCAAGCAGCGCCGCTGCCTCGCGGTTTTGCGAGCATGCGCGCAACGCGCGGCCGGCGCGCGTCTTGTTGAAGAAGAGTGTCAGCAAAATCACCATCAAGGCGCCGCAACCGAGAATCCAGAACAGCTGATAGTCTATGGCGATCGGTCCAAGCATCAGCGGTCCTCCGAGAGAGAACTCGGGGTAGGTGCGAGGCTGGTCGCCCATGGTCAGAATGACAATCTGCTCGATCAACAATTGCACGGCGAGAGTCGCGAGAATAATGGCGAACAGCGGCGCATTTCGCTTCCACATCGGACTGATGATCAGAATCTGCACGAGCACGCCGACGAGCGCGACAAGAACTATGCTGATGAGCGCCGCAATCGCGATCGGCAGACCCAGCCGCGTCAACAGCGCATGCGTGAACATGCCGCCGAGCATGACGAACACGCCTTGCGCGAAGTTCACGATGCCGCTGGCATTGTAAATGACGCAAAAACCGATGGCGATCAGCCCGTAGACCAGGCCGATGCCCACTCCGTTGACGAGGCTTTGGGCGAGTTCGGTGATGCTAGGCATGCGCCGCCTCATCAGTGCCGAGATAAGCGGCGATGACGTCGGGATGCCGCTTGATTTCGTCCGGCGTGCCCTCGGTGATCTTGCACCCGAAATCCAGGACCGCGATGCGCTGCGCGATGCGCGTGACCAGCGCCACGTCGTGCTCGATCAGCAGCACGGTGATGCCTTGCCCGTTGACTTGCTGGATGATCTTGGCCAGGGCGTCGGTCTCGTGGGAATTCAGGCCGGCGGCCGGTTCGTCCAGCAGAAGCAGCCGCGGCTGCGCCGCGAGCGCGCGTGCAACCTCCAACAGGCGCTGCTGCCCATAGGGAAGCAACTCGGCATCCTGCTCGGCTTGATCGGCAAGCCCAACGAAGTCGAGCAGTTCCCGGGCCTTGGCGTGAATTTCGGCTTCCTGGCGGCGGAACCAGGCCAGGCGCGCGACGGCCGCAGCCACGCCGCCTTTGGTGGCGAGATGGAAGCCCACCTCGACGTTCTCGGCCACCGACATATCCTTGAACAACTGCACAAGCTGGAACGTGCGCACCAGGCCCATGGCCGCAATCTTGTCTTGCCGCATATTGGTAATATCCGTGCCGGCAAACTCGATCGTCCCCGCCGTCGGCTGCTGGAAGCCGGAAATCATGTTGAAAAATGTCGTCTTGCCGGCGCCATTTGGACCGATAACGCCGAAAAGGCTTCCTTCCGGAATCTCGAGATCGATCTCGCTGTTGGCTTGCAAGCCGTCGAAACGCTTGGTTAGGCCGCGCACCTTGAGGAGAGCCACCCTTTAGCCCTCCGCTCTTGGCCGAGGCGCGCGCGATCTGCCGATGTCGGCCAGCGCGGAAAGCCCTTTCGGCATGAAGATCAGCAGGAGCAAAAGAACGGCGGCATAGGCGATGTCCTGGAACCGGCCGGTGCTGCGGAACACCTCGGGCAGCAACGAGGCGATGATCGCACCAATCGCTGGCCCCAGCACGGTGCCGATACCGCCGACATAAAGCATCGTGAACGTCACCACGACCATCTGCAGTCCGAACACCTCGGGGCTGATGAAGCCGACGACATGTGCGAAAAGCGACCCGGCTGCGGAGGCGTAGAGCGCGGCGATGATAAAGGCTGCGAGCTTGTATTGCGAAACGCGAATGCCGAGGGCCGCCGCGCCTGGCTCGCTCGTGGAGATCGCGCGCAGGGCGCGCCCGAAGCGTGAAGCGCGCAACCGATATGAAATCCACAAGCCAAACAGGACGACCGCGATAAGGCACAGAAGCTTCATCCGCTCGCCCTCGACCGTGAATGGCCCGATCCCGAGCGGCGGAATACCGGAATAGCCCATGTAGCCTTGCGTCAGGCTGGTCCACTGCACCGAGATATCATAGGTGATGAGCCCGAGCGCGAAGGTCGCCATGGCCAGATAATGCCCGCGCAAACGCAATGTCGGATACCCGACCACGAGCGCGGCTATGCCGGCGATGCCCATCGAGACCAGCAGCGCCAGAATCGGCTCCCAATTGTATTGGACGCAGAAGATGGCCGTGCCATAGCCGCCAATTGCCGCAAAGGCATTCTGGCCGAACGAGGCCTGCCCCGTATAACCCATGAAAAAATTCAGCCCGACGCAGAAGATGCCGTAGATCATCGCGAGCTGCAGCACGGTGACGAGGTACCCGCCGTGGATAAACACCAGGCCGAAGAGCAGCGCGATGCAAATCGCGCCGCCGATAGCGATATACCCGTAGTCGCCGAGCTTACTGAAAATAATAGCGCGCGAGGTCATGATGCGATTTTATCTCATGTGCCGGCAATTCAGCACGGACGCTGCCCGATGAAAGAATGTAAACGCGCCGCGCAAGCTTAAGCGCCATTGGCGCCTTTTGCTCGACCAGCAGGATGCCAAGGCCATTGCGATTGAGTTCGCCCAACGTTTCGAGAATTTCAGCCGCCACCCGGGGGGCAAGACCCAGTGAAGGCTCATCGAGCATCAGCAATTTCGGACCGGCCATCAGAGCGCGCCCGACTGCAAGCATTTGCTGCTCGCCGCCGGACATTGACGCCGCGACCTGATCGGTTCGCTCCCGCAGGTTTGGAAAGAGTCTGAATATCCCGTCGAGGCGGCGTTCGACCTCGGTGCCGGCGCCGCCGAGACCGTAGGCACCCAGCAGCAAGTTCTCCCGCACGGTCATCTCGCCGAACAAGCCGCGGCCCTCCTGCACCATGATGATCCCCAGTCTTGCGAGTTGGTGAGTTGGCAACGCGGTGATGTCCCGCCCCTTGAACTGCAAGCGCCCGCTGCTGACAATCAGACGGGAAATAGCGCGAAGAAGCGTCGTCTTCCCCGCGCCATTTGGACCGAGTATCGTCACGAACTCACCCTCCTCGACGTGGAGGCTGACCGGTTTCAACGCTGCGATGTGACCATAGCTTGCTGAAAGCGCACTGACCTCGATCAAGGACGGCATCGGACGACTATCGGCCGTCATGTTTGATATTCAGCTTGCCGTCTTTGACGAAGGCGATCACATAGGGATTTTTGGTGATCCCGACATGCTGTTCCGGCGAGAAGTCGTAGGAAGCCCCGGCACCATCGAAATGTCCGAGCTTCTCAAACGCGTCACGCACGGCGGTACCGTCGACCGACTTCGAATTCTCCATTGCCTGCACCATCATCATGAGCGAGTCCCAAGCGCGCGAGGCCATCCCCGGGTCGGTATTGCCGTATTTGGCCTTCAGCGGCTTGACGAAAGCTTCCGCCGCCGCGCGCGCCTTCGGATTGGCGATCTTGGCAAGATCGTCCTCCGCCACTTGAATGATGGGCGACACGAAGAGGTATTGTTCGCCCAGAACCTGGCCGGCCGATAGCAGTATATCGCGCTCGTTAACGCTGCCGAGCAGCAACAACTTGTTCAAGCCCAGATGCTTGATGTTATTCGACACGGTGACCACAGCGTTGCCCTGGCCGATCATGATGATCGCGCCCGCGCCGGCGGCGTTGATGTGTCCGATCTGAACGCTGAAGTCGGCGTCATCCTGCTGGTAGGATTCGTTGGCGACGACCTGCAGCCCGTAATCTACGGCGTCCTTTTCGGCAATGCCGCGCATCAACATTCCGTAAGGGCTTGGATCGCCCAGGATTCCGATCTTGCGGATGTCTGTCTTGTTCTTGAGATACTCGTAGCGCGCGTCGACCTCGAACTTAGGCGGCGGTAGGAAGCTGAAGGCCCACTTTTGCTCGTCGGGAAGCCGCGGCAGAATGGAGCAAAGGAACATCGGAAGATTCGCGCGCGATACGAAGCCGGCGGCGGCGAAATTTCCCGCGGATATGCAGCCGCTGTCGAAGGCCTTGACCTTATCCTCGGACATCATCTTGCGATAAACGACGACGGCCTGCTGCGGCGTCGACTTGTTGTCTTCGTAAACGAGTTCCAGCTTGTGGCCCAATACACCGCCTTTGGCGTTCACCGCGGCGATCGCAAGCTCGAGCCCATCGCGCCAATGACCATCGGTCTGCGACCCATAGCCCGTTAAGCCGAGCGACGAGCCGATCTTGTAGACTTCTTGTGCCGATGCCGGAAGCGAAGGTGCCACCGCAAGCATCGCCGCCATGATGATTGCTTTTCGTGATTTCATTTTCTGTCCCTCCCGTCACACTGTTTGCGTTGTTGAATTTTCATTTCACGCGTTGACGCGCGCTGGTTCCGCCCTCATGTCGATGATGCAACCTTCTCGCGGATCTCGTGCAAGCCGTTGGCCGCGGCTTGGCGCAAGAAACCCTGGTCGGACGATAGGACGAATGTACTCGCGCCGAAAGTTTTGAGCCAAGCCGCCTCGGTGGCGCTGCCGACATACACGCTGATTGATTTCCCGGCCTTGAGCGCGGCCTTGGAAATTTGCTCTACCGCTCGGCGCACCTCCGGCGGGTCCTTCGATTCATCGCCAAACGCGGCGGTGAGGTCGCCCCGGCCGATGAACAACGAGTCGATACCCGCGACCGCTGCGATGGCGTCGATCTCGGCCAGCGCCTCGGGATCCTCGATTTGTGCGACGACAACGGTATTCGCGTCAGAGTCGCTGATGTGACGCCACATCGGCACCGCCGTATAGCGGCCGGCGCGCGTGCTGGTGGCAAAGCCGCGCTTGCCGCCACGGTAGCGGCAAGCCGCCGCGATCTTATGCGCGTAGGCGGCGCTCGACACATGCGGCACAAGGACGCCGGCGGCGCCACAATCCAAAACCGAGAGTATGGCGTCCGGTCCCGGCACGCGCACCAAAGCCGGTATGCCCAGCGCCCGCGCTGCCAGCAGCGCGATATCGGTTGCCGTACGAACGAACGGGCTGTGTTCTTGATCGATCACGACGAAATCGAAGCCGACTTCGCCAATAATCTCGGTCGCGTGGCTGGTCGGCGTCTTGAGAAACGTGCCGATCAGGGGCTCGCGTGCGGCCATTCGCTGGCGGAAAGTTAAAGCTGAGGAACTCATGATGAATCACCCGATACTGGAGTATGCAGTTTCACGGCATCGGATAGTCGTCAGCGTTCAAAACCCATCCCGGCTTCTGTGAGAAGTCGAAGCGCGGCGGGCAAAATATGTCAACGAGCTGGTTGGTGCCGCCACCGACCGCTTCGGTCGTATGAACCGACGGCGGCGGGATGACCGCGATCGATGGGCTACCGCACAGTTCGTGATCGTCGTCATGCCAGAAATTCTTGTTTACGGTCCAAGGCCAGCGCAAATGATGGACAAATTCGCCCTCGAGGGCGAGCGAGCACTGTTCGAAATCATCGTGATAGTGCGGCGAGAGCTTGGTCGCGTCGCGCGGACCCTGATATACATCGAGGAAATTGACCATGAATGTGGTGCAGCGCCAAATTCGGCCAAAACGGCCTTTCTCCGGCGGCACATCCAGACTGTAGACACGCAATTTGTAGCCGCCCTTGGGTTCGGGCCATGGCTGAGCCGGCGCGACATGCGGCTTGGCCGAGGCATAGGACGCGCTGTTGCTGCACTTCTCCGCCAGGTCGGTTGAGCAGGTGGTGAACATTCGTACGATCCGGCCCGGCTCGATGACACGCACGCTCGATCGCCCCGGCGGAACGAAAGCGAGCGAGTGTCCGGTCACGCGCTGCACGCCGTCCTTGGTGGTGATCTCGACCACGGTCTTTGCGTCGGGGATCAGTACCGCATATTCGTCGGGTTGCGCTTCGCGCGCCAAGATCGCGTCCTTGCTCGGCTCGGTGACAACCAGAATGAAATTCTGGCCGCGCCCGTACCAGCTCTTGCCGGCGGGACCGGCTTCCTGCGGCGGCTCTTTATAAAATCTGACATACTCGGCGCCACCGAACGGACCGTCCGGCGCCTCCTTGGCAGCGGGCGCCTTCGTCAAAGCCGCGCGTGGATCGCTGACATCGTACATGCATGGCCTCCCAGTCCATTTTATTGTTGCGCAGAAGCTTCCATCACCTCGAAATGCGAAACGCCGTCATCGCCGCGCCGGCAGGTCAGCTTCTATTCCGAGCATGCGAGCCGTATTCAATGACACCATCTTGCGGATCTGCTCGTCATCATAACCCAGATCGATGCATAGCTTGATGCCTCTGCGGAATCCTTCGAGCGGGCTGATAGTCCCGGTTTGCCCGAGGTCCGAGCAAAGAATGGTCTGCTCCACGCCCGCCGCTTCGATATGCTTTCGAAGATCGTCCGCTGTGCGCGTTTTGAACTTCGATCCCTCGATAAACATGCAGAGCGAGTGCTCGACAAAAGCTCCCATGGTCGCCAGGCCCTTCACATCGTTCATGCTGGCATCGACGATATCTTCAGGATGAGTCAGAACAATCCGGTTCACGCCGCGCCGTTTTGCCTCCTCGAACACCAGCCATGTCTCGCTCACGTGAAGATGGCCGCTAGCCAACACCATGTCGTTCTTTGCGATGATATCGAGGACTTCTTTGACGTCGTCACGCACCGCTTTGTTGCCATCGAGAACGGGTATTCCCACGGCGGGCCGCATTTTATTAGTCGAGGCGGGATGCACCCAATTGGAGGTCTTTTCCCAGCGCAAATGGTTTTCCGCGGCCAGTGTCGGCATCCACACGATCTTGCCACCCATCGCGGCTGTATGTTCGACGGCATATGGATTGAACCCGCCAACGACATTGTTGAGCACGATGCTCGAATAGATTTTTGTCTTTAATTCCGGGAAATGTTTGGTGATGAGCGCGGCCGTCATCACGCCGCTGTAGTCGTGATCCTTCGTCACCACGGCCGCAAAGCCGGCGGCCGATGCTTGCTTGACCAGCTCAAGGTGATCGAGGGCACGGGCCGCGATCGATGGACCGCTGTGCACGTGCGGATCGATCGCACCCAGCAACAGACCGTCAATTCGATGCTCGATGTCTTTGTTCATACCCAGATTTGGCGCCATGCTTTTTCGCCTCGATAAAATTCATCGCCGCCGCACGCTGGGTGGCGCGGACTTCTGCACCCGACCTGCACTGTAGGCTGTTCTCAGTTGCGAAACAGTGTTTCTAATGCTATCCAATTGCTGCTAGTCAGTCAAAAAGATAAGACGTTTTTGGTCGAATTCCGGCTGATTATTGCCAATATGCGCTCTATTGGTTTGTCCGCGTCCTTTAATCGCATATGTTGTTTTGCCATTGCAAACGCTTAATTCTGCGCACGACGAGGGAGCTCTGATGGCTGCAGACGGTTCGGCAGGGGTGCGTTCGGTCCAGCTCGCGATCGACGTGTTGGAGGCTGTCGCGTTCTCGGACGAAGAGTTAGGCGTTACGCAAATTGCCGACCGGCTGCACGTGACCAAAGGTTCGGTCCATCGGCATCTGCACACCCTGGTCGATCGCGGTTATCTCACTCAAAATCCTGCTACCACCCGCTATGCGATTGGCCCAAAGAGCCGCCTGCTGGCGCATCTCGCCCCCGACGCGGATCTTATTCAGCTCGCGGAAGGTCCCATGCGCGAACTGCGCGATGCGCTCGGACATACCGTGGTTATATCGGCCATGACGCCGCACGGCGCCCTCGTGCTTGCCACGCTCGCAAGCACATCCGCCATCGAGATCGGCGTACGCCCGGGAAGTGAACTGTCATTTCATGCTTCGGCGCAAGGCAAGATTCTTCTCACCTTCTCGCCACGCCCGTTCCAAAATCGAATTCTGGCACAACCGCTTGAAGCATTCACTGCCAAGACAATAATCTCACCTGAGCGCATCGAACAAGCACTGGTCGACATCGCCAAGCGCGGCTATGCCTCGGCTCCAGAGGAAGCGTTACTCGGCATCAACGCTGTTGCTGCTCCAATTTTCGATAATCACGACAATTGTATTGGATCGCTTGCCGTTGTCGGTTCGATTCAATTCCTTCCGGAAATTCCGAAGCCATCCGACATAGCCGCGCTTAAGGAGGCAAGTGAGCAGATATCACGCAAGCTCGGACACGGCAGAGGCCAGAATGGCTCTTATGTGGATTACCGTTCGCGAAGAAGAAAACAAACGTGACTAGCTCTCATCCACTCAGCGACAAGGTCGCCCTGGTCGTCGGGGGATCGCGCGGTATTGGCGCGGCGGTCGCACGCCGATTTGCGTCGCTTGGAAGTCGCGTGGCGATTGCGTATCGAACGCGCAGCGATGCTGCCGAAATGCTGATGTCGGAAATTGCGGCAGCGGGGGGGCAATGTATCGCCATTGCGGGCGATATCTCGCAGACCGAATCCGCGCAAAAAATTGTGCGCGACACCGTGGCCCAATATGGCCGGATCGACATCCTTGTTAACTGTGCAGGTGTTTCCCCCTACCGCCCATTGAGCGCTATCGATGCTGCGTTCGTCAGCGCGATTTTCGATGTGAATGTTCTTGGCACGGTCTTGGTCACGCAGGCTGCCCTTCCTCACCTGACATCCCCGGGCGGGCGGATCATCAACTTTGCGTCCGCTCTTGCGTTCCGCCCGATTCCAACGAGCTCGATTTACGCCGCCTCGAAGGCCGCCATCGTCACGTTGACGCTCGCCTTCGCCAAAGAACTCGGATCGAAAGGGATAACGGTGAACGCGGTAGCCCCCGGCGTTATCGAGACCGAAATGACGTCCGCGATCGTTGCCGAAAGGGGCGCAGCAATTATTGCGGCAACATCGCTCGGGCGGATCGGCCAGCCCGAAGATATCGCCGGCATCGTGACCTTCTTGGCATCGCCCGAGGCCGGTTGGATCACGGGCCGCACGATTCTTGCAGACGGCGGCGTCATTTAATTGGCCGAGAGCATTGCTGATCTTGCCGGAGCTGAATTTGCGTGTGTGGCCGTGCGACGTCAGTGCTGTTCAAGTTTAGCGTCGGTGATGACGCGTTTCCATCGGGCGATATCTTCGTTGTAGATGTCCTGCATTACCTCCGGCGTGCTCGGATGCGATGTGATGGCGAGGGTGAGGAGGCGCTGGCGCACATCCGGCGCAGCGGCCGCATTGGCGATTTCCTTGTTCAGCCGGTCGATAATGGGGCGCGGCGTCTTCGCCGGCACCACGAAGCCATTCCACGACACGAGCTTGAACGCCGGCACGCCACTTTCGGCGATCGTCGGCACGCCCGGCAGCAGCGCAACCGGCGACCCCGAAGCCACGGCGAGCGCGCGCAGGCTGCCACCTTTGATCTGGCCCATGACGCCGGGCAAAGTTTCGAATCCGATCTGCACCTGGCCAGACATCAAGGCGGCAACCACGTCGCCGGTGGTCTTGAACGGGATGGTCGGAACCTTGAGGTCGGCCATCGAAGTGAACAGCAGCGAGGCCAGGTGCTGCACACTGCCGGAGCTGATCGTGCCGATATTGAATTGCGCGGGATCGCGGCGGGCGGCGGCGACGGCTTCGTCTAGGGTCTTATATGGACCGTCCTGCTTGGCGACGATCACGAAATCGAACAGTCCCAGGGTCGAAACCATGGCAAAACCGTTGACCGCATCATATGGCAGCGACTTGAACAGCGAAGGGCTGGCGGCGTTCTGGCCGCTGGCCAGGAGCATGGTGTAGCCGTCCGGCGCCGCACGCGCGACGTGCGCGGCGGCGGTGATGCCGCCGGCGCCGGGCATGTTCTCGACCACCACCGGCTTGCCCATGGAATCCGACATCTTCTGCGCCACCAGCCGCGCCGTGAGATCGCCGAGTCCGCCGGGGCCGAAGCCGACGACGATCTTGATGACGCGCGCCGGGAAATCCTCGGCGTGCGCCGGCGCGATCAGACCGAGGCCCAACAGAACGGCAGCCAGCGTGCGCATCGTAAATAATTTAAGCATCTCCAAATCCTCCCTGACTTATTCAAATAATTGCCGCAGCTCGCTTCTCATCGGAACGATGTTGCGGACGGACGGAGACGTCACGGCCAATAGCGCGATGATAAAGGGGCTGGGTCTCCACCAAAGATGGTGTTTCGTTGTCGCGAACAGCGTACTATTAAACGCTACAGACACTCGTCAAGTTTTGTCAATTGCGCTAACTGACTTAATCCTTGAACCGTTTCTTCGTAGACCTCTCGATGATCGGTGCCATTAAACGGAGGGCACAAAACAGCTCGCGCAATCTCGGCTATGGCTTCGCCTCGTGGCAGGCCCGAACAACCACAACCAATAGGACCGGACGCGATGGGAATTGATCTTTCGACGACAGTCGGCGGCGTTACCTTGAAGAACCCGATCATTGCCGGTCCGGCCGAGCATGTCATTGATCGCAACGGAATACTTCGCGCGCTTGAGAGCGGCGTCGGCGCGGTCGTCGTCAAGTCGAATAATGAGGTTGCGGGGGCAAAAGACCAGCTCGAGCGGTCCGAATACATGCTCGTCGACGAGCATTGGCGAAAAATTCCGTGGAACGATCAGGCGCCGCGCAGCGCCACTCTGGCCTGCCGCTCGGGGATGTCGCCTATGCCATTCGATTCCTGGCTGGAGCAGACCGTCAAGCTCGACGCGGAAGCCAAGACCCGCGACTGCTATGTGGTGGCGAGCCTCATTCTCGGACAAATAGAGCCGGCCGTGGAAATGGCGCGCCGCATCGAAGCTGCTGGGCTGCGAGTCCTCGAATTCAATGTCGGCGTTCCCTACGCGAGCCAAACATCGAAAGGCAATGTCACGACCGAGCTGTCGCCCGAGCGACTCGCCACGCAAGTCGCGGCGGTGCGTGCCGCGGTCTCGCTGCCGCTATGGGTCAAGACCACCGGACAGAGCGAACGCGTACCGTCGCTTGCGGCGGCGGCCTTCGACGCCGGCGCCAACGCCGTCATCATGGCCGGACGGTTGCTCGGCTTCATTCCCGATGTCGAGACGCTCAAGCCGATGTTAAATACCAGCCTCGGCATCGGCGGCTACTGGAACCTACCAATCACCTGCCATTGGCTGGCGATGACCCGCAAAGCGATCGGGGGCAACAAAACGCTAATCGGCATAAACGGGGCGCAAACGGGGCTCGATGTCGTACGCTTCATGCTCTCAGGCGCGTCCGCCGTCGAGATCGCATCGCCAGTAATGATCTATGGCAACAAACTGCTGACCAATGCCATCGCGGAGTTCACGCAATACCTCCAGAACAAGGGTCTCAACGCCCGAGACCTGATCGGCGTGGCTGCCGATCAACGCCGTTCATTCATGGAGATGCCGCGAATGCCAGGCAATTGGCGCAACTACGTGCCCGCTGATTGTCTCAGCCCGGATGGCTCATCTTAAATAGTGCGTGTGCGCGAAAGCAAAGTCATGCTGCGAACACGGCTACAATTAAGATGGGAAGTAAG
>DAINPA010000059.1:0-5119 GCA_036743675.1 Steroidobacteraceae bacterium
GCGAGAAAATGATCGGTGGTGGTGTCGCGCAGCGCATTGAAATATCGGCCGCAGCCGCGCGCATGGCGCCAGCGCTCGGCGTAAACACCCTTGGTATTGCTGCGCATATATAAAAAATCGGTCCATGCTTGATCGTCGAGCAGGGCGGGCTGCGCGGCGCGCACCAGGTGCGCTTCGCCGCCGTAGCTGAATTCGATTTCCGGGCGGTTGCCGCAGTAGGGACAGGCGATGAGCAGCATGCGGGGCCAGCTCCTAGTGAGCCACCGCGGCGGCCGCGGCCTCGTCGATCAAGTGGCCGTCGCGAAAGCGCTCGATCGTAAAGGGCGCGTTGATCGGGTGCGGTTCGTCGCGCGCAATGGTCCAGGCGAACACATGCGCCGATCCGGGTGTGGCCTTGAAGCCGCCGGTGCCCCAGCCGCAATTCACGTACAGGCCCGGGACCCGCGTTTTGGCGATGATGGGCGAGCGATCCGGGGTCACATCGACGATGCCTCCCCAGTTGCGCATCATGCGCAAGCGGCGAAACTGCGGAAACAACTCGCACACCGCATCGAGCGTGTGCGAGTTGATATGCAGGGCGCCGCGCTGGGTGTACGAGGTGTAGGCATCGGTACCCGCACCGATGACCAACTCGCCCTTGTCCGATTGGCTGACATAGGCGTGAATGGTATTGGACATCACCACGCAGGGAAAAACGGGCTTGATGGGCTCCGACACCAGCGCCTGCAGCGGGAAGCTTTCCAAGGGCAGCCGGATGCTGGCGAGCCGCATGACGACGCTGGTCGAGCCTGCGGCGGACACGCCGACTTTGCGCGAACGAATCAGGCCGCGCGTCGTTTCCAAAGCCTCCACCGCACCGTTCGCGCCGAGCTTGATGCCGGTCACTTCGCAATTCTCGATGATGTCGACGCCGAGCGCATCGGCCGCGCGCGCATAGCCCCAGGCGATCGCATCGTGCCGCGCCGTGCCGCCGCGGCGCTGCAAGGCCGCGCCGAGCACCGGATAGCGGATGTTGTCCGATATATTGAGCGGCGGACAGAATTCCTTGGCTTGCTCGGGCTCGAGCCATTCGTTGTCGACGCCGTTGCAGCGGTTGGCGTGGACGTGCCGTTTCGAGACTTGGATGTCGTGCACCGTGTGCGCCAGCATCATCACGCCGCGCGGCGAAAACATGACGTTGTAATTCAATACCTGCGAGAGTTCTTCCCACAGCTTGAGCGAGTGGTCATAGAGAGCGGCGCTTTCGTTGAACAGGTAGTTCGAGCGGATGATGGTGGTATTGCGCCCGGTGTTGCCGCCGCCGATCCAGCCCTTCTCGAGCACCGCGATGTTGGTGATTCCGTGTTGCTTCGCGAGATAATACGCCGCGCCCAAGCCATGCCCGCCGCCACCGACGATGACGGCGTCGTAGCTCGGCTTGGGTTCGGGCTTGCGCCACTGGGGCTGCCAGCCGCGATGGGCCGATAACGCGCCCTTGATGAGCGTGAGGGCGGAAAATGATTGCTTGCTCATGAATATGCGGTCGTCAGACAGGCTCCTAAGCTCGAAGCTCCTTGTTCTCGGGATCGAACGGCGAATCGACGAGGACCGTCGCGCGCTTGCGCTCGCCCAAGATTTCTATCTGTAACTCAGCGCCGACGCCCGCGAAATCCGTCTTCACGTACCCCAACCCCAGGCTCTTTTGCAACGCGTGCCCATAATATCCGGCGGTGGCCCTGCCGACCAGATTGCCCTTGGCGTCGAACAACGGTTCATTGCCGAGCGGGTCGGCGGCGGAGACGCCATGCACTTCGAATGTCACGAAGCGGTGGGGCACACCCTGCTTCAGTTGCCGCTCGAGAGCATCCTTGCCGACAAACGCTCCCTTGTTCAGGCGCACGAAGCGGTCGAGACCGGCCTCGTACGGCGTGTAGTCCGGAGTCAGGTCGGTGCCCCACATGCGGTAGGATTTTTCGAGCCGCAAGGATTCCATGGCGCGCATGCCCGCCATGCCGATCTTGAATTCGGCGCCGGCATCGAAGATCGCGTCGAACAGATGATGCGCATACTCGATCGGGAAGTGCAGTTCCCAACCGAGCGCGCCGACGAAGTTCACGCGCAACAGGTACACATCGGTCGCGAGGCCCACTTCGGCCACTTGGCCGGTGAGCCAGGGAAACCCGGCGTTGTCCAACGGCACGTCGGTGAGCTTGGCCAAGACCTCGCGCGAACGCGGGCCGGCCAGCACGAAGCAGCCGCGGCTGGTGGTGATGTTTCGCAAGGTCGCGGCGCCGGGGGCGGCCGGATGGTCCGCCAGCATCTGCTGCAAGTAGTCGCTGTCGTAGCGTTCCGCCGCGCCGGCACTCACCACGTAGTAATGCTCATCGGCGATTTTGGTGATGGTGAATTCAGAGCGAATTCCGCCGCGCCGGGTGAGCGCATGGCAGAGCGCGATCCGGCCGATCTTGGTCGGCACCTTGTTGGCCACCAGGCTGTCGAGCCAGGCTTCGGCGCCCGGGCCGGTCACTTCGTGCTTGGTGAAGGGCCCCAAGTCGATCATGCCGACGTGTCGACGGATGAGCAGCGCCTCCCGGCCGACGTGCTCGAAATAATTGGAGCGCCGGAAGCTCCATTGGTCCTTCGCAACCACACCGGGCGGTGCGAACCAGTTGGCGCGCTCCCAGCCGTAGCGTTGGCCGAAGACCGCACCCATGCGCTTCAGCTTGTCGTAGATCGGACTGGTCTTGGCCGGGCGGGCATCGGGGCGCTCCTCGTCCGGGAAATGGATGACGAACACGTTGCGGTAGGTTTCTTCGTTTTTCTGAACCACGTAGCGCTTGCTGGTGTACGGCCCGTAGCGGCGCGGATCGACCGCCATCATGTCGATGCCCGGTTCGCCCTCGACGATCCATTCCGCCAATTGCCAGCCGGAGCCCCCGGCCGCGGTGATCCCGAAGCTGTGGCCCTCGTTGAGCCATAGATTGCGCACGCCCCAGGCAGGACCGATGAGCGGACTGCCGTCCGGCGTGTAGGCAATGGGACCGTTGACGATGTCCTTGATCCCGCAATTCGCGAGCGACGGCACCCGACGCTGCGCCGCTTCGACATGCGGCAGCAGCCGCTCCAGGTCGCCCTCGAACAGGCTCTTGCCGAACCAATCGGGCACGCCGTCGGCGAATCGCGCGGGCGCACCGGCTTCATACGGACCGAGAATCCAGCCCATGCGCTCCTCGCGCAGATAATAGGATTTATCCGACTCGCGCAGCACCGCGAGTTCGCGGCCTCCGCCCTGCCGGTAGGTTTTGAGTTCGGGCGACTCGTCGTACACGATGTATTGATGTTCGACGGGAATGGAGGGCACGTTGATGCCGAACATCCGCCCCGTCTGCCGCGCGTAATTGCCGGTGGCGCACACCACATGCTCGGCAACGATGTCGCCCTTGTCGGTGCTGATCTGCCATTCGCCGGAGGCGGTGCGCTTCACCGCCATCACTTCGGTTTGTTCGTAGATTTCCGCACCCCCGGCCCGCGCTCCCTTGCGAAGCGCCATGGTGAGGTCGGCGGGCGCGATGTGCCCGTCGTCGGGGTGATACAGCGCACCGATGATGTTCGGCGTATCGGCGCCGTTGCCGAGGTCGATCAACGGCCAGAGCTTTTTCACTTCCTGCGGTCCGATCACTTGAAACGGCACGCCGATGGTGTTCGCGGTGCCGCAGTATTTTTGATATTCATCCATGCGTTCGGGGCAGGTCGCGAGGCGCAGGTTGCCGGTGACGTGAAAACTCACGTCCTGGCCGGTTTCCGCCGGCAGGCGCTTGTACAGATCGACCGAGTACTTGTGAATCTGGCCGACGGTGTAGCTCATATTGAAGAGGGGCAGGAGACCCGCCGCGTGCCAGGTGGAGCCCGCAGTCAGTTCGGCCCGCTCCACCAGAACCACGTCCGACCAACCCTTGCGGGCCAGGTGATAGAGCGTGCCGACGCCTACCGCACCGCCACCGATCACCACGACGCGGGCATGAGTTTTCATCGGCTTGATCTCCCTACACGAATGGGCTCCGCAGTGTAACGAGCGGCCGTCGCGGCTCCTATCTGAAAAACGACACTAATATGTCGGGAATAGACATTTTGGACACCGCGAATGGCATAATGGTCCCCTGTCGATTGGCTTCATTTGCTCGTCGGAGGCTTCATTGGAATCGCCCGCGGTGCTGCGCAAGTGCAAGTACGCGTTTCTGACCCTGCCGAATTATTCATTGATTGCCGTGGCCAACGCGCTGGAACCCTTGCGCATGGCCAACCGCCTGGTCGGCAAGGACGTGTACGAATGGTCCGTCATCAGCCTCGACGGCCGGGCGATCGATGCGAGCAGCGGACTCGCCCTCACTCCGACCGACGCTCTCGATAAGTTGGACGCCGTCGATATTTTGTTCGTGTGCGGCGGCGTTAATATCCGTGACGCCGTGTCCCCGGCGCTGCTCACCACGTTGCGGCGCCTGGCCGACCGGCGGGTCGCTTTGGGCGGGCTGTGCACGGGAGGCTACGCGCTGGCGCGCGCGGGTCTCTTGGATAACTTTCGGGCCACCATCCACTGGGAAAATCTGTCGGCGCTGCGGGAGGAGTTTCCCCGGGTGCTCATCAGCGATCAGCTATTCACCATCGACCGCAATCGCTACACCTGCTCGGGCGGGACCGCGCCTTTGGATTTGATGCTGAACCTCATTGAGGCGAAGCTCGGGCCGCGGATCTCGCAACGGGTGTCGGAGCAATTCATCGTCGAGCGAGTCCGCAAGGACAACGATCGCCAATACATCCCGCTGCGCGCGCGCGTCGGAGTGTCTCATCGCGGCCTGATACGAGTGGCGCAGCTCATGGAAGAGAACATCGAACGGCCGCTGTCGCTCGAGCAAATCGCCAAGTCGACGGGACTGTCTCGCCGGCAGATCGAACGTCTGTTCAAGCGCGACCTGAACTGCGTGCCGAAGCGCTATTATCTCGAAATGCGTCTGCGGCGCGCCCGCGAACTGCTGCTACAGACCGCCATGCCCATCATGGATATCACGACGGCGTGCGGGTTTCAGTCGCCGCCGCATTTCTCCAAATGCTATCGCAATCAATACGGGCATCCGCCGAGCGCCGA